>NZ_JBYTED010000002.1:0-78278 GCF_058792175.1 Bacillus sp. EB106-02-03-XG38
TCCATTCCTAATAATTCAAGAGCACGGTTGGCAATGACTTCATTTGCATTCATGTTCATTGAAGTACCTGCTCCGCCCTGAATTGGATCTACGATGAAATGATCATGCCATTTTCCATCAAGAATTTCTTGAGCGGCTTCTGCGATCGCGCCGCCCTTATTCAATTCCAATCTTCCTACATCTGTATTAGCAAGTGCTGCAGCTTTCTTTACAATTGCGAACGCTTTAATTAAGCCTTCATGAATTTTGTATCCTGTAATTGGGAAGTTTTCAACTGCACGCATTGTTTGTACGCCGTAGTATGCATAGTTTGGTACTTCTTTTTCACCTAAAAAATCTTTTTCAATTCGAACACCATTTTTAACTTCAGTTAATGTTGCCATGATTATTCACTCCTTAACGATTTCTTATGCTGCTTTTGTTTCTTTGACTGTTTCTACATATTGTTTTGCTTTCTCATTATCGAATTCGCCTTCCCACTTCGACATAACAATGGCCGCTAATGCATTTCCTAATACATTGACAGATGAGCGAATCATATCTAAAATGCGGTCAATTCCCGCAATTAAAGCGATACCTTCTAGTGGTAACCCCATTGAACCTAACGTTGCTAATACAACAACGAACGATGCACCTGGAACTCCCGCCATACCCTTGGATGTTAACATGAGAACGAATAATAACGTTATTTGCTCTGTCAGTGACATGTGCACACCGTACATTTGTGCAACAAACAATGCCGCTAACGCTTGATAAATAGCTGATCCAGTCAAGTTAAATGTATAACCTGTCGGAATAACGAAAGAGGCAACTGCCTTTGGACAACCAAACTCTTCCATTTTTCTCATTATATTAGGTAAAACAGCTTCTGAACTTGCTGTCGTAAATGAAAGAATAAGTTCTTCTTTTAATATTTTCATTAATGTAAAAATGTTTACGCCAACCATTCGAGCATTAATACCTAATACAATCACAACGAATAGTATAACAGTTACGTATACAGCTAGCACTAGTTTTCCTAAAGGAAGTAGTGTTGCTACACCAAATTTTGCAACCGTAACCGCAATTAATGCGAATACACCAAATGGTGCAAATTTCATAACTTGATTTGTAACCCAAAACATCGCTTCGAGTACACCTTCAAAGAAGTTAAAGACAGGCTTTCCTTTGTCTCCAATTGCCGCAACTCCTAAACCGAATAATACTGAGAAGAAAATAATCGGTAATAAGTCACCTTGTGCAATCGATTCAAATACGTTTTTCGGTACAATATGAACAATTGTCTCAGCAAAACCTTGCTTCTCTGTCGCATCTGCTGTTTGTTTATAAGAAGAAATATCACTTTGCTGTAAGTTATTCATATCAACACCAGTACCTGGTTGGAATATATTTGCCGCAAGTAATCCCATTAAAATAGCAATCGTCGTAATGATTTCGAAATAAAGAATTGTCTTCCCGCCCAGTTTCCCAAGCTTCTTCATATCTCCTACACCAGCTACCGCAACAATTAATGCTGAAATAACAATCGGTACTACAATCATTTTAATTAAGTGAATAAATATATCCCCAATTGGTGTGATATAAGAAATCGCCGTTTTATTACCATAGAAGATTGCCCCTACTACAATCCCTAAAACAAGTGCAACAAAAATTTGTGTTGCCAATCCGAATTTTTTCATTTATGTTCATCCCCTTTATGCGAACGCTTTCATTTCGTATTTATAAAAGCTTACTCACACATCATATAGGCGAACCTACAAAATCATACAAAAAACTACAAGTTCGTCACAAAAAATTCGAAAATTTTTCTTTTCTTTTTCATTGACACCTTTTCATTAAAAAGAAATAAAATATACTTGATAAGTAATCAGATTGTTTCGTATAATCAAAAAGATATATACTTACAACAAATCGAAATGAAAAGGAGTGGATAGTATGAAAAATTATGTACAAAAATTCGTTCTATCTTCTTTTCTTTTTCATTTTCTTAAAAAGGAACAAAGGCATTTGCCTTTGTTCCTTTTTAATTGCGATCTATATAGGGGGAATTGTTATGAGGCCATATAAACGTGTCTTAATTAAATTAAGCGGCGGTGCACTTGCCGATCAAACAGGAAATAGCTTTAACTCCAAACGATTAGAACATATCGCAAATGAGATTTTATCCATCGTTGATTTAGGTATTGAAGTATCTATCGTCATCGGAGGCGGGAACATTTTCAGAGGTCATTTAGCTGAAGAATGGGGCATTGATCGTGTAGAAGCTGATAATATCGGTACACTAGGTACAATTATCAATAGCTTAATGCTACGCGGCGTTTTAACGAGTAAAACAAATAAAGAAGTGCGCGTTATGACTTCCATCCCGTTTAATGCTGTAGCTGAACCATACATTCGCTTACGTGCAGTACACCATTTAGATAGCGGTTATATCGTTATTTTTGGAGGCGGCAACGGGCAACCGTTCGTTACGACAGATTATCCAAGTGTTCAAAGAGCCATTGAAATGAATAGTGACGCAATATTAGTCGCAAAACAAGGAGTAGATGGCGTCTTTACTAGCGATCCAAAGCATAATAAAGCAGCAAAAATGTATAAAAAACTAAACTATAACGATATTGTTAGGCAAAACATACAAGTAATGGATCAAGCCGCTTTACTACTTGCCCGTGATTATAATTTACCTGCACACGTCTTTAACTTCGATGAGCCGGGGGTTATGAAAAGAATTTGCTTAGGGGAGCACGTAGGGACTTTGATTAATGATGATGCTTCATTGCTTGTGCATGAGAAATAATTATTCCCCATAAAAAAAGGGGCCTCTAAAAGACCCCTTTTCTTTAAACTTTATAAATAAAAATCAGCCAATCCCCCCAACTTTTCCTTACAACGCTCCCAAAACGATAACTTCTCAAAAAACTCTTTCGTCATTTCCTTTGAATCACCAAAATCTTTTGTTAATGCCTCATTCACTTCTGATACGATAGTTCCACCATGAATATACAAATTCATCTCATCATTTATATAGAAGCTACGTGCCGTTATGTTCGTTGTACCGATAACAGTTAGTTCATTATCAATCAGCGTTAACTTCCCATGAAACATCCCTTTTTTATAACCGTATACTTTAATTCCGTTATTAACAGCTTGACGAATATAAGGATACGCTGCCTCTTTAATGAGAGGAATATCTGGTTTATATGACCAAAGTATTTTCACTGTAACACCACGTTTTTGCGCTTCTATTAAAGCATTCATAAATTCTTTATTTTTCGCTATAAAATAAGGTGTTGTAATTACGATTGAATGCTTCGCTTGTTGTATTAATTCGATATATGTTTCAGCGACGTGATGTCCATTATAACTAGCCATCGTATGTAATGTATTCCCTTTACTCGCTTTATTCGTACTTCTCTTTATATGTTCTTTCGTATCTCGTTTCCAATCTAAAGCAAATTGTTCCTCTAAATCTTTGGCTCCTTCCCCTTTAAGCCTCACATGATAGTCACGCCAATATCCAAATTTCTTATCTTTCCCCAAATATTCATCCCCTATATTAAAACCACCTGTATATCCAATCTCCCCATCAATCGTCGTAATACGGCGATGATTACGATGGTGAAGTGAATAAAATCCGAATGGCAATTTAGGTTTTCTACTATATGTAAAATGTACACCACTTTCCCGCAATTCGTTTATCATCTTTCTTTCAAATGATAAATCATTAATACGATCAACGGATAAATAGACGTTTACTCCTTCTTTTGCCTTTTCTTTTAATAAGTTTAAAAAAGTATGGCTACTTTTATCATCCGACAAAATGAAGAAATACGTGTAAATGGAGCTTTTGGCTTCTCTTATATCAGTAAATAATTGTTTATAAAAAGACTTCCCTTCTATATATAATTGAAAATCACTATAATGAGGTGCATACTCTGTCGGCATATTTTTCCCGGCTTCCATTTTCCTACCTAAAGTAACATCGATATGCATCCAAATTACAATAAAAACAACAATAGCAATAATAATAGAAGTAACTCGCAATATTTTTTTAATCATTTTGATTTCCTTCCGCTCCTTTTCTTTCCACCCTTCTATTTTGTCATTCCAATTTACATTTCATGCTTCATACAAAAAAAGGGTGCAACTTAACGTCGCACCCTTTTCATATTAAACAAAGTTTCTCGCATCATTATTTCTTCCAAACTTATAAATAGCAATTAAGAAGAATGCTACCGCAAAGGCAATTAAGATTAAAATATTTAAATACAAATCTGAAATTGGAATTCCTTGTTGTAGTTTTGATACTGTGTCTAATAGCCATCTCTGCGGAAGAAAATCAGCTACTTTTTGCACTGCTTTTGGCATAATGTCGTACGGGAAATAACATCCAGCAAGTAAACATGTCGGTACAATAACCATATTTTGCATTGCGTTTGCTGATGCTGAGTTTTTCGAAAAAGCAACAAGAACTAACGATATTCCAATCGCTATTAATGCAAATAGCATGAGTACACCAATCATCACTATGAAAGGCATATTGATATTCGTATGAAATACATTCGTTAGGAATAGGGTTGTAATCAGAATTTGTACTGTTAATATCATCAGATTTACCCCGACATTAGATAATATAAACTTCTTCCCATCTATCGGCGTTGATAAGAGTCTGAAATACGTTCTATTTTCTTTTTCTTTTAAAATATAACCTGATAAGTTCGCTGCTGAAAACAGCATAAACATAATAAGATAACCCATCGTTTGATTTGTCATATCTTTATTTTTGGAAGTATCTTCTAGCGTCTCCGTCTTCATTTTAAATGCACTTTTTTGATACCCTGCGTACATAGTATTAAATGTACTTTGATCTGTTCCTGCAACTTTACTAATAGCTGCTACATTATCAATATAGCTATATAAATATGATTTTATAAATCCTGTTACTTGATCACCTTTAATGGATGCAATCTCGATATGATCTGGTTTCCCTTCTCGAACACTTTTTGAAAAACCTGAATGTAATGTTATAACTCCATCAATTTTTTTGGAAGTGAGTTTATCTTCTACTTCCGACTCCTTTACCTTACTCACTTTCACATGATTTAATCCTTCTAAAAACTTTATCGTATCATTTGCTATCGGCTCGTTTTCTTTATTTATAATCCCTATATTTAACGATCCTTGCCCTGCATTTCCGTATATCGAAAAAGAGATAAGCGTTCCGATTATTGGCAAACTAATAATAATGAATAAGCCTTTTTTATTTTTCAAAAGTACAGATAACGTTTTTTGTATGAGCCATAAAATATCTTTCATACTATAGCCCCTCCCGTCTACGTAATGCAATAATTGCAAGTAATAAAAAGAGTGTTGAAATCCCAAGATTTAAACATATTACTGGCAGTGCTGCTCCTACATCATTTGCATAAATAATTTTCATAACAGCTGTGTTTGCCCACGTTAATGGTGATAAATTCGTAACGAAATTTTCTTCTATTACGAAATATGCACCACCAAAAATAGAGGCTACTTGCACAACTACAAGAATAATCGCTCTCGATGATTCAGCTGTTTTCGTAATATATCCAATCCCTAAACCGAAGCTAATTGCTAGAAAGACCTGTGTTAATAAAATAAGAAATATGATTCCAAGGTGGTCGCCCCAATTTGCTTGAAATACAAATTTGCTAAATAACATGACAAGTAATACGCAAAGGGCATTTGCTACTAGACTACCAAGTACTTTTCCAATGAATATTTCAGCCTTACTTACAGGTGCAGCAATGAGACGATCTCCTGTTTTACGTATTCGTTCTCCTCGAATCAAAGAACTCGCTCCCATCGCAGCATATAGTGCAATCATCGTTGTCATTACAACCGCATAGTAATCCATAGAACCTGGTTTTTTCGCAGCTTGTAAAGATGTTTCTTTTATATAATCATTATGATTTCCGTTTGAAATAACTGCGCTCACCTTACTAGGATCTACTGTAGCAACCTCGGTCGCTACATTGTACTTATCAACAAATGTTGTAAGCATACCTTCCACAATACTTCCCTCAATACTACTTTTGTCACTTCCGTACAATTTTGCACCATCTTTATTTAACTCTACATAAGCAGCATATTTATTTTGCTTCACTTCTTCTTTCCCATCTATACTGCCAGAAGCTTTTTTAAAATGAATACTCGATTTATCGACTTCTTTCGTAAATGCTTCAAATGCTTGAGAAAATGTGCTACTTGCTTCATCCTTATATAGCACCTGTATATCTTTAATCGATTGACTATCACTATTAAATGCATTCGTTAACGCCGTTCCTAACACAAGCATTAGCACAATCGGAAATGCTAACATAAAAACTAAAGTTCTTACGTCCCTGAAATCTCTTTTAATATGCATAACTGCAATATTGAAGATGTTCAATTGATGAACCTCCCTTTACCTTTTCTTCATTTACCTTTTATTTATCTCGTAAGTTTCTTCCAGTTAACGTAAGGAATACTGTTTCTAAGTTTGGAGCTTGCTCCTCTAACGAGCGGATTTCAATGTCATGATTAATGAAGTGCTGAATAATTTTATTTAAATTATTTACTCCTGCATCCGAGTTTACTTTAATTACGTTCTCTTCAATTTGAACAGCTTTCACACCGTTTATCTCTTTTAACTGTTCTCCGTCTAAATTTTCTACTGATTTCACTTCAACCCAAATATCTTTCGTATCAGTAATAATCGCTTTTAACTGTTCTTTCGTGCCTTCCGCAATTACTTTACCGTGATCTACAATTGCTATTTTCGTACAAATCTCTTCTACTTCTTCCATGTAGTGGCTCGTGTAAATAATGGTACTTCCCATTTCATTTAATTTTCGAACAGACTGAAGAATATAGTTTCTTGACTGTGGATCAATTCCAACTGTCGGCTCATCCATAATAATTAACTTCGGTCTATGAGCGATTGCACAAGCGATATTCAGTCTTCGTTTCATTCCGCCAGAAAAGTTTTTCGGGTAACTTTTATGTTTATCGCTAAGCCCTACAAACTGAAGTGCTTCCTCTACTCTCGCTTTTAGTTCAGCTCCTCTTAACCCGTACAATCCAGCAAAGAATTTCACATTTTCATAGGCTGTTAACTCTTCATAAATCGCAATATCTTGTGGAACGATACCGATATTCATCTTCGCAAACCGATTATGCTTCTTTATATTTTTTCCTAATATGCTAATTTCACCTTCATTACTTCTTAGCAAGCCAGCAATCATATTTATCGTTGTACTCTTACCAGCACCATTTGATCCTAAAAAGCCAAATATCTCTCCTTCTTTAATAGATAAAGACATATTATCTACCGCGATGAAATCACCAAATTTTTTCGTTAAATTTTTAATTTCTAATGTATTCATCATTTCACCCCTATTTCGGTTTCTCTGCTTTTAGTATAAACAAAAAGAATGAACCTGCTCAGTGCAGAAGTTCATTCTTTTCACATGAGATTATTCACTTTTTTCATATGAGATGATTCATTTTCATAACCATTTCCTATATGGGCAACAACATTGTTACTGAAAAACCACTTGTTCCATCTACAATAATTTTCCCGTTTACTGATGCTGTTCGCTCCTCCATCCCCATAATCCCGAGACCTTTCTTAACGCGAGTTGCACCTTTTCCGTTATCCTTCACTTGTACCTTTACCATCTTATTAAGTACATGAATATCGATTGAAATGACTGTCGCATCAGCATATTTCATCGCATTTGTTAATGCCTCCGTAACATTTTCACCGATAATCTTCCACTGAATCGGTGAAATCATATCTAAATTCCCTTTATATACGAAAGGAATATTTATATCATGCTTACCGGCAAATTCCTCTATGAATAATTTCATACGATGAATACCAATTTGCTCAGTTGGTGGTTTCATATTTTTTAATGTAACCCGAATACTTTCAATTCCATCTTTCGAAATATGAATTGCATTTTGTAATAACTCGGCAGATTTTTCTTTATCTATCCCCATTAATCTCTTTGCTGCCTCCATTTGAATTAGCGCCCCTGTCATCGAGTGGCCAATTTTATCATGAATTTCTTGAGAGAGCCGGTTTCTCTCTTCTAACTTAAATGTGTACTCTGATTGCTTTATATACTCTTTATTTTCATGTAAGCTTTTCGTCAGCCGCTGCATATCTTTTCGCATCTTATCATTTTGTGATTCAAGCTTTAATATACGCGATGTATACCGTTCTGCCATAGTTAATACGATGAAGGCAAATGCAACAATTAATCCATATGTCATTCGGATACTTTCATTTGTAAAAATAATAGGAATCATCATTATGATAAAGATCAGCCATTTCTTCTCTATATAACGAAATATAATTTCATATAAGTTTAAAGGTAAAAACAAAATAAAAAACGGATGAACCTTCCATGTAAATAATATAACTAGACCAATTGACAGAGTAGTTAATATGCTTTTTTGCGTATCTTTTTTAAATATAGAAATGAGCACGTTTACAGAAAGATATAAAAGCAAAGTAAGTATAATCCATGGTAAATTCGCAACATTTAAATAAATGTAACTAAACACAATATATATAAAGACAATTAATTTACTTACAATTAACCAAAATTCCATATCACTAATCTACTTTCCCTGTTAAATAATAAATCGCAATTTGTGTGCGATGTTCAAGTCCAGTTTTCCCTAAAACGGATGTAATATAATTTGCAATCGTTCCTTCTGATATGAAAAGTTGCTTTGAAATTTCTTTATTGGAGAAACCTTTCGCTATTAACGCGATAATACTAAGTTCTCTTTCTGTAAAAAGGCTCTTATCTATTTTACATTCGTCCTCTTTGCTTTCCATTAAATTGCACTTAATTTTATCAAGCACTACATCTTGCATAACAGTTTGACCGTTATATACTCCTTTTATTGCATCACGAATACGCTCTGGATCATTATTTTTTAATAAATAACCTTTCGCTCCGTTTTTTACTGCATCTAAAATATATTCATCATCATCGAACGTCGTTAAAATTAGCGGTTTCGTTCTCGTCTCGTCACAAATAAATTTCGTCGCCTCTACCCCGTTCATATTTGGCATACGAACATCTAAGAGAGCGATATCAACGTCGTTCTTTTTGCAATAGTCCACTGCTTCTTTCCCATCATTTACTGTATCTACCACTTCGAACTCTTCATATGTATTTAAAATAATTTTCATGCCTTCTCTAATAAAAGAATTATCGTCTGCGATTAATATTTTAATTTTCATGTTTGTTAGTATGGACCTTCCCCTACTAACATTCACATCCTTTCTTCCCGTAACATTTCCCACTTGCTCATTATATACTCCTTTTTACCATTTTTTCACACCTTTTTTCATATAGCCTCCTTTCTAAAAATATATTATTCTTTTTTTACAACATGTGTAGGGTGACCAGTCATTTCTTACGTCTATATAATAGAATGCGTCAAAAAGGAGGGAGAGACCCATTGAGGAAAAACAATTAATTGAAAAAGCACAGCAAGGGAGCGAACATGCTTTTCGTATCCTTGTGCAAACATATCGTCACTATATTTTCCAAGTTATCTTTTCCATTTTAAGACATGAAGAAGATGCGAAAGATGTTACACAAGAAGTATTCGTAAAAATTCACGCCTCTCTCCCAAATTATCAATTTCGCGGATTAAAAACGTGGATGGCGCGTATTGCCACCAATCACGCTATTGATTATAAGAGAAAAAAAGCTAGAGAAAACGAAGAGCTCTCCTTATGTAAAGAAACTGAGGAAAATATAAAATCCTCTCAAAATATTGAGGCTTTATTATTGACGAAAGAGCAAAAATTACTCATTGCTCAAAAGCTGAGAGAACTTCCCGAAAATTACCGTGACGTCGTTCTCTCACATTACTTAGAAGAAAAAAGCTATCAAGAAATTGCTTTGCAGGAAAACATCGAAGTGAAAACAGTCGAAATGAAACTGTATCGGGCAAGAAAATGGATTAAAAAACATTGGAAGGAGGAAGAGTTTCTATGACGCATTATTCAAAAGAAGATTGGCGTAATTATACTTTAGATTTTTTAGAAAGCAATGAACGTGAATCTATGGAAGAACACCTTTATGAATGTGATCATTGTTTAGCGCTTTATATGGAAAGTATCGATGAACAACAGGAAAACCTTCCAATGATAAATGATGATTCATTTACGAATGAAGTTATGACGCAAATTGATTTTGAAACGCTGCAACCTAATGAAAATATAAAAACAAACTCACTAAAGCGAACGATTATTCACTACATAATTGCGACCGCAGCTACCATTATTTTTATGGTAAGTGGTTTATTCCAATATATTTTCACAGCGACATCAAATTTCGAGAAATCTTCAAAACATAACGAGGCTTCTATCTCACAACAAATTGTAAACAAATCGGTAGACACATCAAAAAAGGACGGAGGTTCAAAGCATGAATAAAAATCCCTTTTTAGCACTTGTATTAGGGCTAATTCCTGGGCTTGGACATTTATATTTAAAAAAGATAGGACGGTTTATTTTATATAGCGGAGGGGCTGTATTTCTATTTATCTTTGCAGCATTTTGTACAATAGCATTAGGAGCGCGTGATATTGCTTTTCTTTCTCTATTTTTACTAGTCGTGTTATGGGCGATCAATTTATTAGATTTAGTTATCACTATTATTAATCAATCGAAAAAACAAGAAGCTGGCGAATTGATAAATTCCTCTAAAGAAAGCGAACGATTTTATATCATTCTCCTATCCATCATCCCTGGACTTGGTCATTTTCAATTAGGACTTATGCAACGTGGACTTACATTTTTAGTAGCTTGCACAGGAATCGGAAGTATGATTATATTCGTTGCACTTTTAACATCGCAAGAAAGTTTTCTTATCTTCCTTATTACATTACCTGTTTTATGGATTTACAATTTCTTCGATGTTGTTCAGCAACTCCAGAAAAAAGAACGTGGCGAGCAACTAGATGATCGTACTATTTTCGAAGAGTTTGAAGAGCACCGTGAACTAGGAAAGAAAAATAAAACATTCGCTTCTATTTTAGCGATGTTCCCTGGAGCAGGACATATGTATTTAGGCTTACAACGCCGTGGCCTTCAGCTTATGGCAGCCTTTTTACTTTCAATATATTTACTCGACTTATTAAGACTTTCGGCGTTTTTATTTTTAGTACCAATCATTTGGTTCTATAGCTTCTTTGACGCTTTACAGCAAACTGCAAAGTATGGAAAAGAACGTGTAAATGACGAACCTATCATTGATTATTTTATCAATCATCAAAGATGGATCGGTATTGGGTTAATTACACTTGGTGGTTATTATTTATTAGATCAAACAGTCCTTCCTATTTTGAATAATTACTTTGCAACTATATTTAACATTCATCTTAGCGAGCTCTATTATCGCTATTTCCAAACATCTATCGTTGCACTCCTCTTAATTGGTGGCGGCTTTAAATTGTTAGTTGGAAATAAAGAAAACAAAGGTGGTACACAAGAATGAGAACATGGCGCGTTGGAACATTTTCAATGGGGCTTTCTATTATTTCATTAGGTTGCTTCTTACTATTTTCAGTTATAAAAGGTACTGAGGTATTAGATTCCTTAACAGCATGGTGGCCTGTTTTACTTATTATACTTGGCGTGGAAATTTTACTATACCTTCTATTTTCTAAGAAGGAACAATCTTTTATTAAATATGATATTTTTAGTATTTTCTTTATCGGCGTTTTAGGAAGCGTCGGAATTGCTTTTTACTGTTTATTATCAACTGGATTACTAGATGAAGTTCGTCATTCTATTCATACCACTCGCCAAACGAGTAATATTCCAAGTGGACAACTTGATATACCTGAATCTATCAAAAAAATTGTAGTGGATGCAGGACAGCACCCTCTAACAATAGAGGGAAATGATACAAATCAAATTCACCTACTTGGAACATATGAAATGACGACGAAAACTAATGAAAAACTTAATTTAAAACAAGAGGATTTCCTTTCAGTTCAAACAGCTGGGGAAACGATGTATATTACTTTAAAATCATTACCAGTTCAACATACGTTATGGAATTCAGCACCACAGGTCAAGCCGACACTCGTTCTTCCGCAAAATAAAAATGTAGAAGTTCGTGCTTCAAATAACGAACTATCCCTTTATCCAGGTCAATTGCAAAATAATTGGTTTGTACAAGAAAGTTCAAATGTATCTGTTCATTTAACGAAAGAAAGCGATGTATCTTTAATCGCCGTAACAAACAAAAAACAAGCACACGGAAACACACCTTGGGAACAAGTTGAAGATTTAACGAAAAAAGAAAATAATTCTTCAGAAGAAAATCCAGAATTCAACGAGCAAGAACATTGGTATAAAAATTCGATTAAAACAGGAAATGGGACGTACAAATTAAATATTGAGAAAGCCTATAATATAAATATGAGTGTTATCGAAAAATAAAAAACCTTCCACAATTGTGGAAGGTTTTTCTCATATAATCGCTTTAATTCCTTCTAACACTAATCCAATCATAAATCCGCAAACAGCCCCGTTTACCCGAATCCACTGCAAATCTTTACCGACGTTATTTTCAATCATTTCAATTAACGTTTTATCATCTAACTTATCAAGATTTTCTTGTACAAGTTTTCCGATTTTCGAATGATTCTTTTCCACAAGTGTGACAACTTGTTTTTGTAACCACTCTTCTATTTTTTGAACAGTCTGTTCATCTTCTTTTATTTTATTCATTTGCGTTTGTAAAAATGGAATAACATACTTATCCGCAAATTCTTCGTTTTTCACAAAAGTAATTGCCCTTTGTTGTACTTGCTCCAGCATCTCTTTAATTTTGTCAGTAGCATCCCAATTGGCAATCCATTTTTCTTTCCAATTTTCTAATTCTTGTAGTAACGCTTCATTTTCTTTTACATTTATAATTTCTTGGCGAATTTTCGATAATATAAGTTGTCTCGTGCTATTATCCGCATCTTGTAAGCTGTTAATATTGCTAATAATAAATTTCTGCAAAATGCCGCCAATTTTATCTTCATCTACAATATTCATAAACGATTTCAAAGTGAACTGTAAAAACCCATCTACTTTTATGTTTTCCATCGCCTTCATACCTAAGCTTCCGAGCTGATAACGCGCTTCATCTTGCGCTGTCCAATCTTTCACTTTTACTAAAATGTAATCAAGTGTCTTTTCATCATATTCTTGCACAACTAATTGATCAACAAGCACTTGTAAAATGTTACTTGTATTAATTGTATGCAAATACGTTTTTAATTCTTTTTCAATAATAACAGCTAACTTTTCTGTATCTATTGTAACAATCGCTTTCTCCGCGATCGTTACAATCCCCTTTTTCACAGCGTCAGACTGCATTTCTCTCTCAGCTATTTGCAGCACCATTTGTGCCAGCTGCATTTCTTTTACTTTATTCGTAATGCTTTCTTTCGTCAGCCACTCATTTTCTAATGTATGAATGAGCCCTTTCGTTACTCGTTTACGATTTTTAGGTAATAACGCTGTATGAGGAATTGGAATTCCCATCGGATGACGGAATAATGCTGTAACTGCGAACCAATCCGCGAGTCCGCCAACTAATCCAGCTTCAAATCCCCCTTGTATAATCTCTCCAGCTACCGTTCCTTGAAATGGGATAGAAGCCGCAAAACCTACTCCCATAACCCCAAGCGAAATACCCGCTATATATTTAGTCTGTAATGACATCGTATACACATCCTCTTATTATGTAAAATAAAGCTTTTTGTTATATTTATTTGATATTCGTTCTTTATATCTATACTATAATGAACTAATGCGAAAATAACAAAGAATTTTATGCACATGAAAAAAATGAGGCTGTAAAAAGCCCCATTTTTATTTTAACGTTAATTCCACACCTGTTTTATAATACCCATTCATCACGTCTTCGGGAACCATACTACCGCCTGTTCCCCACACAATATGAGTACCTTTCTTCATCTTCTCTATTAACTGTTGCTTTTGTAAATACTCATCTTCTTTACATACTTTCACCGGCCCTATCATACCGGCTAACGCAGAAGGCTCTAAATAAATATGTTCCGTATCTGCTAGTTCTTTTAATAATCTATATAACTCTTCATCACTTACTGTGTAATTTCCACTCAAAAATGGTTCCATCGTTTTACCGACAAATCCAGAAGGTCTTCCTACCGCTAGTCCATCCGCGTCTGTTACATTATCAATCCCGATATCTTGAACGGCAATTTTATCATGAAGTCCTGTCATTAAACCGAGTAACATACATGGTGAATGTGTTGGCTCTGCAAAGAAACAATGGACGTTGTCTTTATATAATAACTTTAAACCAAATGCGACTCCGCCAGGTCCGCCCCCTACTCCGCATGGTAGATAAACGAATAAAGGATGTTCTTCGTCTACTACAATCTCTAACTTGTCTAATTGTTTTTGTAAACGCGAGGCTGCGACTGCGTATCCTAAAAATAAATCATGCGAGTTTTCATCATCTACAAAATAACAGCTAGGATCAGCATCTGCTTGCCTTCTTCCTTCTTCTACAGCTTTACTATAATCAGCTTCATATTCAATAACATTTACACCTTTGCTTCTTAATAAATCTTTTTTCCATTGTTTCGCATCTGCTGACATATGAACCGTTACGTTAAAACCTAACTTCGCACTCATGATCCCAATGCTTAATCCTAAGTTTCCTGTAGAACCTACCGCGATAGAATAAGTGGCAAAAAACTCTCTACATGTATCACTATCTAAAATGGAATAATCAGCTTCTTCTGTTAACATACCATGCTGCAAAGCTAATTGTTCAGCATGCTTCAACACTTCATAAATGCCGCCTCTAGCTTTAATTGACCCTGATATTGGAAGATGACTATCACATTTTAATAATAATTCCCCTAAAATAGGTTGCTCGTAATGTTTCTCTAAAGCTTGTTTCATTGAAGGGATTTTTAGTAAGGGTGATTCAATTATGCCGTTAGTCTCTTTCGTTTCAGGAAAAACTTTCGCAATATATGGTGCAAAACGCTTTAACCTCTCTTCCGCATCTTTTACATTCTCTTCATTCAGTGGCGAATCTTTTATTGCCGTTTCATACTTTTCCATGTTCGGATTCACCCAAAACACTTCTTCTGTTGCGATTAATTTATTTAAGAGTGGATATCCCTCTTTTAAATTCTCTATTCCCTTCATTTCTCTTCCTCCTCATAACCTTGTAGCTTACGATTCAATAAATTATAATTAAATTAATTTTAATATAGTTTAACACAAATCATTCACTTTAGTTAATTTTAATTTAATTTATTTAAATATAATTTAATAATAAACAAGGAGCTTTTCATTATGGAAAATATAGATATTGGTAAAAAGATTGAAAAACAAAGAAAAGAAAAAGGGTTAACGAGTAAAGACTTAGCAAAGATGGCTGATATTACACCATCTATGTTAAGTCAAATTGAGCGCGGGTCTGCTAATCCTTCTATTCAAACATTAAAAGTACTCGCTAAAGCTTTAGAAGTTCCAACATTTAGCTTTTTACTTGAAGATACAAATACAGACGATTTAATTGTACGTTCTCATAAACGAAAAAAAATGATTATCGATAATTTATCATATGAATTGTTATCACCTGATTTCACAGGAAATTTAGCAACAGCAATTATGACCCTTCCGCCGAATACTGCTTCATCTGAAAATGTACTAGAACATAAAGGGGAAGAATTAGCATTTGTATTAGACGGAACAATTACATTGTATTTAAACGAAGAAGAGTACACTTTAGAAAAGGGTGATAGCGTAAAAATACCCGCTTATTTAAAACATAAATGGGTAAATCAGTTCGAGAAAAATGCGATTGTTTTATTTTCTGTTACTCCGCCGATTTTTTAATATAAAATAAAAAAGATAGCCACGCATGGATATACTCCATATGTAGCTATCTTTTTATTTTTTCGGCACCATCAAAATTCCTAAACTAATAATCGAGAAGCTCATTATTTGCTGTATTGATAAACCAAATAAAACCGATTGTTGTTCACTAATAAGCGAAATAATGATATGAGCCACACCCTCAACTATTAGAAAAATACTTATGTTCTTTCCATTTCCGAGTCTTTCTTTTTTCATCCATAACAAGCCCAGTATACAAAGGGAAAGGATGATCTCGTATACAAAAATGGGGTGATATAAAAATTTAGATTCGTATATTTTCACACCCCAAGGCAATGTCGTTTGTACACCTACTTTTTGGTGGAATAGAAAATAAAAAACAATACTCATACATAATCCAATAGGCAAGGCATCAAGTAAAATACGAAGTGAAAATTGCTCCTTTTTATTTTTCCAAACAATGTATACACTCGCAATTATGCATCCTGCTATCATATGCTTCATACTTCCTATAGCTAATAGTGCTTGCAATGGCGACCTAAAAGCCCATGCTGGATTTAAAAATGCCGGTGCAAATTTCCACACAAATACGATGATTAGAAAAGCATTTGTTACTGCATCCATCATTTTTTCATATGGTACGCTTTCGTTCTTCATCTTTCGTTTCATCAACATAAATCCAAATAGACTTCCAATTATAAGAGATACGGGTTGTAACCTCACGATCCACTCCATTAATACAAAATCCCCTCTTTAACTCTCAATTAATTTCTTAAATTTCTCTTCTAATTGATCTGGAGGTAATACGCCTCGTACTTGCTCTACGATAATTCCATCTTTATTAACAAAAAATGTCGTTGGTAAAGAAAATACTTTATAATCTAACCCAGCTACTCCATCCATATCTAGTAAAACCGGAAACTCAAATCCATAGCGATCCGCAAATGCACCTGCTTCTTGTACTGGGTCACTTACAGTTGCATTCACCGCAAAAATTTCAACGTCCTTTTTATATTTATCATACATACGAACTAAATCAGGTGCCTCCATTTCACATGGACCACACCATGATGCCCAAAAATTAATAAGATACGGTTTTCCTTTTGCATCATTTAAAGAATGTAACTTCCCGTCTAATCCTTTTAACGTTATGTTTGGCGCTTTAAATCCTACTTGTGGTAATACTTCTGTTTCTTGTAACTCCACTTGTTTTGCTTTTCTTTCTTTTTCTTCTTTTTTTGTATTATAAAAGTTCACTCCGGCCCAAATTAGTGCCCCGGCCAGTATAATCGCAATTAGTTTCTTCACTTTTCTTCCTCCTCATTTTTAAAAACCCGTAAATCCACCAAACAGTCGAATAAAGAATGCTGTAATTTTCGTCATTTGATTTGTATACAATAAAATACCTGTTATAATCATCATTCCGCCGCCAATTTTCATCATGACATTGGCATATGTAACAATCCATTTTACCTTCCCAATAAAGAATGCCATCACGAAAAACGGAACCGCGAACCCAAGAGTATATGCGGTAATATAAAGAAGTGCTCCTTCAGGATTCGTCGCACCAAGCATGAGTACAGCTGAGAATATCGGCCCAACACATGGCGTCCACCCCGCTGCATATGTCATACCGACTATAATAGAGCGAATATACCCAGTCGATTTACTTCTATACTGCACTTTTTTCTCTGCCATAAGCCACTTAGGTTGAAATAAGCCTGTCATAAACAATCCCATCAAAATAATAAAAATCCCACCAATTTGTTGAATCAATTTTTGGTTAGATGAAAATGTTATTCCAATCCAGCTTACAGATAACCCTAACGCATAAAATATAACCGAAAATCCAATCACAAAAAATACGGTATGCATAATCGCTGATTTTTGCATCATCCCACGATTTTCTTTTAAATCTTGAATAGACACACCTGTAATATATGATAAATAAGATGGATATAGCGGTAAAGAACATGGTGATATAAATGACAGTACCCCTGCTCCAGCTACAAGCCAAATTGTTAAATCTGCTGCATTCATATTATTCCCCCTAAAACACTACATAGAGTAGTGTTGATTCGTAAAAAAAGAGGCTATATGCACTCTCCGACAATAAGTACAACCGACATACAGAATAGACCTAATGTGACATACACCGAATTCGTATGTAACGGAATCGTAAGCTTAACAACTTTTTCATTTAACACTTGCTCGATTCGTAAATTTATTGCTGTTTTTGCAAATGAAGCTGTAACACATCGATTTTCCATCGTCTTTATTTTAATTAATTTTAATAATGCACTGCCTAACTCGAATTTAGATTTCATTTTTCGCATTGCATACTTATCTGCAGCTAACTCCTGATACACATGATAACGCTGCAATAGCCCTTTTAATATCGGGATGTATATCATTCCTTCTGCTAATAACGTAAAACAAAATAATTTTAATGGATCTCGATTCGTTTGATGATATTCTTCATGAAAAATAATCGCATCCATTTCTTCATCTGAAAATGTTTGCAGCATCCCTTCTGACATGACAACTTTCGGACGAAATAACCCAATTGTAAATGCCGCAACTTCCTCGGTCGGCAATATATATATTTGCTTTCCTTTTCGAGTGAAAGGGATAAGTACTTCTTGTAACTTTTTACTATAGAAAAATTGTCGCCAAATTCTTTTGCACACGATGAACACAGTAAGTAGTAAAAATCCAGCAATTACAATACGAATGAGCGATAATTCCTTCATATGTTGTTCAAACTGGAACAAGCAAAAATTTGAAAGAAAGAACGCCTTATTTTGAAACAGAAATGGATATGTAACATAATACACTAACATACTGAAAAAGAGGGTACTAACAATGACTGCTAACAATACGATTTTACGAATTTGCCATTTCATTTTATTGATCCTCTTTTTTCAACTGACTCAATTTGTCTTCTAATTTTTTTATTAAAATCGGATCGGCCTGTTCTAACTCATCTAGCATATGATTTACAACTAAATCTCCAAACTCCCCCATCAATTCCTGTGTCATTTTCTTCGTTTGATTGGATAAGAATTCTTCTTTTGTTTGTACAGCACGATATATGCCACTTCTTTTCACAGTCTGTTTTTCTAAGTGTAATTTCTCCACTAATCTGTTCATAACTGTCATAACAGTATTAAAATTCACAGGTGATTCTTCACTTAATTTCTGCTGCACTTCTTTAATCGTAATACCCTCGGTAGACCAAACAATCTCCATAATTTTCGCTTCAAGTGGTCCAAAAAAGTGATTTAACCCTTGCTCATTTAACTTATAGTTTTGAGTAAACATAGTATGTCTCCTTTCACACTACGAATTGTAGTATAAATTAAATGAAAGGTCAAACGCGAATGATATACACTAAAATTCACTACCCTATTCTATTCATTGTAAACCTAACTTCTCTCCAAATGTCTCAAAGAGATACTGCTCTAATATTTGTACACTAAACGTTTCATTACGCCCAAGTGCAAATAATTCCCGATCTTTTGCTACGATAGTATCTAACGGAATAACGACGTTATCCACTATTTTTATAATTTCAATGATGTTACTTTTGACATTTACCTCTGTTTTAAATTCAATATTTTCTAATACGATATGTGAACGTCTTCCTGATGTGAAAAATGTAAAGTTAGGATTTTTTACAACACCAATTTCAGCCTCTAACGCATATAAATAGTGAAAAATTATATCTCTATGTCCATCTTTTATTATTTTTTCATCCTTCTCATCATCTAAGTATTCTTTCACTTTTGCTGCAAACTCAAATCGAAAATCCACTCTTTCACGCTCCCTCTATTCATTCTATATTAAATAGATATATTGAAATAATTTTACCATATTGCGGTACAAGTTCCTATTAAAAGTAAAAAGTACTTTTCAAACCCCTATTTTTTCTAATTCTTTTTTTAGTTCCATATTAATTACTGCGTCGTTATATTAATTTAAACATATTTTTCCTATATTTTGAAACAATAGTATGAAATATTATATATCAATAAACTGTTTCTAATTCATTTTTCTATTTAGCTATCACCACCTTTACTATTCCGATATACTGAAGCTCCATTTTCTACTTATTCATTACATGAGAGAAGGAATGTAACTCTCTTCTATCGAATTTTTATATAACGAAAATGATTAGGTGGTGCTTTACTATGAAATTAGCTGTCATTGGTGGCGGTGATTTACAAGATTTAAATCACTCGCCTATTAATGAGCGACTTATAGAATTAACAAATAAACTGTATCCAAAAGTATTATTCATTCCTACAGCTAGTCATGATGATGAAGGCTATATAAAATTATTTTTAGACACGTTCGAAAAACAATTACACTGTGAAGTACAAATTTTACGTACTATAGCCGATACACTTTCTAAATATGAAATAGACGAAATGATTCAATCAGCTGATTTGATTTACCTCGGTGGCGGGAACTATATTCACATGCTTACACAATGGAAAGAACATAAACTAGATGAAAAATTATTATGTGCTTTGCAGCAAGGAACTCTCATTGCAGGCTATAGCGCTGGTGCTATGTGCTGGTTCACATCTAGCATTCGATCAAATTATGAAGACTCTGGTTATATAGAGTGCAACGGCTGGGGAATTGTGAACAAAAGATTTTGTCCGCATTATAATCAATTAAATAGAATGAACGCCTTCCATTCCTTTTTACAAAACCATCAAGGTAATATAGAAGGCATTGCACTAGAGGATAATTGTGCTCTATATATTACAGAAGAATCTTTTGAAATTATCGGTGAACCTGAAAAAGCGTGGGAGTTTTATATGAGTGATAACAAACTCATTAGACAACATTTTGATATCACTTTAAAAAGCTATTTATAAACATACATTTACAAAAAAATGTCCCTAAGTATAATAACTTAGGGACATTTGCATGATTTAGCTCACTAATCTTGTAATTCGTTTCTTCTGCCATGAAAGCTTATAATATGCATACTGTAAAATTAAGCTAACAATAAATGCTGCTGGGTATCCAATCCATATCCCTTCTATACCAAGACTTGTATGGTAAGAAAGATAATATGCTACAGGTACTTCAACAAGCCAAATTGATACGACGCCGATAACAGTTGGCCATAATACTGTACCACTTGCTCGCATTGTCGCACTAATAATTTGTGCATGACCGAAAATTAAATAACTCCATAACGTAATCATAACGAGGCTATGAGCAATTTCAATTGTAGTTTGACTCGTTAAAAATAGTGATAGAATGTCTCTTGAGAACAAGTAAATAAGAGATATTAGCACACCACCGATGACGTAGTTCATAATAATTCCGGCCTTCACAACTTTCTGCAGTCGATCGAATTGATTTGCACCAATTGATTGCGCTGCAAAAATAGAAACTGTAATACCAAGGCTAACGGCTGGCATTTGTACATAACTTGCAACTTGGTTCACGACGCCATATGCTGCTGTTGCATCCGAACCGTAACGATTTACAAACGCGATTACTGCAATTTCAGATAATGAAACTAATATCATATTAATACTCGCTGGAATTCCGAGTCGCAGCAATAGCTTTAACAACTCCCCATCCATGCGAAGATATTTTCTTACCGTACTATCTAATTGTAGTGGATGATTTTTCTTCTTTAAATACACTAACATGACAATAAACGTAATAACTGTAGATATAACAGAAGCATAGGCTGCTCCATACACATCTAATTTCGGAGCTCCTAACCATCCAAAAATAAGAATCGGTAATAAAATCATATTTAGTGCGGTACTTACAATTAAAAAGTAAAATGGCGTTTTAGAATCTCCTGTACCTCTCATAAACGTTGTGTATGCAAAATATAAAAATAAGACTGGCATCGATATAAATAAAATACGCGCGTAATGAACACTTATATCTATAATATTTTCTGGCGTTCCCATAAGGCGCATAATATCCATCGCAAAAATGCTACCTACTATCGCCAACACAACTCCAATAATAAAAGTAAATGTCAGTGTCGTACCAACGATTGCTTTTAAACGATCTTCGTTTTTAGCACCAAACGCCTGACCAATTAAAATCGAACTACCTGAACCAATACCAATTACAAATGAAACGAGTAAGAAAAATAGTGGGAAGAATGCTGAGATGGCCGCTAAATCATTCACTCCAAGCCATCTTCCTACAACTACCATACCAAATAATTGTCCAATTGATTGTAGTACATTACTTAATAGCAACGGTACTAAAAACATGGACATCGATTTCCAAATTGGTTTACTCTCACTTTCTAGCTTATGTGACTCCGCACCTTCTTTATTATTATCTGTAGGTGGTTTCAAATTTCATTTCTCCTTTTATTAAAAATCTGTTTTCAACTTCTATCTCTTTGTATAGTTGTTATAATGATGTGCTTCTATTCATTTCCTTTTCGGTATAATTATAACTTCACCCAATATTCGCTTCCATCTGCTGTTCTATCTAAAAATCCATATTCTATTAAATATCTTCTTAAAGTTACAAAATCCGGGTAAATGCTTTCTATGACAGTATTTACTTCTTTTTCAGTGTACTTTTTATTACTATCAAACTTCGTCACTAAATGGCGTAATATAATTAATTTACGCTTTTGCTTTTTCGGAAATTTAGAAAGCGGTCCATCTAATCCTTCTGTAAAATGTGCTTTTAATACTTCATCATTTTCTTCTTCCGTAATATTGTAACGATCATCTACCATCGTTGCGGTTCTATGAATCGGTACAAATTTCGTTTGTACTTTTGATTTTTCTTCCGACAGTTCCATTAACGCTAAAAACACTTTCGCTTGCTTCATTTTCTCTCGAAGTGTAAATCGATGATTACGAATAGTTGATGTACTTCCGCCATCCATCTCTTTTACAATCTCTTTATCATTCAGCCCCATATGGAAAAACTGAACCATCTTCTTTTGCAAATCAGTTAAACCAGTGTACTTCTTATCAAGATTTAATAAATAATCAAACATAGACGTATGTTCATTTTGCACATGCAATTGTACAAACTTCTCTGCTTCATACAGAACTTGATTATCTTGATAAATTACGCCCTTAATAAACGCTTCTCCACAAGCTAAACAAATATACTCCTCTGCTTCCGCTTCAAACACATACCCTTTCTTCAATTCCTCAACCGACGCATCCCAAAACTTCTCTGAAATATCACTCATACTAAACACTCCTTTAAAATGTTTATTTCAAAACAAACAAATCTCAATATCGTTTATTATCACTTCATCATCTTAACACAATTAAAATAAACATTTCAATGTTTCGTTTACCTATTTTACAAACTTTTATTGAAACGTCTATTAAATAATCCTATACCAGGACTTCAAGTAACGAAAAGCGAATGTATATAATACATAAATTACGATAGGATGTGAAACAAAACATGATGATAACTCTGCCAGATACTTGGTTTACTGTTAAACAAATCGCTCGAAATACTTATGCGATTAGTGAATATGGACATTGGGAGAAAGTACATTCCTTCTTGCTGGTAGGCGATACTGCTGCTATTCTTATCGATACAGGACTTGGTATCGATAATTTAAAACGTATAACTGATCAACTAACAAACTTACCAATTACCGTTGTTACAACCCACGTCCATTGGGATCATATCGGTAGTCACGCACAATATGAAGAAATCTATGTACATGCTTTAGAAGCAGATTGGCTCATTAACGGCATAAAAGGACTTTCTATTACTCAAATTAGGCACGACATCGCTCGTGATATTACTTTACCTACACCTAAAACATTTCAACCTGAAACATTCATTCCATTTCAAGGAACACCAACAAAATTACTACAAGATGGAGACATTATTGATATCGGAAATAGGAAAATTCAAATTATACATACCCCAGGTCACTCGCCAGGACATATTTGTATATACGATTATGAAACTGCGTTTTTATTTACGGGAGATTTACTTTATGAGGGCACAATTTTTGCATTTTATCCATCTACAAATCCTGTAGATCTAGTTCAGTCTCTAAATAAAATTACAAACGTCTTTCCTATTAAACAAATTTTTGGTTCACATCATACCCTCGGCCTTTCACCTGTTATATTGAAAGAGGTGAAATATGCTATTCAATATTTAAATGATAAAGAACTGATTAAACACGGGACTGGTATTCACTCATTCCAAAACTTCATCATTCAATTTTAAATACAAAAAGGTGTTTCCGTATAAGAAAACACCTTTTATCTTCTATAATATTCTATGTATAACCTCTACCAACACTTTACTTGCCTGTACGAATATATACTTTCGATTTCGATCTTCAACAAATGTATTAGCACAACTACCCATAATCATCATACAACTAATTATGACTAACGCTACCTTTCTATTCTTGTAAGTCACTTCATGCCACTCCACTATTACAAAACTTCTTTTGAATTTATCCCATCAAGAAATTTTACATGAATAATAAGCTGAAGGAATATGCAATTCTGCATATTTACACGTTTTATCACGATGTTATGATTTAATTTAGTTAAAGAACACGTATACCGGGGTGACTAACTTGAAATTTAAAGCGAAAAAAAATCCATTTCACGTCATTTTTATTTCATTATTTATCATAATTTTTTTCATTTCGCTATTCTTCCAAAATGAAAATTCTATTTTTTTCACTCTCATGATGCTGCTAAATGTCATAAATCTTTCTTCCTTCTATTTTTCTCACTACCATATAACTGCTTCATCTCTTATTGTAAAACACGGTTTCATATTTCATACCGAAATTCCATTTGAAGACATTCGTCACGTTAAATACTCTGGTAAAAAACTTCATTCAATGAAATGGACTAGACAGCAATTAGAAATCCATTACAATTTATTTGACTCCGTAACTGTTTTTATACCCCAAGAAGAAGAAAAGTTCATTTCAGTCTTAAAAGAAAACTGTCCGCATATGAAAGTATTGAATATGTCTGCTAACAAATAATATATTTTGGCACTTACAGTAATACAAATAGAAGAGATAAATATTAAAAAAGCCAAGATTCTAAACACAGAATCTCGGCTTTTTTATTACTCTTTCGGAGCAATCATTTTTTTCGGATCGACAATTTCATCAAATTGTTCTTCTGTTAGTAGTCCAGATTGCAGTGCTGCTTCTTTTAGCGTTAACCCTTCTTTATGAGCATGCTTCGCAATTTTCGCTGCATTTTCATATCCGATATGCGGGTTTAATGCTGTAACAAGCATTAAGGAACGATTCACATTCTCTTTAATTACTTCTTCATCTGCTTCAATACCAACTGCACAATTATCATTAAATGAAACAATTGCATCTGCTAATAAGTGAGCAGATTGTAAGAAGTTATATGCAATAACAGGTTTAAATACATTTAACTCAAAATTGCCTTGACTCGCTGCAAATCCGATTGTTGCGTCATTTCCCATTACTTGTGCTACAACCATCGTTAACGCTTCACTTTGCGTTGGATTTACTTTACCTGGCATAATAGAGCTTCCTGGCTCATTTGCTGGAATAATAATTTCTCCTAGCCCACTACGTGGACCACTTGCTAGCCAGCGCACATCGTTAGCGATTTTCATTAAATCAGCTGCTAATGCTTTTAACGCTCCATGCGTATATACAACTTCATCATGGCTCGTTAATGCATGGAACTTATTTGGTGCAGAAATAAATTGCTTACCTGTAAATTGGCTTATTTCCTCTGACACCATCTCACCAAATTTAGGATGAGCATTAATGCCTGTTCCAACTGCAGTACCACCAATTGCAAGCTCTTTCATATATGTATTGCTCTCTGCAATCATACGCTCTGTTTTTTCAAGCATACGGTGCCATCCACTAATTTCTTGTCCTAATGTTAACGGTGTCGCATCTTGTAAATGTGTACGACCAATTTTTATAATATGTTCAAATGCAGTTACTTTTTCTGCTAACGTTTCTTTTAATTTCGTAATTGCTGGTAATACGTGATTTTCTACTGCAATTACACATGCTACATGAAGCGCAGTTGGGAAAGTATCATTTGAACTTTGAGACATGTTCACATCATCATTCGGATGAATATGTACGTCAGATCCTTTCTCGTTCAAAATTTGATTCCCACGATTTGCAATTACTTCATTCACATTCATATTTGACTGCGTACCACTACCCGTTTGCCATACGACAAGCGGAAAATGTTCATTCCATTTCCCTGCAATTACTTCGTCAGCTGCTGCCACAATTGCTTCTGCTTTTTCTTCTGATAGCTTTCCTAATTTTTGATTACTAAGTGCTGCACTCTTTTTCAAAATGGCAAATGCTTTGACAATTTCAAGCGGCATTTGCTCTGTTCCAATCGGAAAGTTTTCTTTACTACGTTGCGTTTGTGCTGCCCATAATTTATCAGCTGGAACTTTTATTTCTCCTATTGTATCTCTTTCAATTCTGTACTCCATTTTTTCATCCCCTTGAAAATAAAATACCTACATCTTTTATAATAACAGACTTCCCCTTAAATGATAAGAATTCTCACTCATATATGTAAATATTCTATATTTATTTTTAAAAAATTCCTCTTGACCTAAACTTAAGTTTAGGCTGTATCCTTTCCTTTGTAACCTACTATAACACTACTGGAGGAATTCAATATGAAAAAATATGCTTTCATAACAGGTGCAAATAAAGGAATTGGATATGAACTTGTTCGTCAATTAGCAGAAAAAGATTATCACGTATTTTTAGGCGCTCGTAATAAACGACTTGGACAACAAGCTGTAGAATCTTTACATGTATCAAACGTTTCCTATATTCAAATAGATATTTCAAGTTCACAATCCATTCAAGAAGCAATCAAGAAAATCCATGAAACGACTGACCACTTAGATTTATTAATTAATAACGCAGGCATAGCACTAGACTTCCATACGCTACCTAGTGAATTAAATATTGAAACTTTACGTCAAGGATTTGAAGTTAACTTTTTTGGAACATTCCAAATGGTGCAAGCCTTTTTACCATTATTAAAGAAATCCAGCAACAGTAAAATCATCAATATAACAACTGACATGGCTTCCTTAACAATGTTTGCTAATGGTGAAACACATCCAATTAATGCGTTAGGGTACAATTCTTCCAAAACAGCTATTAATGCTTTAACATTAGCTTTTAGTAAAGAATTTAATACTAATGGTCCAGAAATTTTCGGAGTAACTCCAGGTTTTACAACTACTGACCTTAATGGTAATTCCCCAGGTGGCCATACGACTAATGAAAGTGCTAAAATTATTATTAAATATGCATTAAGTGAAACAAACTATAATGGTAAAATACTAAATAAAGATGGCATTATAACTTGGTAGTAAAAGGATGAATTCTATGTATTATACGATCGGTCAAGTCGCTAAAATGCAACACTTAACTATTTCTCAAATACGTTATTACGATAAACAAGGATTGTTCCCTTTTCTTCAAAGAAATGAAAAAGGTGATCGAGTTTTTGACGAAGAAGCACTGAAATATTTAGAAATGATTTTATGCTTAAAAAACACCGGTATGCCCATTCAAAAAATAAAACAATTTATCGACTGGTCAATGGAGGGAGAATCTACAATCCTTCGGCGGTTGGAATTAATGAAACAACAAGAGACCAATGTCTTACAAATCATTCAAGACACTGAAAAAAACTTAAAAAAGATACAACAAAAAATCGCTAAATATGAGGACGAAATAACTTCTTCAACTCCTATTACAAAATAAAAAATCACCTTCTACATAATGTAGAAGGTGATTTTTTATTTTATGATGCTTGCTTTCCTTTATCGGCATCATCTACATACCAAATGAATTTGCCTGTATATCCGTAAATAACTGCTAAAATTAACGATACGAAGCTTAACCACATAAATGGAACGTATGAGAACGTTGCTACACCTAAAATACCAGCCATAAAAATACCATTGTCAGACCACGGAACCATACCTGAAGTTAACGTACCACCTACTTCTGAGTTACGTGCTAATACACGTCGGTCGATTTTTAATTTATCATAGCTATCTTCCATAATTTTCGGTGTTAAAATTAGTGATACGTACATCGCACAACCAAATATATTCGCTAAGAATGCCACGATTAATGTAGACAATGTTACATTACCTGCAGAATTTAATTTCTTCTCAAATTTTGATACGATTACTTTTAAAACACCTAGTTTTTCAAGTAATCCACCAAATCCTAAACCGAAAATAATAACGGCTACTGATCCAAGCATACCGTTAATTCCACCACGGTTTAATAACTTGTCCACAAATTCAACACCAGATTGAATTGAGAATCCATTATACGCTGTTCCAATCGCCTCTCCAAAGTTCATTCCTTGGAAAAGAGTTGCCCAAATTGCACCAATTAAAGCTCCCATTGCAATTGTTGGCATAGACGGTTTCTTCATCGCTAATAGGGCAATAACAATGACCGCCGGAACAAGCATCCAAATTTTAATATCAAATTGCTTTAATAAAGCTTCTTTTAAAAACTCTACCCGATTTAAATCTACATTATCGCCGCCATACATCCAACCCGCTACTGTAAACATAATGCTAGTAATAATATAAGCCGGAACATCTAATACGAGCATAGCTCGAACGTGAGCAATAACATCTACTTTTGCCATAGAAGCTGCGAGAACTGTACTATCAGAAAGTGGTGATAATTTGTCACCGAAATAAGCTCCTGAAAGAACTGCACCAGCAACAAGCGGAAGTGGTAAACCAAGTCCTTCACCAATTGCCATCATAGCAATACCTGCTGTTCCTACTGTTCCCCATGATGTCCCTGTCGCGATAGAAGTGATCGAACAAATAATTAATGTTGCCAGTAGGAATATGCTAGGGTGAATAAACTCTAATCCATAATAGATTAATGTTGGTACTACGCCACCAGCAATCCAAGTTCCAATTAAAGCACCTACTGCAACTAAAATCAGTATTGCTTCTAATCCGTTAGAAATCCCTTTCGTAATTGCATCTTGCAATTCTTGATAACGAAATCCTAATCTTAATCCAAGCGCAATTACTAAAAACCATGAAATAAATAGCGCTAATTGAATTGGGAGATCAAAAATCGTTTGGAAGGAAAAGACAACAGCAAGAAATAGTAATAAAAGAACTATGATTTCTAGCATCGATGGTAATCTTACACTTTTCATTTTTTTCTCTCCTTACAAGTCGATAACATGACGTGTGTCGTCTTACATGTATGTGATATACAATTAGCGAAGACAAAACAAAATTTTCATATTATTTCGATTTATTTTTCCAGTATAATATAACACCTTTTCTATTGTAAAAGTAGATGTTACTTTTCGCAATGGAAAATATAAAAAATGTTACATTTTTATATAGAACCATCCAAGAATAACTTTTTTTATATTTGCCATAACAAAACTTTTTACTATTATCCTCACCTTTTAAACACTTACTTTTTTTTATAAAAAAAGCACACATCATTAAAATGATGCATGCTCCACTTTTATTTATACATATTTTGTATTTCTTCTTTATTTTTAAGTATTTCCACAAACTGATCACTACAACCTTTCGGAAATAATACTCCGAGTCCATATGAATGTTCAAACTGAAAATGAGGGTACTTCGCCTTGACCTCATCCCAAAATTTATACACGCCGAAGTTTCGATTTTTCACCTCAATATCATGAAATAACACGATACCGTTATTCGCAAGTTTCGGTAACCACGTTTTATAATCATGAGAAACTGCTTCATACGTATGATAACCATCAATATGCAACAAATTTATCGTTCCATCTTGAAACTGATCAACGGCCTCGTCAAAAGTAGACCGAATTAAATTCCCTATTTGAGGATAACTCGTGTTCACGAATTTACTCACTATTTGAAAAACACCTTCTCCGTATGGACCTGTATGCTCATCTCCTGCCCAAGTATCTACAGCAAAGCATTTTGTAGATAATCCTCCATCTTTTACCCCTTGGCAAAAACTGAAAAAAGAAGCTCCTAAATGTGTACCTAACTCAACTAATATTTCTGGCTTTTCAAATCGTACTAAATCATAAGCGAAGTTTAAATGTCCCACCCACGCAGAGTTCATACGAATATATGGACTATATTGATCAAATTCAAATGTTGGTTTATGAGTAACCCAGCTCATCACATTTCTCCTTCTACACATATTTTTAACAAACCAAATTACTCTTATCTTTATTTTTTTATCATTGTAATTATGATTTTATTTCACAAAAAAATGAAGAACTAACTCTTTCTCATTGTGATAAAGCATCGTATACATATGGGTCTGTAGGCGTATTGATTTTCTCTACTTTACTTACTTTTACAAGTGGAAATAGTGTTCCTTTATATGTCGTTTCATCCAGCAAACCTGCTATTTTCACCCACGTTTCCGGTGGTAGCTTTTTTACGTTTTCCCCTGCAACAATCATCCCCCAGACTGATGCATCTGCAATACAACAAGTTATGCCGTATCGCGCCACTACCGCTTTATCACCCGTCACATCCTTATCATCATATATAAACCCTGAGAATGTAATTTCTTTCCCTTTAAACCCCTTTACATCTTGGCCAATTATACTCATTGTTTGAACATAATCCTTATCCTCTACTTGTATTTTTCGTTGTCCTAACATACTTTTTTCTAATTGCTCTTCCACTTGATCTGTCACTTTTAAATTCGAGGTTTCATCTTGTTTTTGCCAATCAGGATTTACCTGTATTTCCTCTTTTTCGTTCTTTTCTATACTTCTCGCCTGTACACTTTGATTCATACCCCTTTTTCCGGCTAAACTTCCGTCAATTGTTACACCACCAAATAGAAAAGCACTAATAATTGGAACAACAAATAAAACATATACAAAGAAACTTTTCATCCCTGATTTTAATGCTGTACGATGCTTACAACAATTACAATCATCCTGTTTTTCTCTCCCATCTCTCCAAACTTGTAACGAACCAAGAAGTAAAATTACTACAAAAGCGATATACGTAAATTTAATCATTTTTGGAGCGATAAAATTATAAATATTACCTGTTACAAGTAGTTTAAATAAGAGCATTGCTAAACCAATTAAAATAATGCCACGAATATAGCGATGATAGGCCTTCTGTTCCTTTTTCTCCACTGTTTCTCACCTCCTATAACGTTGTAATTTGCACGATTGTGTACACCGATAAAATAATAATTCCAATCAAAAAGAATACAAATTTCTTTTGAAAATACGCAAATAGCATTAACGTATTTTTCATATCAAGCATAGGTCCAAATACAAGAAATGCGAGAAGTGCTTTTACAGAGAAAACATGTCCAAAAGATGCCGCTATAAATGCATCGGCTGCTGAGCAAATTGATAAAACATAACCCAATCCCATCATAATTATTGGGGAAATCACTTCATTATGCGCCACTGTATCAAGTACATTTCGATCAAAAAATGTTTGAGATACACTCGCAAAAAAAGCACCAATCAACAAATATTTACCCGTATCAAAAAACTCATCTACAGTGTGATTCACAACATTCCCCCAGCCTTTTTTTTCTTTTTTTTGAGCCGAATCCTCTATATCTTTTAAAATATTTTTCCCGCGATAGAAATAATACACAATTAGCCCTACTAATAACGCCACACAAATTGTTATCCCAAAGCGTGCATATACAACTACATCATTTTTTTGAAATGCATATACAGTAGATAAAAGAACAATCGGATTCATAATAGGTGCACTCAATAAAATTACAATTCCTACATGAAGAGGGAGTCCTTTTTGAATAAGTCTTCTTACGATTGGAATAATGACACATTCACACATCGGAAAAATGATTCCGACAAATACCGCTGGAATCATTGCAACAATCTGTGATTTCGGCATTACTTTTTGAATCATATCTTCCGTCACAAACACTTGAATGAGAGAAGAAACAATTACCCCTAATAAAATAAAAGGTATTGCTTCAAATATAATACTTAAGAACACCGTATTCACATTCAACCATTCTTTTGGCATACTTTTATGCAAATTTGCTAAACTTGTAAAATCTACGAAAAATAATAAAAAAAGAAAAATAGCAATAAGGGCTATTCCTATTAATTCTTTTGAAGCTCTATTAAAAACCAATATGATCCCCTCACTTTATTCATATTAGACCGTATACTTGTCCAAATTCCCTACACTACTACAGCACAAATTTGATAGTTTATTCTATTCTTAAATCGTAATCATTATGATTTATTATTGATTTTTTCTTTTTTATCATTTAATATAAAACGTAATCATTACGATTTAAAGGAGTGATCATTTTATGAAAAAAGTACCTATCACTGTATTAAGTGGTTTTCTAGGAGCTGGAAAAACCACTCTACTACATCATATTTTGGCTAATAAGAGCAACTTAAAAGTGGCTGTTATCGTTAATGATATGAGTGAACTAAACATTGATGCGTCGCTTATAAAAAAAGGTGGGTTTTCACGTACGGAAGAGAAATTAGTAGAAATTCAAAATGGTTGTATCTGCTGTACACTACGAGAAGATTTAATGATAGAAGTGAGTCGGCTTGTTGAAAACGATGATATTGACTATATAGTTATTGAATCTTCAGGTATAAGTGAGCCGATTCCAGTTGCCCAAACATTTACTTATACTGACGAAGTACTTCATATCGATTTAACGAAAAATTGTCGCCTCGATACGATGGTTACAGTTGTAGATGCAAATAAATTTTGGGATGACTTTGCAGATGGTGAAAGTTTATTAGACCGTAAACAGGCTATCGATGAAAATGATACTCGAGAAGTTATTGATTTACTAATTGACCAAATTGAATTTGCGAATGTCATTATTCTCAATAAAATTGATTTAATAGTAAAAGAAGATAGGATAGAACTTCATCATTTATTACAAAAATTAAATCCCGGTGCAAAAATTATTGAAGCTTCATTTAGCAACGTACCATTGCAAGAAATTTTAAATACAAATTTATTCAATTATGAGGAAGCCAGTCAATCGGCGGGCTGGATGCGAGAACTAAATAGTGAACATCATACACCCGAAACTGAAGAATATAGTATCAATTCCTTTGTGTACCGTCGTAAATCCCCTTTCCATCCTGAGCGCCTTATGAATTGGCTAAAAAAATGGCCTGTAGATGTTGTAAGAGCGAAAGGCTTTTTCTGGCTCGCATCTCGCAATAATATGATAGGGCTTCTATCTCAAGCGGGTTCCTCTATTACAATTCAAGGAGCCGGTGAATGGATAGCGGCATTACCTGACACTGAAAGAAATCAAATTATTTCAGAAGAACCCGAAGTATTGAAAAACTGGGACGAGCGATATGGAGATCGAATAACTGAGCTCGTATTTATCGGTATTGATATGAATCGTTCTGTGATTGAACAATCATTAGATGATTGTCTATTAACAGAAAAGGAAATGGAACAAAACTGGAATACATTTGTTGACCCTATTCCGGCTTTTACTTACACTTCATAATCTAAAATAAAAAGGCTTCCGTCAACAGAAGCCTTTTTATTTTATCGTTCTCTTAATTAACAAACTTTCTTTAATTTAAATAACAACTTTACATTAAGAAAGAAATTTCAGTTTATTTTTTATACACTACGTGATATATTGCATATTGTATCCAATATATTTTTTTGGAAGGAGACTATATACATTATGGATCCAAATCGTTTAAAAGGAATCATTATGGTTGTAATTGGTGCTTGTTTATGGGGTTTGTCCGGAACAGCTGCACAACAACTTTTTCAATATGAGCAAGTTTCTACTGAATGGTTAGTTACAATTCGATTGCTTATATCGGGTGTTATCTTACTCTTTATTTCATCATTTGGAACGAACAAAAAAGAAATATTCGGCATATGGAAACAAAGATCTGATGCTACTAAAATGATATTGTTTGGCCTATTCGGTATGCTTGCTGTACAGTACACGTACTTTGCTTCTATTAATGAAGGAAATGCCGCCGTCGCAACATTATTGCAATATTTAGCACCTATATTTATTACTGTATACTTACTTTTCAAATGGAACGTTCGTCCATCAAAAATTGATTTCATTTCAATTGCCCTTTCATTAGTAGGCACTTTTCTCTTACTAACAAACGGGTCGGTTCATAACTTAGCTGTTTCTACACCAGCTATTATTTGGGGTATTTTATCTGGATTATCTCTTGCTTTTTATAGTTTATATTCAAAGGGATTACTAGAAAGATGGTCTTCCTCTGTTATCGTTGGATGGGGCATGATTATTGGAGGTATTGGTGTAACGATTGTACACTTTATTTCTACGAAAGAATTCATTTTATTATCAACTATGAAGTATGTAAAACTAAGTACCCTACCGCTCATCACATTTGTCGTCATTTTCGGGACACTTATTGCATTTTATTTATACTTAGACAGCATACGATACTTGACACCGAAAGAAACGACATTATTCGGTTGTACTGAACCACTTGCAGCTATTATTTCTTCCGTACTTATATTACATGTACCGTTTCAATCTTTTCAGTTATTAGGGGCTTTTTGTGTCATTGTAATGGTGCTCATCTTAAGCCAAAAACCGGATGAAGGGAAACCAAAATTAAAGCTTGTTCATGAGAAAAAGGAAAATATACAATGAAAGGATTGAATTCACTATGCCTATCCCTCAAAATTATAAAAAACAAGGAAGAGTTTCGGCGAAATCACTCGTTTTAAATCAACTACAAGATTGGATTATTGAAGGTGTACTGAAGCCTAATGAAAAAGTTAATGATGGGGAATTGGCTGAAGCACTAGGAGTAAGCAGAACACCTGTAAGAGAAGCACTACAAATATTAGAGCTTTCTGGATTGGTGGAAATGGTACCTGGGCAAAAAACAAAAATTGCTCCTATTAAGTTAGACGACATCCCTATCATTTATGAAACGATGGCTGGTCTGCACTCTATTATAGGAAAGCAAGCACTTCAAAACATTACAGCCGCTGATCTGAAACTACTTTCTGAAATAAATGATGATTTTCAGCGCTCTATAGAGAAGAAAAACGCAAAACAAGCTTTACAACTAGATATACAATTTCACAATACAATTTCTTCTATTGCTAAAAACCAATATATTGAACCCTTTCTAGACAATATGCAACTTCACGTTTTACGCCTTGAATATTTGTTTTTCCAAAATTTTGTTCCAGCAAGACAATCTATTGAAGAACATAACACTATCATTCAAGCACTTCATAAGCAGGACGAAAAACAACTGGAACAAATGATGTCTCAAAACTGGCTCCGTCCAATGAAAGAAATACAGAAAATAATTTCTATGAAATAAGAATAGAGCTGGTTACAGAAAATCGTAACCAGCTCACCTTTTACTAATCTATATAGCTATGCCTGAATATCTGCATAATCTTCCATATCTTCGTACTCTTTTTCCAATTCCTCTAAAGACAGCTCGTATAATTGTCGATCGCGAATTTTAAACACACCTGCTCCAATTAACTCATCGATTAAATGCCTCTTACGATTTTCAACAGCAAAACGGAGTTGACTACTCATCTTTTAAAAAACTCCTTTCTACGATCATTGAAAATGATAATCTCTATCAATTACCACTTTTGATTATAAAAGATGACTCTTTATAAGTAAAGTAATTTCATGAAATATTTACCTTGCAAAGTATTTGTGGCCACATTATATATATGTATGCCGTGCGAAAAATGTTATGACACATTTTCTTATCCTTTTTCTTTCATACTTTGCAAGTTGTCTCACTATGATTAAATTCACCATCTATCTCTACTTGAATGGTGACATGTTCTACATGAAACTTCTCTTTTAATACGTCCGTAGCCTCTTTTAGTACACTTTGCGTTCCATTTCCTTTAATAATCAAATGGCAAGTTGATACTTGAAAATCAGATGTGACAGACCATATATGCAAATCATGAACTTCTTTTACAACCGTAATATTTAATAATGTACTTTTTACCTCTTCAACATTTATGTGCTGCGGTGCACCTTCCATTAATATATGGACCGTATCACGTGTTACACGCCATCCACTAATAATGACTAAAATAGACACAAGAATACTAGCAATCGCATCTGCAGCAGTCCATCCGAAAAATTTAATACATAGCGCTGCAATAATTGCTCCGACTGATCCTAATAGATCACCTAATACGTGTAAGAAAGCACTTCTTAAATTCAAATTACCTTTCACATCTCCGCCTCTCATTAATATCCAAGCTGATAAAATATTAATAAGCAGACCAAGTACAGCAATAATGAGCATCCCATTACTAGCAATCTCAACCGGTTCTGTAAAACGGCGAATTGCTTCAATAAAAATGTATACTGAAATGACTATAAGAACGACGCCGTTGCATAATGCTGCTAACATTTCGACTCTCTTATACCCGTATGTTTTCGCAGCTGTTGCTGTTTTTTCTCCAAGCTTAAACGCAAGTAAACTTAACGCTAACGATACCGCATCACTTAACATATGCCCCGCGTCAGATAGGAGTGCTAAACTATTTGTTACGAATCCCCCAATTACTTCAGCAATCATAAAACTTGTCGTTAATACGAAAGCAATTAGCAACGCCTTTTTATTGTTAGAATGACCGTGATCATGTGAATGTCCCATACGAATACTCCTTTAAGTGCAATATCTGTATGTTAGTATGAAACAAATTCCCCTACTTTATCCCGAATTAACGCTCATAAACGTCCGCTTCCTCTATCTATACACTTCGCTTTTTTTCAAGCAAGTCCTTTTTCTCAACAAAAAATAAGACTACTTCTTTTTCAGCTTCATATTGTTTATTAATGAAAGAAATTTGAAGGAGGTTATGGAATTGAAACGACTATTTCTCTGTATGGAACGTGAACTTATTGTTGTAAAAGAACGATACGGTAACTATGAAATCTCATATCACTTACAAAATATGCAGCCTACTTGTATCGCAGTTGATCCATTCCAAAAGAATCGCGTATATTGCGGAACATTTGGACGAGGTTTATGGTTAAGCGACGATGGTGGTGATTCGTGGAGACCGATTGGAGATTCATATCGTTACTTTGATTTCCCTAAAGAAGATGGTATTTTACATTCTTCTATTACTTCTATAACGATAAGCTCAAATGAACAAGTTAACGGATATGGCGTCGTTTATGTCGGCACAGAACCGAGCGCTTTATTCCGTTCGGAAAATGGCGGTGAAACGTGGACGGAACTAAAAAATATGAAATCATTATTATCTTCTTATACGTGGGCTTTCCCGCCTAGACCTTTTACTCATCACGTGCGCTGGATTACAGTTGATCCAAACAATCCTAATACAATCCACGTTTCAATCGAAGCTGGTGCTGTTATTCAAAGTAATGATAAAGGGCATACATGGATGGATAAAAAATTCGGTGCTCCTATCGATGCTCATCAATTGCTTATGCACCCTGACGCTCCAAATCGCCTTTATGCATCATGTGGTGACGGATTTATGGGCGGACCTGATCGTGCATACCTTGAAAGCTATAACAGTGGAAATAGCTGGATATCATGCAGCGAAGGGCTTGAACACCATTATTTATACAGCATGGCTATTGATCCGGCTGATTGCGATACAATTCTCATTTCTGCCGCACCAAGTGCTGACCTCGCTCATCACCGTATTCCTTATGAATCTTATATTTATCGTAAAACGAAAGATACTCCTTTCGAGCAAGTACAGCAAGGTCTACCATCTGCAATCGGTACAGTCATTTCGATGTTTGCGACAAACCCAGCAGAACCACATACATTTTACACTTTAAATAACAATGGCTTGTTTCAATCCAATGATAGCGGCGAATCGTGGGATCAACTAAATATTCCTTGGAAAGATGAGTATAAAACGCAACATCCGCATGCTTTACTCGTAACTAGTTCTTAACGAAAAGCGACTGCCTAATGGTTTTAGGCAGTCGCTCTTCTATTTCTTTAAATCAATTACGATATCATCTAGAACAATATCTTTACTCTTCGCTTCTTTTTTCGGAACTTCAATTTTCTTCTCTTTTCCATTCACATACTCCACTCCACCATGATTTTCAGGTGTATGAACTCGCAAGTGTACGCGAGGTGTCACGATAAGCTTTGTTGCATTTTCGTTTAGTTTTTGGAATGTGGAACTCCATCGAATATTGTAAGGATCGTTGCCACTTCCTCCATTTCCTTCACCCGAATAATTATTCCCTAAATCATCCTTAACCGTCAATTCAACATCTACACTATCCCATTCTTTCCTCGCATTCTTAGAAACTTCTTGATTGTAATAAAGAATAAATGAAACTGGCGATATTGCGACTTTTTCCATATTTACTTTTATACCTTCTTTTTCCGAACTCCCACCAATTGTTCTCTCTTTACTATCTACTGATTTTACAATTAACGCGAAATTCCAATTACCTTGTATTGATTTTTTCCTATCTGGCATCTCTATTCCCTCTATATTCCATCTAAAGTTTACTTTATCCTTTTTATTACTATCATGGTGCGTCGTTGTTACCATACCTACATACTTTTTTTCAGTAACTTTAGTCATTTTTCCACTTCCTGAACTACCATGAGCGTCCATTATATCCAATCCGCCTAATATGATAGGATCATCCCCTAAGTCCTGCTCACTTTCCAGTGAATACGTTATAGATACTGTTCTGCCATCAGAAATTACATCATTAATTGTAATCTTAACCCCATTACTCTCCCTCGTCATATTCAATTCAGTCGAAAACTCTTTATAATTTTCATACAGACCTGTTCTACCATTATCTAAAAATCGGAATATATCACCTACAATTGGCAATCCCCCGGCATATGTAGGAAATCCGATACCAAGCGTTGCAACTGATAATCCTACTAAAATAGATGCAGCAGCAACACCTTTTTTCCAATTTCCCATCTTTTTCTTCGTACGTATCGATTGTTTTACATTGCGCTTCACTTTTTCTTTTTCAATTTCAGAAGCCTCAATTTCCTCAAGTTCTTTTTCATCTATATCAATATCATTTAATAATTCATAAATGTCTTTCATATGGCTCTACCTCCAAAACTAATATTCGTAGCATTTTGTTGTAGTTTCTTTTTCCCACGGTACACACGATTATCGATCGCTGCCCGAGTTAATCCTAACTTGTCTCCTATTTCTTCTGTTTTCATGCCGAGAAGATATTTCATAATGAACACTTTTTGATCTAGCGGTTCTAATTGATTAATAAGCTTTAATAATTCTTCCCTATCTTCCATAACGATTAATTCATCTTCAGCTGACTTTTCCGTACTAATATGAAACTCATCTGAAATAATTTCTACTTTTCTAGTTGCTTTTCGGTAATAATCAATCGCTTTAAATTTCGCAATCGCCGCAATCCATTTTTTAAAGTCACTTGGCTCCCCATGAAATTTATTTGCGTTATTCCAAATGGAAAGAAATATATCATTTACACATTCCTCTATTAATCCATCATTTTGAACAGGAAGAAGAACTTTGTGTGTGATCCCTTTTATAAGTGGTAAGTATGTATCGACAACGAACTCTAGCGCATCTTCTTTTTGCCGTTGTAATCTTTTTATAAAATTTTTCTCATTTGATTTCATGTAGCGAGTCCCCTTATTTTTTTGTAAAAGCTTTTACACCCTATATAACGTCTTACAAAAAATTTTCTCTCATCTTTTTTATTTTTTGTATGTTATGGAATACTTTCCCTAAGCCATTGTCTCACATAACTACGCATTCAAAGAAAATTTTCTCAAGTCTGCAATTTAATTCATGTAGTACACTATTTATATAGTCATTCTTTAACTTAGTGTATATTTTATTTCGTTAATCTACTATTTTAAATTAGGAGATGAGATGTGTATGTGTGGAATTACAGGTTGGGTAGATTGGAAGAAAGATCTTTCAAATGAACATGTTATTTTGGAAAAGATGGCAAATCGTATTCAACATCGTGGTCCTGATGCTGAAGGATTTTGGTTTTCACCTCGTGCTGCCTTTGCACACCGACGTTTAATTGTTATTGATCCAGAAGGCGGGACGCAGCCGAAGACATTTCGTGCTGGTGATTATACGTATGCTCTTACTTATAATGGAGAAATTTATAATTTCCGTGAGCTTAGAGAACAACTTAGGATATGTGGTCATGCATTTGAAACGCATTCAGATACAGAAGTATTACTACATGCTTATTTAGAATGGAAAGAAGATTGCGTGCAACATTTAAACGGAATTTTCGCTTTCGCTTTATGGGATGATCAGAAGCAACAACTGTTTTTAGCACGTGATCATTTAGGCGTAAAGCCACTCTTTTATACAGAAAGAAATGACAGTATTATTTTCGGATCTGAAATTAAAGCATTATTAGCGCATCCATCTGTCCCCGCTGAAATTGATGCGGATGGTATAAATGAAATATTTGGATTAGGCTTATTTCGAACTCCAGGATGTGGCGTCTTTAAACATATTCAAGAAGTACGTGCCGGACATTCTATAACATTTACACGTGATAAAAAAGTAGTTCAAAAGTATTGGAATTTAGAAAGTAAAGTTCATACAGACAGTACTGAAGATACATCATCACATATTTTATCTATTTTACAAGATACAGTAAAAAGACAATTAATTGCCGATGTTCCTCTCGTCTGTATGTTATCAGGGGGATTAGATTCTAGCGGTATTACTGCACTAGCGGGGAAAGAATTTGCTGCTGAAAATAAAACACTTCATACGTATTCCGTTGACTTTGTAAATAGCGCAAAAGATTTCGAGCTGACATTTGCTCGCACTGGTTTAGACGCTCCTTGGGTTAAACGCGTTTCCGAACATGTAGGGACATCTCATCATGACATTATTTTGAATGCTGAAGAATTAGCAAATCACTTATTCGTTCCCCTCCGTGCAAAAGATTTACCGAGTGCTGGTGAAATGGAAACTTCACTATATTTACTATTTTGCGAAATGAAAAAAGATGCAACTGTAGCTTTATCTGGAGAATCTGCTGATGAAGTATTCGGGGGATATCCTTGGTTTCACCAAGAAGAATTACTGTATGTAGATAAGTTTCCGTGGCTCACAAATTGGAAAAATACATCTCCTCTTCTACTAAATGAAGTAAATAACGAATGTAACTTAGAAAACTATATTGATACACGATTCCAAGAAGCGATACTTGAAGTACCTACTCTTGAAGGTGAAAGTAAAAAATCCGCGAAGCAACGTCAAATGTTTTATTTATTTTTAACGAGATTTCTTCCGTTCTTACTTGACCGGAAAGACCGTATGAGTATGGCTGTAGGATTTGAAGTTCGCGTACCATTTTGCGATTATCGATTAGTTGAATATTTATGGAACGTTCCTTTCAACATAAAAAGCATTGATAATATTGAAAAAGGCATTTTACGTAGAGCACTACAACCTGCTTTACCCGACGATGTACGTAATAGAAGAAAAAGCGCTTATCCAACTTCACAAGACCCACATTATCTGCAAACAATCCGTCATTTATCACTCGACATGTGCAGCAATAAAAACAATCCTATTTTCTCACTTATTAATCATTCCATATTACTTGCCATTGCCGATCAAAGTAATAAAGACATTAACAATTTTGAAGCAAGAAGTGCTATGGAATACATGCTTCAAGTAAATGAATGGTTGAAAACATATCAAATCCATATTGCTTAACAAAAAGGAGTTCAAGGATAAAAACCTTGAACTCCTTTTATGTTAATTAGCGCATCTTTTATTTTCAGTATCAATGGACCATCCAATAATAGTGGCACAATCTCTACCTTTCCACTGTAGTACATTTGTTAATACTGGCTCAATCTGTAAGCTATTTCCGTCGTGCAATATTTCTACTAAAGATTGATCATCATCAAACCTTCGTTTATCACACTCTAAAATACCGTCCGTTGCCATTACAATGTGATTCATTCCTTTTTCTAATCCTCTTACACCTGACGTAAAGCAAGGTGTATTTGCTGCGAAAATATTTTTTCTACCAATATATTCGTAATTTTTCCGTTTATTTAATCGCCCTTTACTATTCTTCGTTTTCTCAGAATGGAATAAATATGCGAAACAATCACCAACTGATAGCCAATATAAAAATTCGCCTTTTCGTAAACAAATTAAGCATGCAAGTTCCTCATCATCTTGATCACATTTTTCAATAAACAACTCATCTGTAAATAACGCTAATAAGTACATATGTGTATGATGAAAAGCTAAATGTATCGGGTAGGAAAATAACTCTTTTAATTTCTCTTTTCTTTCTGAAATTGCTTCTATTATATAATTTATATTTTTTGTTTTGTGGTGTGTATCAAAAATCATAACAAATTCAAATTGTAATTCAGGATCCCACCAAGCAAGCACCGCATCTCCTCGTTCATATGCATCACTTTCTTGATTTCCCCCATATACGCCGACTGAAAGAGGACCACATTTTTCAACATGTATTTCATCTACATACATCTGTTCATGACTCATCCATTTGAATGTATTCACAGCTATCATCCTCTCTCTTGCTAAATGTATACCTTTACACATAGATTACCTTATATTTCAATAAAAATAAACTTTTTCAACATTTTTTATCCAAATAAAAGGATTTTACTTCTACCCTCACGAATATATCTTACTATACGATATAAAAACAGGGGGATTTATCATTATGAAAGACATCAATCAGCATTGGGAGAGCATTTATTATCATTTACGATATGAGTATGAGGACAACCTTTCTCACCAAGCCATTCGTATTCTACAACTCATTTCTCGTGAGAAAGATATAACAATTGGAAAAGTGGCTACTGAGCTTAGTCTATCCCATAACACAGCGTCTGAACACGTAAAGCGCCTTATTCAAAAAGGATTTATCATGAAAGAAAGAAACAAACAAGATGAAAGAGTTGTGAACCTTACATTAACGAAAGAAGGCATTGAAGTATTAGAAAAGCATATTTTACTAGATAAAGAAAAGATAAAAATATTAGAATCTCAGTTATCAAAAGAAGAACAACAATTAATCGAAAAAGCCCTTTCGTTATTAGCGAAGGAGGCAAAATATGCATTTCCTCGTTAAAGTAATTGTTTCCGCACTTATTATCGGCGTTATCACTGAAGTCGCCAAATATTATAGTACGATAGGCGGCTTTATTGCTGCCCTTCCACTCATTAGTTTACTAAGCCTATTTTGGATTTCTTTCGAAGGTGGTAACAAACAAGAATTAAGTCAATTTGCTTTAGGGGTATTATATGGATTCCCTGCATCCGCACTACTATTATTTATCGTCTATATTGGTTTGAAAAATTCATTTACACTTAGTACATCTGTCCTACTCGGTATAGGTGTTTGGTGTATCGTTTTTGTTTGTCAAAAATTATTTCAAGCTTAGGAGGAATTAACATTCATAAATTTGTAGAAATAATGGGGCAAAATATAGAAGTATATATAAAAGGAAGTGGTAAACAAACTGTAGTCATTCAAACCGGAATGACTTGCTCATTTTATGATTGGCTTCCTATTATAAAAAAGCTTTCACAGCACTTTACAGTCGTTTCATACCATCGCCCAGGTTACGGAAAAAGCGAACTAGGAAATCATTTACGTACTACAAAACAAGTAACAAAAGAACTTCATATGTTACTACAAAAACTAGATATTCACGACCCAATCATTCTAATCGGTCATTCCTACGGAGGCCTATGCGCACAACATTTTGCGATGTTACATGAAGATATGCTGCGAGCACTTATTTTAGTTGATTCTACTTCTATGAACTTACACCGACTAGATGAACTTTATTTACCAATTTCTGATCAAACAGATTCTGATGATATATGGCTTCAAAAATATAATACATATTCAAGAATGGATGTACACATGCTTTATAATGAACTAAAACCTATACTCGCTAACCAATCAAGACAGTACATTAAATTTTCTACCTCTCCTCTATTATATAAAGCGACAGCTTCCGAACTATGTGAGTGGAAAAATTGTGCTCGCTCAATAAAAGAGCTATATAAAACATTAGAAACACCTTTAATCGTTATCGGTAGAGACCCTCAATTTTCTATTACCCAGTTGATTGAAAGCGGCATGCCAAAAGAGGAAGCAACACAACTTGAATCAATGTGGCAAGAACTGATTCATGACCAATTACAACTCTCCGTACTTAGCCAATATATACTTGCCGAACATGCTGGTCACGGAATCGAAAATGATCGACCTGATATTATTATTGAAGCAATTCAATCTCTATCAATAAAAAAAGGAAGCAACTAAAGCTGCTTCCTTACTTATCTATTCATAATCTTCTTCATCATCGATTTCTTCGTAATACGCATTCCCATTACTTACATAAATAGGACCGTTCGCAACATCAATACGTAATACCCATGCCCATGGCACAGCTAAACGCTTATGTATTGCTCGCCAAAAACTCATTGATTTTCTTTCGTACTCCTGGAACTCCTGAAGTAACTCTTTATAGGAGGAACCGTCTAACTGAATATTTGCTTCTAACAAACGAGAATGGGCATAGTACTGCAGCTCTAGTTCAGCAGCAATTTCCATTTCTTCTTCCGTTGCCATACCAATAATTGTTCCATCTGCTGGTACAATTTCATATACGTTGTGAACTTCAATAAGCCCTTCTTTCTCTTTCTCAAACATGTAAACAGCCTCCTTTAACATATAATTTTTATGTTACAAAGTCATACTTCTACAATAACTTCTCTCTTTCCTCTTTTTTTGATAAACTTTTACAAATTATTTATCTGATAATCTGTAAACGGTATTCTTTCAGCTAAACTGAAACGATTATTATCAAAAGTTAATTTATACACATCAGGCATATAAAGGGTTTTCCAGAACTGAAAATCATATTTCGAATCAAAATAATTCATTAGTAATACCATAATATTTCCATGCGTACCTATTACAATATTCTTACCTTTATATTTTCTTAATATACTTTGCATACATATTACAGCGCGCCTTTGTGCTACATCATTTGATTCTCCGCCTTCGTATGCATAATTCCAATCTCCCCACACTTTCTCCATAGCACCATTAAAATCCTGTACCGGCTCTGTACTTAATAATCTTTCACGTAAATCTTCTTCTATTTGTACCGATATATTATATGTATTCGCAATTCCTTGTACAGTTTGAATTGCCCTTTTGTACGGGCTAGAGATTACAACATCTATATGTTTATCTTTTAATAAGCGTGTTACATTCTTTGCATCTAAGTGCCCTATTTCAGATAAAGGCCGTTCCCGTTCTTCTTTTGTATATGTAGAATGGGCATGGCGAACGAAATATATTGTGGTCATTTATTCATCCCCCTTTTCTGTTTCTATCCAAATTCAATACATTACCATCAAATCCCTTTACCTTTATAATAAGTGCTTTCAAATTTAAATGTTGATTTTCATATTAATAAAAGGGAAACACCCCATATGGTGTTTCCCTCATTTAAAATAGACTACATTCAATTAAATACTTTATCAATTTTATTTCTGTCGTATTCTAATATCCAATCACTATATGTATGATAAATATCTCTAATTGTATTAGGAGACGTAGCTAATACATCGCAACCTCTATCATCATAAACGTGAAATATAGTATTCTTGTTAATATTTATGAAATACACCCTATGAAAAATACGCGGTTTTATTCCCATATCTTGATTACAAATTGCTTTTAGCATAGGAATGTATTTCAAGTCTGAAACTTTACATTTCAAAGTATATCTATGCGTTTTATATACCCCGTCTTCATCGTCTTCTGGAAAAATATAAGGAATTGTATTTTTCTGTAACTTAAACAAATCGGACTTCTCTTTTACATACTTAGAAAAGATATTCAATTTGTGTTTGAAAGTTTCACCGTCTGCATAGTCATTTACATCCACTACGATATAAATATCATCTTCTGTTGCATGTAAAGACTGAAATAAAGTAATCGCTCTATTATAAACGCCTTCTAAATATGGGCAGTTTTCATAAATGTTATTGCAATCATAGTTCACACCTAATCTAAAGCGAATACCAATATCCCCATTATAAAATAGAGGTGGTCTAAGTTCTAAATTTGGAAACGTTTCAAGCATATACTCATTCAACCTCATCTCAACACCTACCTTTAATAGCATCTTGTTTACATAATAAAATTATTCTATTATAATTTATTTTTGAATTCCTCACTTATTATAATGTCTCGAATAAAATAATCTACATTTTTTCTCAGCTTTTGGTATGCAACTTGATCTTCTATACCGTTAAACATAATAACAACTTCTACCTTATTACCTTTTTTATCTGTAGTATACAAACTTTTTGTCAATACGAATGCAGTAGAACCACCTTTTTGACCAGCATATTCGAACTTACTATTACTAACTGTTCCTTTGAAAATGTTCTCGATTTCTTCTTGCATTGGTTTTGGAAAATACTTTCTACTATTTATTTTTTCCATTATACTCATATAATCTTTAGCGTTTGCACCCACTAATCGATCTGACCAAATTCGCTGAAATTCCATATCTACCTTTAATGGAATATCCCGTTTTTTCCATTCTTCTTCGTCTTTCATCCATTCCTGTATTTGTAACACATGTTTATTATATTCATCTTTTGACATGTTACGTAACGTTTTTAATGACTGATTTTCTGGCACATGAAGTTCTTTTTCTACATACCCTCTCATATATAGCGAAGCAGTATATGAAGTGAACTTGTCATGACTAGTAAGTTCTAATTCTTTTAAACTGTCATTTACCCTTTCTATTCCAAGCTTATCTAGCAAATATGTTGTATTTGCATTAGAACTATAATGTATCATTCCTTTAGCGACTTCTTCTAAAGTAATTTGTCCATTTTTCACTAATTCTCTCGTTTTGACATCTTCTAACCAGTCAGGGTGCGCTCCACCATCAGTGTTTTTAACGTAATATTTATCTAGCTCCTGCAATGAAATTTGTTCATCACGACTTATTTTCCCTTCCGACACTTGCTTAGCAAATTCAACTGCTATTACGATTTTTGCCATACTCGCTAATGGCAATTTTTTATTTTTATTTATAGAAGTTAATACTTCTCCATTTCTTTTAATAAATAATGAACATGTTTCATCGTCTTTATGTTCTTTTATGTACTTTAATACGTAATTCGGATCTTCTTTTGACAAATAGTACTTCATAATAGCAAAGAAAGCTATAACAGCTACTATAATGACTCCTGCAACAATTCCTATAATCTTTAATATGTTCACAATATGCCACCTCTAATATATTCCCATCTATATCATCATTATAACGAACCCTATTACAAAATTATACAAAACAGAGTAACTCTTCCTAAAAAAGAAAGAGTTACTCTATTTCACATGACGTTATTTGTCCATTTAACGTAACGATTATATTTGAATCGTCACTTTGTTTACTATCTGTTAGTCGATTGGAGTTAGGAGGACCAATTACAACTGACTCTTTAATTGGCGAAAGGTCCTTTCCTAATTTTTCCGCATTTACACCGTATGCCGCTTGAAATACTTCTGGCGGTGTTAATCTAAGTATGTCTGATCCTTCTGCTGTTTCAAACTGATCGTTATTGAAGAACAAATGTAATTGTACTTCTTCTGTTACCGCCGTGATCCAATGCCACCATCCCATTGGAATAAAGACAGTTTGCCCCGCCTTTACATGATAATTTTGCAATTGATTCGTTTCCGGGTTTAAAATGGATGTAACTGCTTCTCCTGATACTACAACATCTAATTCCCATGCATTCGGATGCCAATGCGGTTCCCGCATATGCCCTTTCGTCATAAACAAATCAACAAACGCTCCTCCTATCATCGCTGGTAACTGCGTTGACGTAACTTCATATGCAACGTTTTTCTCATCCCTTTTAAAAAAGATGTTTTTTCTCGAATCAAAGAAAAGATTTGGAGTTCCTGAACTTTTCTTTAAATTTTTATTATCTGGAACATAACCTGAACTACTCATTTTATCCCTCTTTTCCACTCCGAACATTTCTAGTTTCACACTGTATCGTATGGAAAAAATGTATGAATGTGCCTAATCATTCACACAACAAAAAAACATGCCTTCATGATGAGAGCATGTTTTGTGATATTCTTCACATTGTTTAGTTAAAAAATAATCTTTTATTTACCATGATGTAACATTAAATCACTAAGTTCTTCTTCAATGTGATTTAATTTCGCAACGCATTCTTTCCATTTATGAATATATCGTGAAACCCCGACAATAAATAAAACGATAATTGTAGAAAGGATAATACCATACACGATTGCTACAGTACTCATAGTTACACTTCCTTATAATTAGTAATGTTGTTATTAGTTATATTTTTATTATAAACCTTTTTCTTTTAAAATACTTCGATTTCAACTTTTTGTAACAAAATTGATTTTTCTAATATTTCTTTCGTAAAAACAGCATATTTTTCACAAATTATACAAAACTTCACCATATGTACTATTACCATATGAGTTATATTATTTAATAGGAAAAAGGGGATGATATACTATGACGACTTGGTTTATTGTTATGTTAGTTGTATTTGGGGCATTTAAAATTATCGTTTCGAGCCTTCCTAACACTGTTATTGAATCCATTATTAGCAAGTACGAAACACATCCACAACTGGAAGAAGAGAATTCGACAGTTACAATCAATGGAAATAACTTAGAAGGAGAACAAAAATCTAAAATTATTCATGATTTTAACGAAGGTTTATTTTTAGATCGCTATTATGCACCACCACACAATGAGGGCACGCCTTTAATTATCAATGCAAAACGTGGCAAAAAAGATTTTATCTTTTACATTTATAGTCATGAAGAGCATGTTGATGTTGTAAAGCAATATAAAAAGAAGGTAGTTGCTTATAGCTTACGCTCTAAAAACCTTCAAAATAATGATATGTTCGTGTCAGCTGATTTAGCTTAATACTCATATATTAGAAAAAGGAATCCATATATGTATGGATTCCTTTTTCACTATTCACTGAAAAATAAGCTCTGTTTTCAAACTATCTTTCGGTAACAACCATCCTTTTTGGTCTAAACTCTTCATTAATAATTCTCTTTGTTCTTTTGCAATACTTTCCTCATTTGTTTTAAAAGACACTTCTATTACGAAATCATCTTCTATTTTCCCTGTATTACTTAGTGGCCAAACTTCAATATTCGTTTTACTATTTTCAAACTCCCCTGCATACCTTTTCATTAATACAGGACCGTAAATACGGGAATCCCTTAACATCTCTTCCCCCCAATTCGTATACAACCATTTGTTCATTTTCCCCGGTAACTTTTCTACTAACATGTTTTGAGCAGCTTTTTCGTTTGGTAAATCAAGTACTCCATATCCTTTCGCACTGTAGCTTTTCTTATTTGAAATACTTAACGTTTTCTTCTCAAATCCCCAATCTATTTCCGCCTCATAGTTATCGGTTTTACTATCAAATCCATCATTTTTAGCCACTTCTAGTGCATCTTGAATTACACCATTTTGAATAGGATACCTTTTTTTATATGTTAGCTCAAAATCTTTACTAAATTCTTTCTTTCGAATTCTCGCAAACCAACCTTCATTACTTAAATTTTTATTTGTCGTATCTAAAAATTGCACTTGTATTCTTTCATAATTTGTACCAGCCTGGAAATATTCTAGTACCTCTTGGTTTATCTCTTTGTTATATCCTAATACTTGTTCTGGTTTTAATAATAACTTCACTTCAAAACTAGGTGTCATTGGACTGGCAGCAAACCCTTCCTTAACGTTATACAGGAAACAACAAAAGAAAATGCTTACGAATACAAATACCTTTTTCATATACCCATCCCCTTTATATTTTAAATGACTTCTATACGTTCCATAGTAAGTGAATATACATTTTCATACCCTGCCATACTCAGCTTTCTCTGTAATCGATCCGTATCCTCTTTCAAAGCGTGTACTAACACCGTATGTTCTGGTAATAATGTATTTAACATCTCTTTCACGTCTCTTATACTTTGGTGAACTTTATATGGGACTCTCTTCACCTTACATTCTTTATCTACATGTTCTTTCAAAACTTTTTCTGCAAAACTCCCTTTCGTAATATGTCCAGTAAATATAATGGAATTTCGTTCTTCATGCCGGAGTTGTTCATAATATAACTGTGCTCGTTTCGTTTGCATATTCGCATCACTCATTACAACTATTCCATAACTATTTTGCGTACAGCTATCATGATCCATAACGATTATGTTTCTTTTTAAACTCTCCATAAACCCTTCAAGTTCTTCATTATTCTTGATCCAATCTTTATATAGGAACATCTCTTGGAATCCATCCAAAATTTCTTGATCTACTATAATGGGAAGTTCTTTATATTTTTCATACAAATACAATACGATATCTTGCGCTCTACCAAGCGGTGGCAATGGTAGTAATGCTATTCCTTTCTTTTGTGCAACTCGCTCAATTTCTGTACATAGTTCGTTTACTCGTTCATATTGCGAAACATCATCAGTATGATAAGCGGCATCAACAATTGCGACTTTTATATCACCGCGCAAATTCTCAGGTAAATTAGCTCGTAGTATGTTAGACTCTGCTGAATAATCTCCAGAGTAAAACACATATGTATGACTCATATCCACTAAAAACCAAACAGCTCCTAATACATGCCCACTATACCCCCATTGAAATCGCAATGTAGGAGTAATCTGTATCCATTCATTCGGATTACTAATCTCATCAATACATACATAATTTAAATCTTTAACATTTTGGTCGTTATAAGGTAAATGCCATCCTTGCGCTAAATTGTAGTTTCTCCATTTTTCATAATAAGCGGGAAGTTGCTCCTTCGTATAACGAGTCGTCCAAATTTTTTTCTTATATCCATACTTCGCTAATAATGGTAAACCCATTGTATGATCTTCATGAATATGTGATAAAAATACTGCATCTAAAAACGGTACAACTTCCCTATCTATTTTTGGATAACTATCCTCATATGATCGATTAATACCACAATCAAACAATATTTTTGTTTCTTTATTTTTTACGAAGTAGCAGGAACGACCATATTCCCCCGCTCCTCCCCATACTTCTATCCTCATCATGCTACCCCTTTTCGTTTTTGCTCTATATGTTGCAGAAGTAATAAACATATTGTTGTAAGTCCAACTGAAACGACAGCCATCGCCATTCCAATAGATACTTCTCCTTGTTCAAATTGAGCAAAAATAAATGTTGCTGACGTTTCTACTGATGGAGGTAGTACAAGAAGCGATGCTACTAACTCTCTAATCGAGATTGTAAATGTCATCGCCCAACCAGCGAGAATACCTGGAATAATAAGAGGTAATATGATTTCCCTAAAAATATAAATATAATTTCCAGAAAACATACTTCCTGCCTGCACGAGAGAATCATCAATTTGTCCGAACGACGCTTTTACATACTGCACCGTATAAGGTAAAAAAAGAACAACGTACGTTACGATAACCATGATTGGTGTATTGTAAATTGACAGGGGCATATAGGGTGAATTCCAAAACAAAATAAGCCCTACAACCATCACGATTCCTGGTACCATATTCGGTAACATACCGCACATATCAAGCCATTTTTCAAAGGACTTTTTCCCCTTTCGAATCATAAGCGCCAAAAAGACTCCAATTATAGCGGCCATAACCGCCGTTATAATTGAAAAGAGAAAACTGTTCCATAAAGCTTCTAATCCTGGGGATCCAATTGTAAACAATGCTTCATAATGACTTGTTGTAAAGTTATTTACATGTAAGCCGCCGCCTCTTAATTTTGATAATGAAGCAATAAGTATAGAAAAATACGGGATTCCAATTGATACAATTAATAAACCAATTACATAAACCCATGCTACAATGCGCGTAAAGATAGATAATGTATATCTTTTAGATTTCACACCTTTTCCACTAACCATTGCATAGGAGTACATTCGGTTCAATACGTTTTGCATATACCAAATGAGCATACACGCACTAAGTAATAATGAAGATAATGCGGTTGCACTACTAAAATCAATCGGCCAACTCGAAATAAATTTATGAATCTCTGATGTTAACACATGAAATCCTATTCTTCGTCCGAATGTAGCTGGTGTTCCAAATTCAGCAATCGTCTTTACGAAAATAAGTAAAGCACCCATTACATAACTTGATACTAATAGCGGCAATATTATTTTTCTTAAACGATAGAAAAATCTCCCACCATGGACTGCTGCAGCTTCTTCTTTACTACTCCCTATTTGAAGTAAAGTGTTCTTTAACATGAAGTAGAGGAATGGGAATAAATGAAGACTCATTATTAAAACCATACCACCTAAACTAAAAAACGAAGATGATATTGTCTTTAGCATCGGGAAAAACTGTTCGAAATAGCCGTTCGGTTGCATGAACAAAATCCAGCCCATCGATCCAATATACGGCGGCGTCATAAATGGAATCATAAAAACAATATCCAACTTACTATACTTTCCAACATCTGTTTTGCTCATAATGAACGCTAATGGAAATGCAAATATGGTTGCTCCTATTACTACGAGTACACCTAAAAGCATCGAGTTTAGAAAAATTCCAGCTAATCCACCACTCTGCATCACTTCAAAAGGCTTTAAAAAATTCCAACTACTATTTTCATATACACTAGAAAATAAAATGAGGAAAAGCGGAATGACGATTAACATCGCCACAAGTAATAACGCTAACGTCATTCCAACTTGTCTTACTGATATGAATCGATTTACCATGTAATCACCATCTTATTGAAATACTTTCTTAAATTGTTTTCCGATTTCATCTTGTTCTTTCTCAACTGTTTTCCAATCAATATTTAATACTGGAATCTCTTCTACATTCGGTCTATTTTCTGCTTTTATATCTGTTCTACCCGGTAATAAGTACGCTTTAGAAACTTGTTTTTGCACATCATCTGATAATAAATAATCAATAAACTCTTTTGCACCTTCTACATTTTTACTATCCTTCATAATCCCTGCTGCACGTGGGCTAATAACTGTTCCGCTTTTTGGATAAGCAATATCAACCGGTTCACCCTTTGCTTTTGCACTGTACGTCATATAATCAACACCAGCAATGACCATGTCTTTCGCACCTGTTACTACTGGATCTAACGCTTCTTGATTTGCCCCTGCTACTGTAACTTCATTTTTCTTAAGCTGTTCAAATAAATTCCAACCATCTTTTCCATTCTTTTTCACATATCCTGTTACAAAGTCTAAAGCTGAACCTGAAAGTGCTGGATCTGGAAGATTCACTTTTCCTTTCCATTCCCCTTTCGTTATATCACCCCAATCTTCAGGCTCTGTCTTCACATTTTTTGTGTTATACACAATTCCTAACGCTGACGCACTATATCCAAAATAATGTCCTTTATCGTCCGACCATTCAGAACGAAGCTTATCAGCTTGTTTCGCTTCTTTATAAGCTAACGTTTGTCCATCCTTTTTTAATCCTTCCATCGCTGGTAACGATGCAAGTACGACTACATCCACGACTGGATTTTTCTTTTCAGCTTCCATTCTCGCTAAAATCTTACCTGTTGTTCCTTGAAACATTTCTACTTTTATACCTGTTTTCTTTTCAAAGTCCTTTTGAATTTTTTCTGCTAATCCTTTTGGTCCTGCGCTATATACAACAATTTTCTTTTCATTCGTCGTTTTGCTTTTTGCATCTGCATTGCCTGTCTTTGAACTACACCCTGTTACTACAGCCGAAAATAATAAAGTACATACAAATAAAGACTTAAGCGAACTGAACTTCTTCATACGATTCTCCCCCTATATGATGAATACATTTTTTTGGCACATATAACGATACTGGTTTACCGATGCTTAATTTACTATTGTGATAAGCTGTCCATATTCCAAGTGCACCCATGTTTACTTTCATTTCATACCGTTCTCCTACATATGTAACGTGCCGAATTTCACCCGTAAACATTTCGCACACTTCATTTTTCGTCCAGCTTACATGCTCTGGACGAACCATTTGTTTCCCCTCTACAAGCCAATTTGCTTTACCAACAAATTTTGCAACAAATTCATGAGATGGCTTCACATAAATATCTTCTGGTGTTCCTTTTTGTAATACTTCTCCTTGTTTCATGACAATAATCTGGTCTGACATTGACATCGCTTCTGTTTGATCGTGCGTGACATACAATGCCGTTAAACCAATCGAATGAACGATATCCATAAGCTCTAATCGCATTTCTTCTCGCAAAATTGCATCGAGTGCACTCAGCGGTTCATCAAACAAAATAAAATGCGGTCTCGTTACAATCGCTCTAGCAAATGCGACACGTTGCTGCTGTCCACCTGAAAGTTCATGCGGATATCTTTTCTCCATCCCTTGCAGGCGAACTCTCTTTATTGCATCTTCGACTTTTTCCCTTAATTGATTCGTTTGCTTTGTAGCTCTTAAACCAAATGCAACATTTTCAAACACTGTCATATGCGGCCATAGAGCAAAATCTTGAAATACCATGCCGATATTACGTTCATGAGGAGATGTTTTAATTCTTTTAGTAGAAGAATACATGCACTTATCCCCAAAATATATTTCACCTTTATCTGGCTCTTCAAGCCCTGCAATCATTCTAAGTAAAGTTGTTTTCCCGCATCCAGAAGGTCCTAAAAGTGTAGTAAATTCACCTTGTTTCATAACAATTTGTAACGGTTTTAACGCCTGCGTTTTTCCAAACGTCTTTTCTAATCCATGAATTTTAATATCCATCGTATCACCTCTCTCCCCTCACTCTTAACTTGCTTTCATTCTATATGGAAGATTTATACTGAATGTTAATGTACTGTAAAGATTAAATTAAAAAACTTCTAATAAACTATTTATTTCTATAGATTTTTTCTATAGTTAAAATAAAAAAGGCGGCAACTCATAATGAATCTCTTAAAATTAGAAATTGTAGTGCTTATTAAGAAATATAAAAAACTTACGATTGTTGCAGAAAAACTTGGTGTGAAACAACCTACTATTACATTCCATATAAAAAGCCTAGAAGAGGAACTCGGTGTACCTTTATTTGAATTACGTTCTGGAAGATATTTCTTAACAGAAGCTGGTGAGGCACTTCATCATTATGCTTGTAAAATAGATGCACTTATGAAAGAAGCTAGACGGGTCACCCAAGAGTTTAAAGATTTCCATAAAGGCGCTATAACAATTGGAGCTAGTTACGTACCAGCGACTTATCTTTTACCAGAAATGATTCACCAATTTCAATGCGAATTTCCAAATATAAAAATAACACTTATGGTAAAAACAGCTCCTGAAATTCGAACAATGCTACAAAATCATGAAATTGATCTCGGGGTAATTTCTGCAGCACCGTTTGATGAATCACTTTTAAAAGAGACAAAAATAATGCCTGATACACTTGTTCTTGCTTTCTCAAAAGAACATCATTTTTCCAAAAAAGAAAATGTTTCATTACAAGATATTGAAAAGGAACGTATATTATTGCATCGTAATCCATCTACAACGAGAGATTTGCTTACAAAATGGATGTTAGAACATAACATTACGTTCCAATCTGAAATTGAATTAGATTCATTAGAAACGATGAAACAAATTTTAAAATATGGTAATGGTGTTGCTTTTATTTCCAAACTCGCTATCGAACAAGAAGTACACCAAAATGAACTATGTTATATACCCATCCCTGGATTTGAATTTCAACGTAACATTTATACGATTCATCATGAGGACAGATGGAATTCTAAAATTATTTCTTTTTTACTACATAGCATCACTTCTTATGCAGCCAAAAATTAAAAGGCTGTCGTTATGCACGACAGCCTTTTAAACTATTACTCTATTTATTTTTCTTCGCTTCAATTTTTGCTTGTGCCTCTTCAGCCTTATCTAATGCTTCTGAAACTTTTTTCTCTTTTTCTTTCACATCATCTATACTATCGACAGCTTTAATAAGTTTATCGATTCCTTGTTCTTCTACTTTTCTCCGCTTTGCTACTCTTTCATTCACTTTCTCTTCTACATCTTTTGCTTTTTGAAGCATATCCTCTGCATTTGATGTTACAGCTTTTTCAAGCGCATCGTCTTTTTTCATTTGCAACACTTCATTTGCAATGTCTTTTGCTTCTAAATACTTACCATCTTTTAATGCTGTAGCTCCACGATCCATTTTCTCGGCCATTTCTTTATATGATTTCGCTTCATTTCCTGACTTTTCTTTTTCCGCTTTTTCAAACCACATCGTTGCATCACTATATTTTTCATCTTTCAATGATTGCATACCTGTATCAATATACGTGCCATAATTACTACATCCAGCCATTACGACTAACAGAAAAAGCATAACAAAACTTAATTTTTTCATGATGTTTTCTCCTTTTCTTTGTCTGCTCACTATACTGTAACACACATGAAAAAGAGTTTCAAAAACTAAAATACTAATTTGGTCATTTTTATTATTTTCAAATCGACACATCTACTTGTTTTTTCGCCATATGTTGCTTTACCCCTACTAAAACAACTAACAATAAACCTCCGCCTATTGTCATCACAACAATGCTAGTTGGCAACATGTCTAATAATAATCCATATACAATCATACCGAGTGGTGCGATTGCAGTAGCAATTGTTTCAAGTAGGCCAAACACACGCCCTAAGTAGCTCGGATCTGTCGTTTTTTGCATATGTACTTGCATCGGAATATTTACAATCATAATTGCTATACCCGTTAACATCATAAAAGCAATATAGTAAATAAAACTTGCCACTTTTGGAATGGTAACTAACAATGGGAATACTGTACATAAACTTAAACCAGCAAACAAAAACAGTCCCGTATAAATAGAACGAAACGGATTATTCACTTCTTTACGCACTGATAAAGTAATCGCACCCATTAACATCCCGACCGCTAACATTCCCTCTACAGTACCGAGTTGCCTTGAAGATAAATGCAATGTATGGACGATAATATACGGAAGTGCAACGGTTAGCCCACACGCAAAAAAGTTTACCCACAGTGCTATTTTCATTAAACCATATATTTCATGTTGTCGTTTTACATATGAAAACCCTTCTTTTATACTCGTCAAGAAATGCTCTTTACTCTCAGCCACTTCTTTTTTGTATAAATCAAATACGATAAATAATTGCAAAACAACCGCTAAAAAGAACGTAATACTATTTAATAAAAAGAACGATTGAATGGAAAAGAATCCAAATACAACTCCGCCAATAATCGGCCCTAATATATTTGATAAAGAAGCAGCTGTTTGATTTAAAGCACTCGCTTTTTGAATACGTTCCTCATTTACTAAACTCGGAATAGACGAAGTTAATGCGACAGAATAAAAACTTGCACAAATTGATAATAATGCTGCTGAAACATAAATAAAAAGAAGTGATGGTCCAAACATAGTAGCAAGAATAAACATAATAAGCATCGTTAAACTACTTAATAAATCAGTGCCAATGACAAGCCATTTTCGATTCACACGGTCAGCTACAGCACCCGCAATTGGTCCACAGATCATCCTTGGAAGTGATCCGCAAACTAGCGTAGTTGCAAACCCTATCCCTGAACCTGTTGTCTTTAATACGTATAACCCCATTGCGAACGTATAAATTCCTGCCCCTAATAAAGACGTCATCTTTCCAATCATCATTAAAATGATATTTCTCGTTGCAAGCTTCATTCTTGTATCATGTTGTCCTATACCTACATCTCCCATAATGACTCTCCCCCTTAAAAGTTAAATTGTGTTAAACTTATTATATAATCCACTTTCTAAATTTCACAACAAAAAGTTAAATATAATTTAACTTTCCAATTATAAAGGAGCAATAATATGGCAACTCTCGGTGAAAAAATTAAAGCGTTACGTAAAGAAAAAAAACTTACACAAACAGATCTGGCAGGTTCGAAACTTACAAAAAGTATGCTTAGTCAAATTGAAAATGGAAAAGCTACACCTTCCATGAAAACATTACAATATATCGCTGAAAAACTTGAATGTGAAGCGAGTTTTTTATTAGAAGATGATGATGGAGAAATTGTAGAACTCATTACAAAAATGGAGCAACTCATAAAGGAAAACAAATGTGATGAAGTGTACAAGACTTTACTACCTATCGTTCAAAAAGAGCCCCCTTCTACTTTAAATACGGCTCGTATATACAAACAATTCGTAACTGCTGCGGTGATTATGAAAGATTACAACATTGAATCTTACGTAGAAAAAGCTGTTTCTATTTTTGAAAAATATAAGTTATACCGAGACAGTACGGAAACAAAATTAAAATTATCTTTTGCGATATTCACACGTAAAAAGTATGCAGAATGTTTACAACTTATATCTAATATTAGAAATGATTATGAAGAGAAACATTTAGAAATGGATCTTATTATACATATTGATTTATGTTTATATGAAGCCATCATATTACTAGCATGTGGCGATTATGAAAAATGTGAAGAAACGATATTAGAGACACTCGCATTTTCAAAAAAACATCAAGTGTATTATAAAACAGATGTATTTTACCGGATTTTATCTTACCAAAAAGTGATTACAGTTGATAAAGAGCGTTATTTATATTACATAAAAAAATCTGAGCAATTTGCCATTTTTACAGAAGATACTCTATCCATTGCGATGACTAATATTTTAAAAGCCTACTACTACAACACGATTACTAATGAATATACAATCGCATTAAAACATCTAGAACAATATCGAGAAAAACTAAAAGATCAGCCAATTTTTCAAGAGGACGGATTGTATTATCTTGAAAAAGGAAAAGCTTTATACGGGTTAAAACGTTACGAAGAAGCTTTAGAAGCATTGGAACGTGGTATTATACCGGATTATATGAACCACCCATTGGATCAATCGTGGCTTACAACAGCAGGTGCATATCGTGCACTTTGTTACGTCAAACTGAATGATAAAAAAAGAGCTCTTGAAGAAGCAACAAAAGCAAATGAAATGATACAATCGTATGCAGACTCTATTTTCTCTTCATTTATTAAAGAAACATTACAAATAATACAAAAACTTTAAGAATGTCTCTAAATGGTATATTATTCCTCTTTTTTAGCAAAGATAATAATGATGGGAGGAATATAAATGAATATTCAACGTGCAAAAGAGCTTTCTGTGTCAGCGGAGCAAGCGAATGTTAGTTTTCAAGGCATGCCTGTTATGATTCAACACGTCGACGAAAGCAATGAAACCGCCCGCATATATGAAGTAAAAAACCCAGGACGCGAATTAACAGTTCCAGTTAATAGCTTAGAGGAAATATAAGAAATGCCACTTCATTTTTTTGAAGTGGCATTTTTCTTTTTTTAGATTACTTATTATAAATTTCTTCTATCTTCTATTTTACAGGAGCTGAAAAAATAAGAATTTTCTACTTCTTTTCTTTTTGTGACCTGCTAAAATACAAACTATGGATTAATTATTCACACTATATTAAGGAGGAAAAATAATGGCATCTAATTTAGAAAAAAACAATTCTTATTATGCAGTTATATTCACTTCCAATTTATCTAATGATACAGCAGATTATAGTACAGTTGCCGATAAAATGGAGGAACTCGCAAAACAGCAACCTGGATTTCTAGGTGTAGAAAGTGCGCGAGATCATTCAGGGCTCGGAATCACAATTTCTTATTGGGAATCACTTGAAGCAATTGAAAATTGGAAACAGAACGCCTTACATAAAGAAGCGAAAAAAAGAGGCCGTGAGCAATGGTATGAAAACTTCCATCTGCGTATATGCCTTGTCGAGAAAGAATTTAAGTTTCATAGAGGTACATTGTAACGATGAAGAAAAAATTAGCTCTCGTTGTTGTTCATGAAATATATGGTGTGAATGACCATATGCATCACGTTATCCACCACCTCACTTCATCTCATATAGATGTATTCTGTCCTAATCTTCTACAATCGCACCATGCATTTCATTATAGCGATGAAGAAAAAGCATATCATTTTTTTATGAATCACATTGGATTTGATGATGGCAAAAAGAAAATTGAAGAATTCATTATTCATCTTTCTAATAATTATACACATATTGGACTTATTGGCTTTAGTGTTGGCGCTACTATCTCATGGCTATGTAGTAACAATCCGAAAATAGATTTTATTATCGGATGTTACGGTTCCCGTATACGTGACTATATTCATCTAAAACCAACATGTGCTACTTTACTTATTTTCCCTGAAAAAGAAGCTAGTTTTTCAGTATCTTCTTTCATTCAGTCGTTGCAGCAACAAAAAACTCCTTTATTAGAAATTAAACAACTACGCGGTGAACATGGATTTCTAAATCCGTACACTAAAAAATATAACGAGCACTCTACAAAGCAAGCATACTCTCTAATAGATGCATTTCTTGTAAAAAACACTTTTATAAAGGAGAGCTAAATGACACTTACATTACTCTTACTTATTTTCATATTCATTGCCTTTATATTTGCGCTAACTATCATTTTTATAACGGTTAAAAAAGGGAAGTTTTCCAAACGTCCCTACTTACAATCTATTATCGTTTACATTTTATTTTTTACAAATTGGATCTTATATGTAACATCTTTTTATTCGTTACTCCCCGAGAAAGTTAGCGAGTTCATATTCCTGCCCATTTGGTTTGTTCTTTGTATTTTAGGATGTATCGTTTTCTGGCGCGAATGGAGAAACAATCGTGTGTTCTCAATATGTATCGGTTTTCTTTCCCTTATTAGTTTTCTATTTGGTTTATTGTTGTTAGTTCTTTCGAGGATGTAAAACAAAAGGAAGAAAAGCCACCATTCAACTTTTCTTCCTTCTATCTTTACCTTTAGCTTTCACTGTCACTGATTCACAAGGTGTATAATATATTTGAGGTGTCGCCTTATCAACAAACATCATAAACGTAATGAAGCCGATAATAAAGAAAATAAACAACGTTAACAAAATTGCTCCTATCGTTAAAAGTATCATAACACCACCCCTATATCTTTCATGTTATTACACTTTTCGCTATTAAATGAGCGTAATCCTTTTTAGAAAAAGAAACGTAACAAAATAATCACAATCACTCCCGTTAATACTGTACCTAATAAACTACGAGTATATATCGCTACAAGAAATGTTGGGATTGCTGCGATAAGATAATCCCACTGCATCGTTTCATGCATAAATAATACTTGTGCTAAAAGTGCTGCTAATATTGCAATTGGTATGTAATTTAACCATTTTAAACCCCAGTCTGGAATTTGAAGTTTGCTAAATACGAGTAGAGGTAAAATTCGTGGTACGAGTGTGACAGCTCCTGCTGCTAGTAAAAGTAATATTACGTCCAATCTCATTTCCATTTTTCAATCACAACTCCAATCGTCGCAGCTAGAAATGTAGCGATAATAACCGCTATACTATCTGGCATAAATAAGTGTGAAACGTATGCAATCATAATTGCTACAATTGCAACAGTAAGATGAATTGCTAGTTTCGGTTTACTACTTATGAGCTGAAGTACAAATAACCCAATAAACATTGCCGGTAATGCATAATCCATACCGTACGTATGTGGATCTGGTATCCACTCACCAAACAACCCGCCAATAATAGTAGCAAGAATCCAATTTAAATATGCTGTGACATTTAAACCGATCATCCATCTTTCACCTAAATATCCTTTTTGCGCTGCGTGCTGCACTGCAACGCCGAACGTTTCATCTGTAATTTGAGAACCGATTATTACGTTTTTTAGTAGAGGAAGTTTCGTAAAGTACGGCGCGAGCGCAGCACTCATTAAAAGGTGGCGTAAATTAACAAAAAAGACGGTGAAAATAATTGCTGAAGCAGGCGCACCAGCTGCATACATACCAGCTAATATAAATTGGGCAGAACCTGCATAAATTAAAGTGGACATAAACGCAATTTCAATGATGGAGAAACCTGCTGTTTTTGCAATAACACCAGCTGCTATACCGATGCTTAAATAACCAAATACAGTCGGTAAACAATCTTTTACTCCTTGCTGAAATGTATCATCACTCTGCAAAGCTACTTGTGCCTGAGCTTTACTCATCCATATCATCCTCCATTCCTTCCATCGTTCGTTTTCCTGTTACGACATGAACTAAATCTATATTTTCACGCCATAGCGTATCTAGCTTATCCGCTCCAAATTCCTTCGTGATTTCTTCCACCATAATATCGTGCCGTACATACTCTGTAGCTACGAGAACTAGCGCTGGATCATATGTTGTAACGGCCCATGAAGTGTTATCATTTGAGAAGTTCGCAATTAATACTTCTTCCCCATCACGAGCAATAACGGTTAAATGACCACCCATTCTCTTTTCTACAACGTGGGGTGTCATATAATTATGGTGAAACGTCGCGCCTATTTTTGTATTGGGAGCACCAAATAAGATTGAAAATATATGTACACCTTCTTTTTCTTTCTGATGAATATATGGTTCAATTTTATGTACTTGATCTTCCCAAACAGAAATCCATAACTCTTCCTTCGCCCTATTAATTATATTGCATATTTCTTTTACAACACGATCATTTGAGCGAATATGCGAAATTACATCTATTTGTCGCTCTTGTTCTAAACCATTTAATTTCTCGTCTAAAAATTCAAAGGACTTTTCAAAATCTTTTCGCATTCGATTCATTAACTCCGTAGCTGGTACTGGTACATATTTTACTGGTTCAGTAGGAACGATATGCACCGCTCCTTTATCCATCAATTTACCGAGCACTTCATAAATCATCGAACGAGGTACCCCTGTTTGCTTACTCACTTCATATCCTGTTACTGGGGAATGTTTTAGTAGCCCAATATATGCTTTACATTCATACTGGGAAAAACCTAACTTTTGTAATTCCTTTATAATTTCATCCATCGGTAATCCCTCTCATTCTATATAACTCTCATTTTCAAACAACACATATATGTTAGTAGTTATTAGTATACCTACTAATATAAAAAAGCAGAACCACAAAGTCAATTGATAATTCTGAAATTCAAATCAAAAATAAAAAGCCTTCTTACGAAAGGCTTTTCTACATACTATCTCACCTATTTTAGCTGCAACGTATTTGATAAATTCTCCTCCAAATGTTCTCGTAAAGTAGAACCTGTATACTCTTCCCTAAATATACCGGCCTTCACGAATAAAGGAATGACTTTACTAAAGAATAGATCTAGTGACTTTGGAGGTCCTCCTGGAATAGCAATAAATCCATCTAACGCTCCCGTCTCAAACCTATCCATAATTTGTTTCGCAACGTCTTGCGCTGTACCAACCGCAACCCAATGAGCCGATCCAACAACTTCTGGTCGTTCCAGTATTTGTTCCAGTGTTGGTTCATTTTTGATAATGAAGTTCCGTAATAATTCAGCGTGTGTTTCACTGCGAACAGTTTGATCCCGACTTGGCAACATTTCTTCCGTAATCTTACTTTCTAGCGGCATCTCTCTCGCATCTAGTCCAAGAACCATTTCAAGTAACGCATATCTCTTCTCTTTTGTGAGATGTTGATGTGCTTGTCTATGCATTTCTAACGCTTCTTCATATGTATCACCAATAAAGAAATATAATCCAGGTAATACGCGTATATCATCTTGCTTTCGGCCATGCTGTTCTGCTCTTCTTCTTAAATCTTGACGCAGTTCCATTCCTGACTCTACATCTGGCGTTGCAGCAAAAATGGCATCCGCAACAGATGCAGCAAAATTCCGCCCTGACTCTGAAGCACCAGCTTGGAATAATGGCATTTCCCCTGAAATATGCTGCGGAATATTAATTGGACCTTTCACCTTAAAGTATTCGCCATTATGCTCAATAGGCTTTACCATCTCTCTAATCACATCAGGGTTATCTACTTTCAATACTTCATTAGGGTGACTTCTCCAAAGTTTTCTTACTAACGCTGTACATTCTGCCGCTTTCGCGTATCGCTGCTCGGATGATGGCATCCCTTCCTCACCAAAGTTTTCAGCACCGTCAATGGATGTAACAATATTCCACCCTACTCGGCCGTTACTAATCCAGTGTAAAGATTGTAATTGCCTCGCTAATATATATGGTGGATAAAACGAAGTCGAGGCAGTCGTAACCACTCCAATTTTTTCTGTTACATAAGCAATAGCTGTAAATAGTAATGTCGGATCTAAAATGACATTTCCTTTATTGCGAGCAATTAAATCTGGGTGCGCCACTAAATAATCCGCTTTAAAAACAAAATCTAACTTAGCCTTTTCTGCCTGTAGTGCCAACTCTACTTGCTCATTAATTCCCGAATTAAATATACTATCTTCTTTCTTTCTCGAAATTAAACATAATCCAATGCAAAGTTGTTTTTTTGTAGACATACACACCATCCCCTTGTTTTTAATTTACCTAGTTAAACAAATGTTGCTGTCATTATAAAATTAGATAAAATGATAATGATTATCAATATCATTTTATGGTGTGACTGTAATAAAAGCAATAATAAAAAAAGACTCCCACTAATGGGAGTCTCCTATCTCAATATTTCATTCGCTTCTTTTTCATAAATTTTATCAAATGAAGTCATAACACGTTGTGATGCTGAAATCATTTTTTGGTCTGTCATAAGATCAGCCATCTCTTTCGTCATATCTACATTTGAATTTTCTAGCATATGGTTTTTTACTAAGCCTGTTCCATTCGGTAAATCAGCAATGTTCCCTTCTGCTAGTGTAAAGCTTTTGTTCTCTCTTTGTACGAGACGATTATTCGCTTCTGCACCTACTGTTTTTGTTTGCAGGCGAGCAATATTATTTTGTGTTACCGCATCATATAACGTACCGTCTGCTTGTACAGCGACCTTTGCTCCTTCAGGAATACGAATACGTTCATTATTCTCTCCCATAACAAAAGCACCAGATGATGTTTGCAAATAACGATCACTATTTAATGTAAAACTACCGTCTCTCGTTAAAAACGTTTCATTATTTTTAGATGTAACGAAAAACGAAGCTGTGCCAGCAGTTCCATCATCTAAAAAGAAATCTGTATCACTATTTGTTATTTGTATATTTCCTTGTACTAAGTTCACATGCGTTGCGGCCGGTACTACAGCGTAATCAGTCGAACCGATATTTGTCACAGCTCCATCACCACGGCGATATGTGTCTTGTACATCAAATACTTTAGAAGTCATATTTTCTGCTTTAAATCCTGTTGTTTGAGCATTTGCAACGTTATTCGAATGAACATTAATACGCTGCATGTAATTCATCATACCCATAGAACCTATATAAAGACCGTTCATACTCGCTTGAATAAGGCAGTTGCCTTATCCTTCACCTCTCTTCTATGATGTTTGCAACATTTGTTTCGCTAAATGTTCAGCTGTAGCGATATGTATATGTTGCTTCACGTCTTGCCCATCTGTCATTAATACAATTGGAGCTGATGATACTGCTGGAATTTTCAATAATTCACCACTACTTGCTGTTTCATCAAATTTCGTAAATACGATACCATCAATATGAATATCTTTAAAATTCGTAATGATTTCAATCATATCTTTACTTTTCATCGAAGCTGATAACGTTAAACAAATGTAATCTGGCTCTACTTGTCCCATTGTTTCAATCATTTCTTCTACTGTTTCTGACGCACGATAATTTTTTCCGGCTGTATCAATTAAAATATAATCGACGCGAGCTTCTTCTTTAAAATACGTAAGTGCTCTTGTCATGGCAGCCTCATCACGGACAGCGATTACTTCAAATCCAATTGTCTTTACGTAATCTTGCAGTTGCTGTACGGTTCCAATGCGTGAATGATCTGTCGTAATAAAACCAACCGTTTTTTTCTTACCGTGAAACTGCCATGCCATTTTCGCAAGTGTCGTCGTTTTTCCAACACCAGTTGGACCGATTAATGCAATTGTTTGTACTTCTTTTTCAAATACGTTTTCCGTGTTGAAATGAGATCTCATATCTTCCAATATATATTCGATCACTTCTTCTTCTGTAATCATCGTTGCATTCTCAAACTTCACTTTTAACTTTTCAGCATATGCATGAATGAAGTATTGTTCTACATCGTTTTGCTCTAGCATGCGAATTACTTTTTGAATAATAAATGGTACAGATTCTTGCTTTTCTTTTTTTACAACTACTTCTTCTTTCTTGACAGGAACGACTTTCTTCACAGGTTTTTGCTTTTTCGTTACTTTCGTTTCTTCCGTCTGTTTCACAACGACGATTCCTTTTTCAAACAACTTTAATAGTTTCTCTTTCTTTCTTTCCCATTCTTCACTATTTCCTGTTTGCATCGCCGAATATGACATAGGGGTCGTCACGTTTTCTAAATTGTGCAGTACCGTTTGAATTCCATTCGCCTTCATAATTTGTTCTGAAGGGTCATTCACAACATCCATTAATTGTTCATGAAATTGGGCTGCGCCTTCGTTCACTTCTTCCTGTTTATCCTCTGGAAAAGCAACTAACATTTCATAATTCTTTTTCCAAAAAAACGGGATATTTCGTTTTACACTTTCATCGACAACGTAATAATAATCTGTACCATATTGGTCAAATAACTTTCGATACAATTCATTTTTCGAAGCTGCTTTTATACGCATTAACGCTTCTTTCTTTTCTGTACTTTCCATTACTTCACCCCCTACTATTCAATATAGGCAATTTGATCTACAACAATTTCTGGTGCTAATTCGCTAATACAAAGTACTTGCGCTTCTACTTGATAGCGCTCAAGGAGTCTTACAATCGCAAACCTGAAATCTTTTCTACGCGTTAATAATACTGGTTCTCTTCCCATTAACCTCGCTTGTTTAAATACGCGTTGTACTTGTTCAACGACACGCGATTCTAAATCTAAATCCCAGTTTAATAAGTAACCTTGGTATGAATTATTTACAACATCCGCATCTAACTCGATTGAATCTGAGAAGAGCGCCGCGTATATTTTACCGTCAGGATTTTTTGCATTTTCACAAATTACTTTTGAAATACATTCACGGACGAATGACGTTACACCGTCTACATGATTTTGATAAATTTCTTTTCCGTCAATAATACCTTCGATAATAGTTGGTAAATCACGAATAGAAATACCCTCTTTTAGCAATTGTTTAATAACATTTTGAACGAGTGATAAGTCGATTTCTTTCTTCTTAATCTCTTCTAATAAAACGCCGTTATCGTTTTCAAGCGAGTTAATTAAGTCTTTTACATGTTGACGCTGAATTAACTCATGAAGATTACGTCTAACGATAACATCTAAATGTGTAATTAATATGCTAAGTGGCTCTAATACTTGATAGCCTTTCATTTGTGCATCTTGTACCATATGCTCTAAAATCCAATATCCATCTTCACCGAAAATCGGATCTTTCGCTGGTTCTGCATCTAAATCGGCCATTACATTCGGTGTTTTCAATGCTAATAAGTAACCTGATTTTAAAACTCCTTCAGCTGCCTTCGCACCTTTAATGCGAATAATGTAACGTCCGCGTGGTCTAAAACTCGTATTATCTTTAAAGTTAATGCCAGGAACGTTAATACCAAGATCGGTAATAATCGACTTCCTCATGAGAACAACTTTATCACGAGCGGTTTCCCCATTAATCTTCTGCTTTACAAGTGCTGCTAAATCTAAACCTAGCTCTACAATAATTGGATATTTATCCGTAAATACTCCAAATGAATCTTCCACTTGTTGCAGTTGCTCATCTTCGCCTTGAATCATTTCTATTTCTTTTTGAAGCTCGTCTTCTTTTTCTTTCTTTATTCGGTTTTTATTACGAATTCCTAAGAAGATAATTGTTCCACCAACGAGTGCGAATGGTAGAAATGGTAGCGGAGTAAAAATACCCATTGCAATAAATAAACCACCAAGCGCATATACAACGACTTCATGTGCTAATAACTCTTTAAAGATACCTTCAGTTACCGTATCAGGTGAACCGTCAAATACACGCGTTACGATAATACCTGTTGAAATCGCAAGCATTAACGAACCAATTTGGTTTACGATTCCGTCACCGACAGTTAACTGTGTATAGTGAATAGCTGCTTCAGCAAAACTCATGCCCTGCTGCATCATGCCGACAATTAAACCGAAAATAATGTTTACAAATAAAATGACAATCCCGAAAATAACGTCCCCTTTAATGAACTTTCCGGCACCATCCATCGCTCCGTAAAACTCTGTTTCCATATTTAATTTCTTTCGTTTTGCCTGTGCATCTTTTTCAGTAATAATGCGCTGGTTTAAATCCGCATCGATTGACATTTGTTTCCCTGGTAAAGAATCAAGTGTAAAACGTGCTGCAACTTCAGCTGTACGAGATGCACCGTTTGCAACGATAAACTGGAATATGATTAATACTGTAAATATAACGATACCAATTAATAAGTTCCCGCCAATTACGAACTGACCGAACTCTTCAATAACATGCCCCGCATTTCCGTCTGTCAAAATCGCTCGCGTCGTCGATACGTTAATCGATACGCGGAAAATCCCGATTAATAACAACATCGTCGGAAATGACTTTAATTCATCCCACTCGTTAATACTTGTTGCTCGCATATAAATAAGCACTGACATACTTAGTAGAAAAACGATAATGATATCAAGTATAAATGGTGGAAGTGGAATTAAGAGCGCCACTACGAATGACGCTGCTAAAAAGATAGAAAAATAGGTTCTTGCAGAATCTATCTTAAACACAAGAGATCTCCTCCAAACGCGCTATTATACTTCAAGTTCATTCGTTTGAATTAAATAGCGCATAACTTCAATTACAGCTACGTATAAATCTTCTGGAATCGTCTCATCTTCCTCGACTTGATAATATAAAGAACGAGCAAGCGGACGGTTTTCCACCATTGGTATTTCTTGTTCACGGGCAAGCGTTCGTATATATAATGCGAGCTCATCTTCCCCTTTTGCAACGACAATTGGCGCCGCGTCAACCTGTTTATTGTACCGAAGTACGACCGAAATATGAGTCGGATTGTTTACAATAAACGTTGCACCATCCATCTTCTTCGCAATTGTCCCCTGCAAGATCGCATGCATAAAGTTTTTTCGTTTTCCCTTTACTTGCGGGTCCCCTTCATTATCTTTATGCTCTTGTTTTACTTCTTCTTTTTTCATCTTAATATCTTGCTCATACTCCCATTTTTGATAAATAAAATCAATAATAGAAAGAATGATTAATATAATTAAAATCGCTAAAAAGATAAATTTAATTTGCCTAATAATTTCAGTAAGTGATGCGGTCCAGTTAAATCCAATCATACTCACGATCTTCTCTAAATTCTTTTTGAACAGAATGTAAGCGACGTAACCGATTAGTCCCATATAAAATAGTGACTTCAAAATATCTACTAAACTTTTACGACTAAACAATCTCGTAAAATAATTTTTTGGATTAATACGTGAAGGTTTCGGCTTAATGACTTTAGAAGAAAATAAGAAACCGACTTGAATCATATAATTAAATAAATGAAAAGCGTATACGAGTATTAATATCGGCGCTGATACTTTTAGTAATAAAATACCCATTAAATAAAAATACTCAGTTGAATCTGTATTTTTTCCAATTTGATCAAACAGCACCGCTACAGAATTTGCAATCTCAAACCCTAGCCAATCTCCGAAAAAGTAAACGACAACTGCTAATACTAGTATGGAAAATAAATTATTTAAATCTTTACTCCGGGCAATATTCCCTTCTTCACGCGATTTCTTACGCTTCTGCGGGGTGGCCTTTTCTGTTTTATTATCCTTTGCCATGCGCGTCCCCCTACTTCGTTAAGAAAAAGTTAAATAGTTTCGTATATTCCTCAAGCAATACATCCGTCATATTTTTAAACACATAACCGAGCATCGGTACACTCATCGCAATAAACAAAATACCACATGTAATTTTAATAACGTACGCATTCATAAAAACGTTTAATTGCGGAGCGTTTTTTGCGATTAAAATTAAAACAAAGTTAATGATGAACAAACTTCCCATGAGCGGAAGAGCAATTTCAACCGCTGATGTTATCGCAAATAATAACGTTGCGAGTAGACTATCTAAAAAACTAGTCGTCAGCAATTTTGAAATCGCCTCTGTATATTGAAACGACTTTAAAATCGTGGCAACGAAATAATTAATGCCGCCAAGTGAAATAAAAATAATGAGAAAAAACATATCAAAAATGGTTGATAGTAAAGTAGACTGTGAACCTGCATTTACATCAAACAAACTTGCCTGTGACAAACCGATATCAAAGTCTAAAATATGCCCGGCCATTTTTGGAATATTCCACAGCATTTCTACAATTTTTGAAAGTGATAATCCGATTACAATTTGCGTTCCTGCATAAGCTGCAACGTCCCAAGTTGTCTTTATGTGAGAGACATCAACTTGATCGGCCACTGTAATTGAAAGAGCAAGTCCAACTGTAACCTTCGCCATTGCTGGAATGGATCGACCTGAGAAAAACGGTAAAAAATATAAAAATGAAGTAATGCGGCAAAACGCAAAAAACGTCGCCGCCCATAATTCCATATTCATTTCAGTCCACCTAACTTAATACGAACGCAATAGCGATGGAATTTTATCAAATAAATCTAAAATAAGCGTCGTTAACTCTTGAAACATCCACGGACCTAAAATGATAATAACGAGTACAATACTCGCCATTTTCGGTAAAAACGTCAGCGTTTGCTCTTGAATTTGCATCATCGCCATAATGACAGCGATGATAATAACGACAATCATACTTACACCGGCAACCGGCATTAAAATCATAACCCCTTTATAAAAAAAGGTTTGAAAAATATCTATAATTGGTGACGTATTCATTTATATGACTCCTATCACATAGCATCAAACGCTTCAGGCGACCGTTTTAAACATAATGTCGACGATTTTTGTATATCCACCTAAATATACGAAAACGAGTATTTTAAATGGTAAACTTAAAATCATCGGCGGTACCATCATCATCCCGAGGTACATTAAAAGTGTACTAATAATCAAATCTATAAATACAAACGCTAGATAAATGAACATCCCTGTTAACAATCCCTTTTGAATTTGCGTTAACGTAAAGGATGGTACGAGCGTAAATAAGGATAGATCCTTTAAATCTTTCGGCAACTCTTCTCCGCGCACTTTCAGCATCATTTTTAAATCATGCTTATACGTATGCTTTGACATATACTCTTTCATAATCGGCGCTGTCGTCTCCGCAGCTTGACTTACCGTTATTTTCTCTTTCGTCATCGGATCCCACACATCGCTCTTCAGTTGCCCAAGTACAGGCTGCATCGTAAAGAGTGATAAAAATAATGCAAGTCCAACGAGCACTTGGTTCGGTGGTAAATTCATTACCCCAAGTCCTTGACGTGTAATCCCAAGAACGATCATAAAATAAGTAAAATGTGTAAATAATAGAACGATAGATGAAGATAATGATAAAAGGGTAACGAGCGCAAATAGCTGAACGCTTGAATTACTCGTAAACTCTTTTCCATTTTCGAAATTAATAAAACCGTTTTGGGCTGCATACGCTGGATTTACAAAAATAATTGAAAAAACGATAGAAAATACGAAAATAACGGCTAATAATGATAACTGTTTCTTTATTCTCATGATGGATCCTCTACTTTTTTCGTTTCACTCTTCACCGCGTCTTCTAGCGCTTGTTGAAACTGATTTCCTGTTCCTGTTAATTGCACAGATTGCACACCGTTATTACTAATAACAGTGAACACTTGCTTGCCATCCACTTCAAATAAAAAGGCGCTCGTTTGATGATTTAAATACACGCCGTCTTTCACTTGAATATGACCATTTTCACCTTGTTTAAAAAACTGCTGCTTGCGCGTCTTTTTCGTCATATAATATGCACCGTAGCCGAGCGCACCAAACAGTAAAACGACTTGAAATAAGGTCGTCATATACGACATATGACTCCTCCTCTACTCTTTATCTTGCATTTGACTTTGCGCTTTCATAAGCGCAGCTTGCTTCTTATCGGCTTCAATTTCAGAAATGATTATACCGAATTTCTCGTCCATTACGATCGCTTCACCGATACCGACTTTCATATTACTTAAATACACATCTACTTTATGTCCTAAGTTTTTCTCTACTTCCAGAACATCGCCCACTTTTAACTGTTTCACATCACCGAGCGTAATAGATGACTTTCCAAGCTTTACACCAAGTTCAATCGAAATGTCTGAAACAGTATCAATATGTGCTTTACCCGCTTCATTTCGCTTCCCTGCGAAATCTTCTAATCCCATTAATGACACAGGAGATACTTCATGCTTCATATAGATCCTCCTACTCTACAAAACTTTTAAATAAGAGCGCCTTACGCGTTCCATCTTTTCCAATAAAACAATTAAATTTATGCTTTCCATCTACATAACCGAGTAATTCATCCGAAACTTTCGTATGAAGCGGAATAATATCGCCTTCTTCAATTTGTTCAATGTCACCCATTGTCATCTTTTGCTCGCCAATTGCAACGTGAACAGGTTTATACACTTGATTTACTTTCACTTCCACTTCAGACGTATACTTTTTACGTTTATCTGAAGAATGTTCAACAATATTTTCAGATGTTAACTTATCCATAATTTCTTCAACAGATAAGAACGGAATTCCGATGCGCACCGTCGTATCCCAAAACTCTGTTTTCATATTTACATTCAGTAATGAAATGATATCACTTGCTGTCGTAATCTTTAATGCATTCGGGTCTGTCTCCGTCGTTACAAATTTTGGTTCAATCGCAACAACGCTTTCAAATGATTGCTCTAAATTTTTACAAAGGAGCATAAAAATATTATCCAGTGTTAAAAACTCAAATGCGGTAAGTGGTCTGCGCATCGTAAAGTTACGCTTACTATCTCCACCAAGCCAACATTCATGAATATAAATAACGAACGCTAAGTCAATTTCAATAACAATTTCTCCAAGCTCCGGAAGGCCAAGATCAATAACGCAATATAAATAGTAATCTTTCGGCATTTTCTCCACATACTCACTCGTAAACGGAACTTGCTCAACCGTTGAAGGGTCTAACTCAATCGGAATACGCATACGCGCTGACAACGTCTGTGACGTCTGTTTACCAAATGTAGAAGCAATTGCTTGCAAGCTACGTAAATGCTCAACACCAAACTTCTCCGGTCTATTAAAATCATACTCTTGAAATTTCTCTTGCTTTCCTGCTTCTTGTGCGAAAGCTGGCATTTCCTCGCCTTCATTTACCGCCTTCAGCAGGGCATCAATTTGCTCTTGGCTTAATTTTTCGCCACTCATGACAATCCCCTTCCCTACCTTTTCAATTCAACGATTTCAACGTACATCTTTCCATTCTTCGTCAAAATCTTTCCGGTTCCAATCTCTTCATTCTCAAGCATAAGACGCACCGTATTTTTCGTTGAATTTTCAAGACGATACAATGTACCTTTCGTAATATGAAGCAAATCTTCAATTTTCTTTTTCGTATTTCCGATTTCAAAATAAATTGTTAACGGAATATCATCTTGTAATTTCAAATCTAGCCAACTCCCATATCATGTTCACGAAAATTTCATGTTCTCTCTATATATGAAACTTCTTATTTTGAAACGTCGATATTTAATATTTTTTTAATATATCCTTGCGTTTCTTTAAATGGCGGTACGCCTCCGTACTTTCTCACATTACCAGGACCAGCATTATAAGAAGCAAGCGCTAGTACGAGATCGCCGTTATTTTTCTTTAAATAACCGCTTAACTCTTTCACACCGCCCTCAATACTTTCAGCTGGTGAAAATGGATTTTTTATACCCATCTCTTTCACATTCGCTGGCATAAGCTGCATAAGTCCCATCGCACCTGCATGTGACACCGTTTTCGGATTAAAATTAGACTCTACTTCAATCATTTTTTGAATTAACGTTTTCGGAATTCCGTATGTACGACTGACTCTATCAATAATATCCTCATACTTCCCTTCATTGGAAGAACGTATTTTTTGAATATTATACTTCTTCGTTAATTCCCACGTATCAGCAGCCTCATTTTTCGTTTCTGGGAAACGTCGTTCAAACTCTTTTTGTGCGACTTGCACTTCATCTACATTCTTCGTTTCAGCCTTTTCTTCAGGCTTACTCGCTTCCTCTACTTTATTAATAGATTGTTCCGGTTTATTTACGACCGTTTCTATTTTTGTAGATTGTACCGGCTGACTCATATCCTCTACATTTGCCGGCTGCGTAGTACCCTTCGTCTCCTTTGCAGGTTCACTCTGCAACTTCTCTTGAAAACGACTACTAACGAATGCTTGTGGACTACTTAGCTTTTGCTGAATTTGTCCTTTCTTATATGCAAGCACTTCTTTTACTATATTTCCAACTAACATAATATCACCTTTTCGGTAAACAAAGATAATCTAATATTAGAGTTTTTTTTTAAAGTTTGCAATAATCCTTTTAAATAATATTGTAATAAAAAAATGAATATATTGTTAAACTGTTATTTTTTTATATTTATTAATTCGAATTTTTAGTTGACACCCGCTATGACAGGGATTACAATAAATCTCGAAATTGATTTTTTCGCATATTACCGTTTTTCAATTTGCAGAAAAGTCAATATAAAAAAATGGGGGTTCTTAACATGAGAATTAATACAAACATTAACAGCATGCGTACGCAAGAGTACATGCGCCAAAACCAAGACAAAATGAATACAGCTATGAATCGTTTATCAAGCGGTAAATCAATCAACAGTGCGGCTGACGATGCAGCAGGCTTAGCTATCGCTACTCGTATGCGTGCAAAAGAAGGCGGCTTAAACGTGGGTGCTCGTAACACACAAGATGCTATGTCTGCATTACGTACTGGTGATTCAGCATTACAATCAATTTCAAACATCTTACTTCGTATGCGTGATCTTGCAACACAAGCAGCAAGTGGTACAAATGGCGATACCGATGTTGCTTCTATAGGCAAAGAATACGCTGAGTTAAAATTAGAAATTGACCATATTGCTGAGAAAACAAATTTCAATGGTAAGGCATTCTTAGCAGAAGCTACTGGTGGTAACGCTGATATCTCGGTTCAACTTTCTGATGCTACAGGAGATACATTAGAAATCCAATCTCTAGATGTAAAAGAGTTAACAACTGCAAATTTAGGCGATAGTATGGCTAATAATGCAGAAGCAGCAGCAGAATTAGTACCACTTGACGCTGCTATCCAAGCAATTGCAGACGCTAGAGCAACTTTCGGTTCACAATTAAACCGTTTAGACCATAACTTAAACAACGTAACTAGCCAAGCAACAAACATGGCAGCTGCTGCTTCTCAAATCGAAGACGCTGACATGGCGAGAGAAATGTCTGAAATGACTAAGTTCAAAATCTTGAACGAAGCTGGTATCAGCATGCTTTCTCAAGCAAACCAAACTCCACAAATGGTAAGTAAATTATTACAATAATCCATTTGATTTCTACTAAAATACATCTCTCCTTACTGAGAGATGTATTTTTTACAATGTTTAAAAAGATATACTCCTACGTTCTATGGTATATATTCAATTATTACAAAGGCTCTACCATCATATAAAGATAAAATTCATATATACTCAACAATCAATTATATCGAACAAACTCCCAGATAGTTCTTCTACAAAAATAGATAATACACAAAAAAAGAAACCATATTTTACAATCTACTAGTCGCGCTAACAAAAGTGTCTGATTTCCCCATAAATTCTCTTAATAAAACACATTTTAATCACACAACTCACTTACTTATAAAAAACTCGATCCTACAACAAGCCCTATTATTCTCTTCATTAGTTAAGGCTCCCACGACTAAAGTCTCAAGCCAAACCCTTACGGTTTTACTGGTTTACGGGTGGGATTCTTGAATAACTAAACGTTCGTAGTCCATTTCTGTTTTTGAACAACCTTCAAGATGAGAGCATCTCATTGCCCTCTAAACCACACCATATAAGTACTTAGGCTGATTTTGACTGTTACCATCAATCACAGTTGTGTAGCGAATATTCATTCCCTCAACGATATCACGATGTGTCTCAAGCCCACGTTGACACTTGTACTTTTTTCGTACTCTCCCTTGCTTCAACTATTTCAGATACAAGCATATTCATGAGTTTGATATACTCACGGCTACTTTGTTCCAATAAACTAATTTTTTCTTTTGTGGGAAGCAATTTCACTTTAACTGTTATGGTCTGTGACATACATTTCACCCCTTTTTTGATTTTCAACATATTATTTAATTGTCTCACTTGATACATTTCTACCAGTAGAAATAAAGTAGGCACACGCACATAAACCTTGCAAGTATATAAGATGAGGAGATTCCTCTCTCAAGCGTTTCGATGGCACTCCTTTTATTTTTGCCATTGTATCGGCAGGACTAAGTGTTGGCAGTATATTTAAAAACAAGTGAACGTGGTCTTTATCACATTCTATTGCGATAATAATGATATCAAGTTCTTTACATATCTCTTCAACCAACACTTTGAAACATTCTTCTACTTTTGCATTTTAAAAAATCTTTCTTCTGTATCGTGGACAAATTATAAAATGATTATAGTTACAATGCACCAGTTATTTTCGAAAAATCACAAAAAATACTCGAAAAAACTACCAATACTTTGGATACTTAAAGCACCACAAACCTTACGATTTTTAGTGATACTCCGTATCCAACCTCACTTTCATCCCATTTCTAAATGCGATGGACTTTCTCGTTCGGAAAGGGCTGTAAAAAGGTAGCCTCTTTAGTAAAAAGTACTCTTAAAATCACAACAAAGACTGAGGCTAGTAAATCAATGACAAAAATAAATGTTGCATCCCAAGAAATGCAACATCACCATACTAAAATGAATGTAATGATACAACGGCTTCAATTACATATTAGACACTCAAATACTCAAAACATATCCCTGTATTCTTTTTCACCTATAGATAGGTCTTATAAAGCCAAAAACTTTAGTGATTTTGTGAAATATAAATTATTATCATAAACAACAATAAGCAAATTTCGTCCCACAAACAGTTATAACATTACCAAAAATTTTTAAAATTATATAACAATTAAAAAGGTATATCTTTTTTCATATAACAACCAATATGCCTTCTTAAACCAAATTCCCTTACTATTTTTTCATTCATCTAGTCATTTTATATTCCATTAACCTTCTCCTATCTCACTTCTCTTCTAAGCACTCCTTTATCAAAGTGTATATATTTATAATCTCTATCTAAAAATATAAATTACATGATCTAGAGTAACCAATAAAAAAATTAAATTACAAGTATGATTTAATAGAAATAATAATCTATGCCTAAATTTAAAACATCTTTATATATAAAAAGAAATAATATTAGGAAACCTAAAATATTTGCTTTCAGATACGCCTATGTTTTTCTCCATTATTCTTAATCATTCAGTTTCTTATTCTTTATAAAATCTCTCCAAGAAAATTGAAAAAGCATCAGGTATTTTCTTTTCAGAAATGTCCCGATGCTTTTTTATCAATAATTATAAAAATTATTTATTCATTTACTCCGCAATATAATCTTTTGCTGTGCGTGCACTTTCTAGCTTATTATTCTTTGTGACAGTAACATAAACTTTTCCTGCCTGTTCCCCTAGTTGTTTAATCTTTACATTTACCGCTGTCTTTTTATCTCCTACCGTTGCTGTGCCTAGTTTTTCCCCTTCTGTTACTGCATCATATACATTTATAACATCACCTGTAGCTAATCCAGTTACTCTCACAATATCCTCTTCACCATCATTGTTTAGCACAACAATATTGTTTGCTTTTAGAGCTTCTGATACCTCTGTTGCGTATTTTACTGCTGTTCGGCTACTTTCATCTTTGTTTGGTCTTGTCACAGTTACATACACTGTTCCACCTGTTGATTCTAATAAGTCTTTCACTTTAATTGTTGCTTCTTTTCCACCGTCAGCTACTGCTTCTGATGTTGCTTTTACTTCTCCGTCTTTCGCTACATTGTATACTTTTACAA
>NZ_JBYTED010000002.1:78375-180978 GCF_058792175.1 Bacillus sp. EB106-02-03-XG38
ACTAAACCTGTTACTTTGATTGTATCTTCTGTTGCTTTTTTATTATTTGCTACTGTGATTGTATCCGCCGCTGGCGCCGTTGTTACTGGCTCTGTTGCGTATTTTACTGCTGTTCGGCTACTTTCATCTTTGTTTGGTTTTGTCACAGTTACGTACACTGTTCCACCTGTTGACTCTAATAAATCTTTCACTTTAATTGTTGCTTCTTTTCCACCGTCAGCTACTGCTTCTGATGTTGCTTTTACTTCTCCATCTTTCGCTACATTGTATACTTTTACAATGTCACCTTCTGTTAAGTCTGTTACTTTAATTGTATCTTCTGCACCTTTTTTATTGTTTTCTACTGTGATTGTTTTTGCTGCTGGCGCTGCTGATACTTCCGTATCATATTTCACTGCTGTTCGTGTGCTTTCTAACTCTTCTACATTTTCAACACTTACATATACTGTTCCAGTAGTTTTTGCATTTTTTGCAATTTGTTTGATTTTCACTATACCTATTTCTAGCTCAGAATCGCCCTTTACAATTGCTTTTCCTAGCTCTTTCCCTCCACTAGAAGCATCATAAACTCTTACTGTAGCCCCTTTTTTTACACCTTCCACTTTTACTTCATCTTCTACACTCGCTTTATTATTCACTACTGTTATCATTTTTACAGCCGGTGCTTTTGTTACTGGCTCCGCAGTATATTTTATCGCTGTTCGGGAACTTTCTTCCTTTTCTTTTTTCGTCACAGTGACATACACTGTGCCACCTTTTACTTCTAATAAATCCTTCTTAGAAATTGTCAAAGATTTACCTTGATCTTCTACTGTGCCCTCTGCTAATATCTCTGTAGATTTGATTGTACTATAAACTCTTACTTTATCCCCTGCTTCCAATTCACTTACTTGAATCGAATCTGTATCACCAGTTTTTTTATTTTCTATTTTTACATATGTCGCTTTTAGATCACCAGATTTCTCTACTGCTGCAAAAGCTGTAGCAGTTGGGTGAATAGCAGACATCAATAATATTGAACTCATACCAAGACCTGTTAAAAATTTTGTATTTTTATTTTTCATTGTTATAGCCTCCCAAATCTTATTTTTTATTTATAAAAATAATTTTATATTTTTATTTTACAATACTATATATTAACGATTTATATTATCCTACTTTTTTTAAAAATATGCTAGATAGTTAATTAAATTTTTTTATAAAAAAATTTAATTAACTATCATTTAAAGTATTTCTGAGAATTGTTTCACTTAAAATTTAATTATCAAACTAATGGCCAATAAAAATACAAGCAACTGTCATATATACTCATAATCGCCTTATATGAAACCCAATATCAAATGAATACTAACTTAAAAATTTTAACAAAGAACTAAATATTATTTCTACTCGTCTATAGAATATCTTAATTACGAGTTGTGCCCATACAGGTATAAATATTTTTTAATTAGTTGCTCAACCTTCCAATGTTACCGCTTCAAAAAGAAAACGTGATTTGCATAGATAACGAGTTTCAAATATTAACAGAACAAATTATCTATATGGATTAAGCTATAGTACTCAATAATCGATTTTTATTTAATGGATAAAATGTACAATGCCAGTAAATATATTCCACCCTGCAATGGATAGAGAACATCTAATCCCCTTTTTATATCCTCCCGTACCGTCTAGTAGTATAATAAAAGTGTTTCAACCTACTAACAAAGAAAACGAACTAGATTATCTAATCCTGATGGATAGGCGAATAATTGCTCTTAAATACAATCTAGCTTTATTCGTATAAATTTTTTAAATGGATAGGTTTTAGAAAATCTTCTCCCAGTAATGTTCTTTCTCGTTTCACGTGTGATTTTTCACTAAGCATCTAGATACGGATACTAGATTTTACTAATAATATTTAGCTAGTAAACATTTATAATTCTCTACTGATACACCACCAATTGTAATTAATATATCTTCTTTTACTTAACACTTTTTCACAACTGGTACTTCGCTGTAATCAAATGTAACAAAGAAGAAATGAAATACCTAGATTGATGTAAACTCTTCGTTTCCTAAAAATCATTCCTTTTTGAATATCTTCACCTCGGAAAGAAGCCTTATCTCTTTTTAATTAAATGCTTCATTTTCACATATTCCCCCTTTTCCCGGAACGATTCCATACAAAACAAAAGGGAAATACATATAAACTATGTACCTCCCTTTTATTTTGTACCCAAATTTTATTACTGTGTTACAGTCATAACCTGTCCACTACGATCAACCATAATTTTCATTTTACCGTCTTGTGCGTTATATAACCCTAATTTATGCAAATCTTGTTTACATTCTTTTACGAAGTAAGGCAATGTGCGAATTTGATCAATATCAGAGCTCGTAATGAAATGAATTAAATGATGCGTCATTTCTTTTATATCATGAACAAGCTCTTCCTTTTCTCGCTTTAACCTTTCATTTTCAGCTCGTAATACATGTAACTCGACTTCAAGACCACGTGCATTCTTTTCATCTTTTGAACGCTCTGCAGCCATACTAGAAAGCTTATAGATTCCTTCCATGAACTGATGTAGTTCATGCTCTTTTCTTTCACTACAATGGCTAATTGTTTCAAAATTATCAACAATACCAGATATAACTGTTACTAGATTTTTTTCGTTCTCTATATTTAGAACTTCTTTTCGTAATTCTTTCTTGTTTTCTTTTTTCATCTCAACAATTGGTTCTTTTACAGGTGTATATTTTCGTTTTCGTCCTGGTTTTTGTTTTTCAATATTTTCAAACGGTATTTCACATTTTTTTAATTTGTAATACGTATTTTGTAATTGACTTTCTGTTTTCAGAAAAAGATTTAGTTCGTTTTTACTAACGTATTTTGAAATATTAATAATGTTTAAACCGTGCCGTTGGCAAAATTGATACACTTCATACAGTAACTCTAGCTCAGACTTCAGCCATGTAATCGCTGATTTTTCATATGCTCGCATCCCGCCATGTTTTTCGATATCTATTTGAAATAATACCATTCTATTATGTAAATCAACTAGTTCTTCATACTCTACTCGGAATTGTTTCTCTATTTTTTTAAATTCCGTTTCTAGTTGCATATCGTTCATTTTATTATTTGACATGTTTTGTAAAAGACTTAATACATTGATTGCTGTGTGGTGATACATAATCTGTGTCACTCCCCCTCATCCTTTCACAATTCTCATCTGACTCCCATGTCTTCTCAGAAAATAGCAATTTTTACATATCCATATTATAACATTTCGAAATTATCTGTCAAATAATAAACATACAAAAATATATAGAAAGTATAGAAATAGAAAAATTATTTTTAATTAATATGTATAATTGCATATTAATTATATTATATGGTATTTTGGATATATTTTCACCGGAAAAGTTTGCGTTACTACGCAACCTTACTAGCATAATCCCAAAATACCTTCTCTTATATTTTTAAATAAACAAGTCCACTATTTATTCATTAAACGAATTGAAAATCTCGAAATAGAGACTATTCATACAACCACAAACACTCCAGAAATGTTTAATCTTTCTCCCTGTACAGAAGAGTATAGAATACTAAAAAGGAACTAGCCAGTACTACTTACACGTGGCTAGTTCCCTCCTCCCTACTAAAAAAATAGAGTTGTATATCAGTTCTTCAAACCCTCAATCAAAGGCTCTTTTCTTCTACTGACCTAAAACCACTCCATATATCTGATCTCACATCACATGGGGCTCTATTAGGCACTAACCGCCACCACACATAGCTAGATACTCTACTCTCGACTTGATAAATAAAATGAAATGGTACACCAGTTCCTCTCAAACTCTCTTGGTGCCCAACTTCCCCCATTTACCTAAAGCCACTTCATATCTCTGGTCTCACATCGCATGGGGCTCTATTAAGTACTGACCGCTCCAAACATGGCTAGTTCCTCTATTCCAACTAAAAAGAAGCTTTTAAAGCACTAACTTATCAACTAAACCAATTAACTCTTGAATATCTGGTTTACTTACTTGAGCATTTGCTCCTACAGCTTCGCCTTTATGGAATAATTCATTTGTAATTAAAGAAGAGAAAATAATGACCGGTAAACGATTCATTACTTCACTATCCTTAACAACTTTCGTTAAATGATGTCCATCCATTTTCGGCATTTCAATATCAGTAATTAGCAAGTGAATATGTTCAAACATTTTTTCACCTTGCTCTTTCGCTAATTTTTCAATTTGTGCTAACGCTTCTGCACCATTGCTGAAGAAGTTCATTTTCGTATATCCAGCTGATGATAATGTTTCTTCTAATATTTGGCGAAGCATCGCTGAATCTTCTGCAATATAAATAACTTTTTCAGCTCGATCTGTTTTCTGTTCTAACCCTGCAAGTGATTTATTATCATAACCAGTACCGCTAATTTCGCATACAATTTTTTCATAATCTAATAGTAAAATAATTTGCCCATCTAGCTTTACAATACCAGATGTCGTTTCTTCTAATCCCATAGACAATGAAGCTGGTTCATCAATTTGTTCCCACGAAATACGTTGAATACGATGCACTTCATCAACGCGGAAAATAACTTTCATTTGGTTTAATTCAGAGATAATAAATTTCGTTTGATCAAGTGGCTTTGTCGATTTTAAATTAAGAGCTGTCGCTAAATTAATAACAGGTAAAATTTCACCACGTACTTGAACAACACCTTCAACTGCATGATGAGATTCTGGCACAGTTGTAACAGGGAATGGATTAATGATTTCACGTACTTTCATTACGTTAATACTAAATAGGTTTTCACCAACAGTATATGTAACAATCTCTAATTCATTTGTTCCGCTTTCTAATAAAATACTTTGTGCTTGTGACATAAAGGTGTCGCTCCCCTTCCATTAATTCCGTATATCTAATTATTAAGCTTTATTAAAACGAAAAAGTCAACTATCTATATAAAAAATATAGATAGTTGGACGATTCATTTTATTTAAAAAGACAATTAATCTTGTATAAACGAAGCAAGTGCCTCTAATAACACTTCTTGTGCTCCTACAATTTCTGTCGGCATTGCTTCCCACTTTTTCGAAAGCTCCGTTTCTACCCTTATTCTTAGCTCCGAATCCATTTCTTCTAGCACATATTCTTTCGTCGCTATATCAACATCAAGTAGCGCAAGTGCATATAATTCTGGATCATTTATTTTTTTAAATAATTGTTTCAATATAGCTGGTGCTATATGTTTTAATTTTTCAATATGAATTTCCTTATCCGAAAATAGTAACTCATATTGAATAAACGTAACATTATCTTTAATCACTTTAAAATAGCAATTATTTTTTTTATCATTTACAAAATAACCGTTCGGATCTGCAATAATACTCTCTACTTTACGAATTAAATCCGGCAAACTACTCGCCGCCATTACAGTCCGTTGCTCAACCTCACTTGGCGAAATGAATGTAACGCGATACTTATTCTGCGCCATCCTCCTCATCTCTCCTTTTATAAAAATCTATCGTCACAAATAAACTTAGTAGTCAATCTAACACGCTAAGACCACAGGTATTATTCATACTACACTTCGCTTAAATCTTCTTAAACTAACCTAGTAACTCTCCATATCTCTGGTCTTAAACAACGGTCGAGCACCCACATAAGCACTAACCGCCACCACACACCGCCAGGTTCTCTCTCAAAACCTAAAAAAGGGCTTTTAAAAGCTTTTTAAGAGCTTTTCAATAACTCGATGTTATTGAACCAAAATGCAATCTGCTGATCCGTTATCCCTGATAGTGTAATAAAAAACTCACGGCACTTCATCTCGTCCTTAAACAGTTGATACTTCCATTCTCCTTCGCTACCAACACTTACGAAATAAAACTCATGAATACGGCCAATAATTGATTGCTTTTCACCAAATGAATATGCAGGTACTTGCTTAATTTCAAATTGATCAGGTAAATATATATGCTCTTCTCGTTCCATTTTTAACACTTGCTCTGCAAGTTCACGTTTATTTTCGAAAAAAGGCAATTGTAAAATTCGCTCTTGTCTTGTCGTCATACGAATAAAAAACCCTTTCTACTACATTACAATTTTACTTCATGATATATTATCGAATTAAGTTTACAACTTCATTTAATACTTCATCTGAAACTTTAATTACTTTCGCATTTCCTTGGAATCCACGTTGATAAAGCATTAAATCAACAAATTCTACAGATAAGTCTACGTTTGAACTTTCTTTTGCTGACCCTCGTACATTCCCTGCACCATTCTCACCAGCAACACCTATTCCTGGAATACCCGCTGATGGTGTCGCAACATAATTTCCATTTCCTGTTTTCATTAATCCACCTGAATTTGGGAATGTAGCTACAGCTAGTTGCCCTACAACTTTCATACTACCATCTGAATATTTCATCATAACGAAACCACCGTCAGAAATAGAATAGTCATTTGCAATTGCAGCTGGACGCCCCGTTACTTCTGTTGTAGAAATAGTTTTCCCTGTCGGATAATTTGTTAATCCGCTTAAATCAAGTGTTAGACCACTACCAAAAGGAATTTTAATGGATCCACCTTTAGTAATTTCACCAGTTACTGGATCTTTTTGTACAGCCTCATCTGTCTCCTTTAAATTTCCTAATGTATCAAATTTAAGATTTTTTTCGCCCGTCATGCCTTCGACAGGCTTAAATTCTTTTTCGTTTTTAGAATCATTCCTTACAGAAACTGTATATGTATATTCGCCTGGCACCGGCTTTTCAACTTCTTTACCATCTACAGTCTCTTTTGTAGTCTTTTGTTTAATATTTACACGTAACGTTAATGAGTTCCCTTCCGCATCAAAAACTGTGAATTCGTGAGATAATGCATTTTGGTTTCTAGGAAGGTTTCCGCCTATTGTCGCTTTATCTGTTTGAATCCCACCAACAGCTGATCCCATTGGAATATGAATTGGGCTTGGTCGTGAAGAAAAATCTACTTCTTGTGTTCCTGTTTTCACGCCATAACCTAGTACATACTGTCCACCTGTATTTGTAACATAGCTATCTTTCGATACACCAAAAGACCCTTTTCTCGTATACTCTACATTTCCACCGTTACGATCACCAACTAAAAACAAACCGTTTCCTTCTATCGCTGTCTCCATCTTATCACTAGTTAAAGTAATAGAACCATCACTAAAATCTGTAGATGTCCCACTGAACTTTACACCGTTACCAATACTCTTTGGATTCGTACCAGCATAGGCACCATCACCACGTGAACCAACCGTATTATTATATAGCAGATCATCAAAAATAGCCTTTTGCTTTTTATATCCAACTGTTTGTGCATTTGCAATATTATTTGAAGTAACACTTAATGCATTTTGTGCTGCATTCATCCCTGTAATACTTGTATATAACGCTTTAATCATAACCTTTGTACACTCCTTTTATTAATCTTGCTTAACCTCTTCATTTTTTTCTATATCATCTTTTTTCTCATCTTCCGGATTAGTTTCTGTTATCGGTTTATCAGAAACCCTTTCTATGAAACGAAGTGAGACAACTTGATTATCAACAATAAGTTGCACATCGTTATTTTCAGCAAGCCGAACTGTTTCCACTTGACCAGTCACTTGCTTTCCATTATTGCTTACACCTCTAACGTACTTTCCTAAAAACTTCATCCCTCCATCAAGAGCCGTCGAATACATCGTTGATTGCAGTTTATCTACTGCTTTCGTCATATTCTGTACTTGCTCCATAAGCGATAACTGTGCTGTTTGGTTCATCATTTGGTTCATATCCATCGCATTAAACGGGTCTTGATGTTGAAAGCTTGCTAAGAAAAGTTTCAGGAAATCATCTTTATCCATAATACCGGGTGTTTTTTGAGTACTTGCTGATACTCCGTTTGCTTGTTGAGCTGTCGACTGTGCACCAGTAACAGATGCATTTTTTGTTTGTGCTCCTGCTTGTAACGGAATATGATTTGTACTCGTTGTATTTAATCCAACTGTTGGCACACTTTATTCCTCCAATAATCCCGCAAATTCTTTTGAATGTTGTTTTTCATGTTTCGTACTTGCTAATTTTTGTTTTTGTCTTTGCTCTTGTTCTCGCTGTTCTTTTCGATTTTCATCTTTATCTGAATAGCTAATTTGAATATTGATTTCTTTTTCTTTTAACTTCAGTCTCAATTCATCAAAAATGATTTCAACACGTTTTTTCGCATCATGTTTTTCCATTTCTACGTGAACATCAATTTGGTCTCCATGTTTTTTCATAAACACCGTTAATGTACCAAGTTTTTCTGGATTTAACTGAAATAAAACACGCTCTTGTTTCACTACAAATTTTTGCAACGCTTCTACTTGTGCTTCCATTTTCTTTCCTAAGTCAGGTAACGTAACTTTCTCAGCGCCACTATTTGATTTTCCTATTTGATCCGTACCCGTTGCTTTATTTAGTAACTCCGCACCCATTGAACTCGAATCGTTTAACACATCACCTTCCGGCAACTCTATCTTTACATCATCGCCCTCAGCTTTTGGGAGATCTACATCTAAGTCTTTGGAATCTTCTTGTTTCTTTGCAATATTACAAGTTTCTGTTTCTACAATTTTTAATGCTTGCATCGTTTGCTCTGGCATCGTCACTTTATCTAATACCATTTGCATTGTATCTTCTAAACATATAGCATTTTTAATATTCATATTTGAAAGGAGCTCTTGTAATTGTTGTAATTCTGCTGCGGGTAATTCGTTAAGTTTTATATTTCCATATTCTTTATACAGCTCTTGTATTTTTTGTATGTATTGATATAACAATTCTGGCTGCACACGTAATTGCTCAATTGCAACCATTTGCTCAGATACAGCTAATAACAACTGTTCTGTCTCTTGTTTTTCTTCTTTCTTTACAATTGGCTCTTCTTTCGTTACTGATTGTTTAGAAAGAATATATTCTTTTTTTTCTTCTTTTGGTGCTTCTTCTCGTTTCATTTTCTCCGTTTTCGGCTGCTTTTTATTTTCCATTCTCATCGTACGATCGAATGAAGAATCTTCACTTTTTGATTGTACTTCTAGCCCTTTTTCTTTTTGCGGAGGTAAACTTTGTTGCACCGGTAATACAGACTGTATCACTATATTCACCTCATCCATTCATACACATTTTCAAATCAAGAAGCATTTTTTCTTCCTGCTTTTCTCTTACTTTTGCAAGCTTTTTACAATCTTCTTGATACATCTCATCAATGACACGTTCTTTTTCTTTTACTTGTTCTAAAAGGCTTTCATTTTTTTGAATAAAATCTTCCGTTTTTTTAATTTTCCGATTCCATTCTTCTATTCTTTCAGGTGAAAACGTATGTGACGAAAGCATGCCAGCCATTATACGCTGCCCAGTTTGTACGACTTTACTACGCGATTTTACAACATATAAATCATATTCTTTTTTTTGTTCTATTTTTCTTTTTTCAGCTGTTAATTCATACACTTCTTTCAAAATCTGTTCTTTTTCTTGATTTATTTGCAATTTTATCGTGTCGTACTGCTGCTTATCCACCTGTTTTTATAGCCCCTTCCTATTATAACGTTCTCTTTTTCTATTATATAGTTTTTTTCCAAAAAAATCTGTGAAATATTAAAAAACAAAAAAATAAGACCTCTTGGGCAGAGGTCTTATACTATATGGTGCATCGCTTCAACAATATCATCAAATTGGAAGCGATCTGATCGACCTTGTTTTAAAAACGTATTTATACCTTCTACTTTGTTTTTACATTCAAAAATATAAGCATTTTCTGCATTTTCTTGAATCGTCCCTAATTTAAAATACAATTCATTTTCTTTATAAACAGATAAGATTTTTCTCATTTCATTTGCAAGTTGCCAATGATTAGATGACACGATTTCTTCCATAATCCTACTTACTGAGTCTAGCACTGAAATAGCAGGGTAATGACTAAGTGTTGCAAGTTCACGCTTTAATACAATATGCCCATCTAAAATACCACGAGCTAAATCTGGTACAGGTCCGTTTAAATCATCCCCATCAACGAGTACTGTATATATACCTGTTATAGATCCCTTTTGTGTTTTCCCAGAGCGCTCTAATAGCTTCTTCATATAACTTTCCATTAAGAGTGTTTTACCACCGATTGGCAACTCTTTAACGGCAATATCAACACTTCTACGCGCATCAGCAAAACGAGTAACAGAGTCCATCATAAGTAGTACGTTATTACCTTGATCACGGAAATATTCAGCAATAGATGTTGCCAGTTTCGCTGCACGAAGTTGCATTAGGTGACTTTCATCTGACGTCGCTACAACAACGACGCTTTTTCGCATACCTTCTTCGCCTAACTCTTTTCGAATAAAGTCTTTTACTTCTCGGCCACGTTCTCCTACTAAACTAATAACATTAATATCAGCTTTTGCGTTTTTCGCAATCATTCCGAGTAAAGTAGATTTACCAACACCAGAACCTGCAAAAATACCAATCTTTTGACCGATGCCAATTGTTAGCATGGAATCAATAGATTTGATTCCCGTTTCAAATACATCGGTAATTTCTTCACGTTCAAATGCATGAATAGGCGGGGCATCTAGTTTTATTTTTTGTAGTGGAATATTGTCTGCATCCTCATTTAGTACTCCGCCATTTGCACTTAACACTTTTCCGAGTAAATGATTGCCACGAGGTATAACAACATCTTCTTCAATTAGTGTAACTGAATCTCCGTAACATACTTTTTCTGTTTGTTCAAATGGAAGTAACATGTTGTTCTCTTTTTCAATTGCAATTACTTCACATAAGACGCTATGTTCTCCAACGAGACAAACATCACCGATTTTCGCCTTTGGCCCTTTCGCTACAAAAAACTGTTCTTGTACACTATGAACTTTACCGACTTTCGTATAAAACGGCGTTTCAATAAACGTATTCCATTTTTGGTTTTCATTCATTAATAGTCGATTCATACATTTTGCTCCTCAAATAACTTCTCTTCTTCCCATTTCTGGCGAAGTTTCGCAAATATAGGTGCAAATTTAAATTCAAAGAACTCTTTCTCTTCTTCCAGAACAAATTCACCGAACTGTAAGGAGAAATCATATTTCCATTCTACTAATTGTAATAACCAGTACTCTTTCGTATTTTCCTTCTCTTCTTGAATACGTTCAAACGTTTCTGGATGTACGGTAATAACTAGTTTTTCAAACGAAGTAGGCAATGTTTGAACGATGCCAGTTAAAATAGGTAACACATCAAGCAATCTAGCATCTACTGCTTGATTCACAATTTTTTCTGCTAGTTGAAAAGATTGATCCCATAATAATTCCATCCATTCGTATGCTGTTTCTTGTTGTTCTTTTTGAAACTGTATATGTGCCGATTCTATCTCTTTCATCTGCTGCTGAACATGCATTTGAAATTGTTCTTGATCATGTAATAACTGCTGACGTTCTCGTTCTAACATTTGTTGTTCTTGTCTTAGTTGATTCAGTTCAGTATGTAATGATTGTTGCTGTGCAAGAAGCTCTTCATGGTCCACCTGTATTTCTTCTTCTACTTGAACTGGTATTGGTTTTGGAAATTGTAATTCATACGTTTCTTCAGAAAAAGAAACAGAATTCTTCGGAATTCTGTTTTTAAATAAGGACATCATCTTCACCTCTTTGAACGATAATTCTTCCTTCCTTCTCTAACTTTTTCACTGTGCCTGTAATCGTTTGCTGTGCCTTTTCAGCATCCGTCATCTTAAGCGGTCCTAAGCCATCTAATTCTTCTAGAATCATCTCTTTACGGTTTGAAGACATACATGTAAATAATTTCTCTTTAATCTCTTCTTTTGCAATTTTAAGTGCTTTCGCAATAACACCATTATCTGTAATTTCCTCTAACACACGACGAAGTGCAAGATCTTCAAGTCCAAGTAAGTCTTCAAATACAAACATGTTTTCTTTAATTTTCTCAGATAACTCATAATCCATTTCATCCAGCTTTTGAAAGACTGTTTTTTCAACACCTCGTGAAACGTTATTTAAAATGTTTACTATTGTTTTCAAGCCATCTGTTTTATTAATTGCATTAAACGCCATATTATTTAATTTTGATTTTAATAAATCCCCAATTTGATTTATTAATTCACCATCTACTTGCTCTAGCTTCGCAATCCCCATTACCGTTTCTACTCGCTTATGATCTGGTAATCTCTCAATTAATTGAGAAGCAAGCTGCGGTTTAATATAAGAAGCGATAATCGCAATCGTTTGTGGCGATTCATCATTAAGTACAGTAAGAAGTGGTTCTAAATCTGTAAGTGAATTTAAGAATTCAAACGGATTATCTTTGTTATACCAAAGATCTTCCAATAATTTTTCTAGTTCGTCTTCTGGCATATTTTTAAATATGCGACGAATATATTCTTTATCTGGAGTCACTAGGTTTAATTCTTTTACATTTAATTCATACAAGAACTCCCCTAGTACATTTTCTAACGTTTCCGGTTTATATACACGAAACTTCGCGATTTCACGAAGTAATACTTCTTTTTCCTCAGCCGTCATATATTCAATGACTTTTGCTGCCACCCCTTCTTCTAATGTACGAATAAGGATGGCAGCTTTTTCTTTGGAGGAGATTTCATCTAACATCGGTGTTCCCCCCTTACTGTCCATTTAACCATTTTTTAATTACTTTTGCAGTTCCTTCTACATGTTCTTTCGTAGCATCCTGCACTTGTTCATCTAACGTCGGTTCTTTCGGTTCTTCTGGTTCAGGTTTTGGTTCTGGTACTATTTTTTCTTCAGGAATTTCCATAATACTTTCACTACTTGCAGCAATCTCATCTTCTGCTAAGTATTCTTCATATTCCTCTTCTTCTTTCTTTCTCTTACGTCTTGCTAATAAGAACCATACTAGACCACCAATTGCTAATAAACCAGCTGGAATTCCACCGAATAACCACCAGTTTATACCACTTTCTTCTGGCTCTGGCTCTTTCTCTTTTTCAACTTTCGGCTGGTCAAACTGAACAGTTACAACATTAACTTGACCGTTTGTAAAGTTTCCATTCGGATCAGCTTGAAGACCAGCTGCTGTGCCGATCGCTTCTTTGAAAGTAGTCATATCTATTTTTCGTTTTACTAATGTATCGTTGTCTACCCATACTACAACATTTGTTTTCGTTAATTCTGGGTGTTTCTTAATTGTTTCAACTGTTTTATCTATTTCATAGTTTTCAATTTTGTTACCATTTTTATTATCGTAGACGATTTTACCATTTTGATTATTGTTCGTACCGTAATTTGGTACTTCACCGTTCGCTGTAATACCAGCGCCTTGTTTCGTTTCTGCTCCTTCTTGTGCAGTAGAGCTTTCTTCTTGCTCTTGTTTACTACGAAGTACACCTTTATCACCATACTTTTCTGACTGGCGTGTAACTTCATCATAGTTTACAGACACTTTCGTATTCACTTTATATTCATTCGGTTTAAACATCGTCATTAATGTTGCATCAATATCTTGCTTTAATTTACCTTCAATTTGTTGCTGCATCTCTACTTCTTTTTCATAAGAAGAGGAACTAGTAGAATGCGCTTCATCTGCCCCTTTTGAGATTACACCTTTTTTACTATCAATCACACTTACTTCTTCTGCTTTCACGCCAGGAACTGCTGCACTAATCATTTGCTGTATACCCGCAACTTGATCAGCAGTTAATAATTGGCCACGCTTCACTCCAACCGTAATCGCAGCTGTTCCTTTTGCTTTTTCTTCATCAAAAATTGTCTCTTTTTCAGGTAATGTAATTTGAACATTCGCCGTTTCAACTGTCGCAAAGTTTCTTACGATATCTTGCTCCAATTGCTTTTTCGTACCGACAATTTGCTTCATTTTTTTATCTTGCTCACTTGAACCGAGCGAGCTTTCTAATAAAATTTCCTCACCGCTTTTAGAATTAAACGGTAAGCCCATCCCATTCATTTCTTTTCGAACCCATGGAGCATCATTTTTTTGCACACGAATCGATCCATCGGCCGCTAACTGATAATCGACACCTAACTTTGATAATTCTGCTGTAATCTCTTGCTTATCTGCATCATTTAAATTTTGATATACAACAACATATTTATCCGGCAAGGTGAAGTATAAAAGTGCTCCTGTTACAATCGCTAAAAGCGCAGCACCTATTACTAACTTATGCCACGTTTTTAACGATTGGATAACATTTTTCATCTTTTCCATTTAAACACACCCGTCCACTTTCCTAAATTTGCATATTAATTAGTGACTTATAATTTTCAATAAGATTATCACGTACGAGAGCAGCCGTTTTCATTTGAGACTCAGCCTTCTTCTGCTGAATTAAAACGTCATGCGTTTCTCCTACCCCTTTAGTTAGTAAATCATATACTGCTGTTTGCGCATTGTTTTGCGTTTGATTCATATCTTCCAATAAATCAATAAACTTTTTCCCCTCAACTACTGATGTTTGAGAAGTTTTCGGTGCACCAATTGACTGAATTGCTCCAAATGGTTGCGTATTTAACATTGGTTGGATTTTCATATTGCTATATTCCCCCTTATCCTCGGCCAATTTCCAAATCTTTATCGAGCATTTTTTTATTCGCATTTAATACACTTGTATTTGCTTCGTACATTTTTTGGGCAACCATTACATTCGTCATTTCAGCAGTCACATCAATATTTGGATAACGTACATAGCCTTCTTCATTTGCATGCGGATGTGTTGGATCATACACTAAGTTTTCAGTTTTATCTGCTTCAATACTTTTTATTTTTACTCCATTAGTAGGAGCCCCATCTAACATATTTGCAAAACTATTGTTTGATTCTAGCACTACACTACGACGCTCATATAAATCCGCCCCCGGAGCAGCCGTTGTATTTGCATTTACAATATTGTTAGAAGTAACTTCCATCCACTTTCTCGCTGTCGTTAGCCCTGAGCCACTTGCATTAATTGCCTGAAACATCGTTGTCTCTCCTTCTACTTTTAACGTCCGCGTGCCGCTTGGTTAATTGCATATTGTGTATTAATCGCGTTAATTGAAATACCGTATAACTGATTTGCTTTCATTAAATCTAGCATTTCTGTTGTTACATCCACACTATTTCCATCTTTATTCGTTTGCATTGATTTTGTTTGAATCTTTGCATATGTATTTTTCGTATTTACTGTCGGTAAGTGCATTTCATTCGTTTGATATAAATCTGGATTGCTCTTTAAGTCAGCAACATTGTTCTTATATAATGCACTACTTTTATTCATTTGCTCAGCAAATGTTACATCTTGCGCTTTATAGCCAGGTGTATTCGCATTTGCAATATTACTAGAAACAGTATTTCGTTTCGTCACTAAATAATTCATATAATGGCCTACATCACTCACTAAATCTGGCATATTCCACACCCTTTCTTTTCTAATTTCATGATCCACTGATGGAAGTTTCATTTCATTATTTATTTTCTTATATGTGTTTATTAAAATATTAACAATCATGTACCCTTACATATTTTATTCCATTTTTCCATTGTTGTCTTTAGAAAAATACAAAAATATAAAAAAGAATACAAAAAAACTGTATACACGTAATAATCTATGCAACATTTCAATATATAATCTACAAACTAAAGTTCATTTTTACATTATTTAGATTACTACTTTTTTTCATTACAGTCATAAAATGAAACCTCAATCAGCGGAAGTCTTTATTTAAACAAAGTAATGGATCCCCTCCTAAAAGGGGAATCCGTTTCTAAACTCTATCATTAAAATTTACCGTAAAATGAATTAGCTTTCATACGCCCATCATTTGTCATAATCATTTCTTCTAAAATCTTTTGCTTATCTCGAATATGCTGCGCCGCCTTAATAATGAATGGACTTACTTCTGCTGCAACTTGCGCACGTGTTTCCTCATCCAATGTCATCATCCAGCGATTTAACATTTCACTCTTCTCAGCAAACTCTCCATCTGACACTTGCAATTCACCGATTTCATTAAAACAGCCGACAAACGTTCGATAAATATCATTGTTCATTTTCAAGCGCTCCACGGTATCCGTCTATTAAATCTTGTAGCACTTTCACAATCGCATCAATGTCTTTTGCTTCACGCGTGACTTTCATCGTTTGAATTTGAATGCTAATCCAATCGTATAAGCCATATAAACTATCATATAAATCTTTCGTAATTTCGGGATTTAATTGCAACTTTAGTTCTTCAAAAATACGTTCTAACTTTTCAAGAAGTGCATCACCATCTTGAATTTTAAATGTATTTAAAAGTTCTTCCAATTTACGAAACTCGATGATACATCTTTCATAAATAAATATTGTATTTTTAATTGGATTACTCGTCATAATATCATTTTGCATATAACGTTGCCATGCTTGCATACAATCACTTCCTCAGCTTTCATTAATCATCACTTTTTGTTTTTGTCATTGCTTGAATTGTCTTCAACTGACTATCAAGCAATGCTAACTGACTTTCTAATTTTGCATATTTATCAATAATTGTTTTTTGTTTTTCCTTATTAACTGTATCAATATCTTGAATTTTTCTCTCTAAATCAGTTACTTGCTTTTCAATACTTTTAGAACGTTTCCCAATAATTCCTTCATCTCCAAATATCCCGTCTAACTTTTTCTCTGTATCATGACCTAAGCCATTCAAGCCAAAGAAAAATTGTTTCGTAGATTCCGGATTCTCTTTAAAAGCTGTTTTCAATTTTTCTTCATCAAGAGTCATACTACCTTTTTTATCAATTTGAATTCCAAAAGAAAATAAATACTTATCATCTTGGGAAAAGTTAAAAATACTTGTCATTGCATTATTGATAGCAAACGACACATTATTCCCTTGCATTACTCCATTTTCCCCAGCAAATAAATCCAAACTTTTAACAGCCTTATTATACTCGTCTTTCATTTTTTTTATTAAGTCTATCGAATTTTTTATATCAGAATCCTCAATAGTTAATTTTATTGGCTCTGTAGTTTCCTTTTCTAAATTAATAGTTAATCCTGGAATTGTATCAATCTTATTTGTTTTACTAGTTCCTTTTATTCCATTTATTGTATACTCAGCATTTATTGCTCCTGTCACTTGATTTGCAACAACATTCGTTCCATCCGTATTTTTCGCAGAAGTAACTAGCCCTATATTTTGCAAAAAACTATTGGCGCCATCAGTTAATTTCAGCTCTCCAGCTTCTCCTGCAGTAGTCGATGTGAAAAATAGTTGATCCCCTAAAGTATATACTGATGTACCATAATTCCCATTATTTATCTTATTGACAAGATCTTTATACGTCATATCTTTTGAGATTTTAACTTCTTTTCCATTTATCTGAAATACATCATCTACTCCAAGTTTTAAATCTAAACTAAATTGTTGCTCCATACCTTCAGGAGTTTTTGAAGGAGTAAGTGGAGCTGTAGTTATTTGATGTCTTTCAGCTACTCGCTCTACTGTAATTGTGTATGTTCCAGGAATTGCGGCAGCGTCAGCTTGTGCTTTCATAAAACCATCTTTGGATAGAGTTGTTTTCTTTTCATCACCTTTAAATGCGTATAAATCTTTGAACACTTGTACAAGATTTGCAAATTCTTTTTTCATGCTTGCATACACATTTTTTTCATTTGTTAATGTTTGTTTTTGTGTAGTATAGGGTGATTTTTTCATTTCCAATGCTTGTAACTCTAAATCGACTAACTTCTTTGTATCTATCATGTTATTTCCTAAATTCCATATTTGTTGTCTGCCACCATAATCAGATATTGTTCCTGCCATATTTTTCACTCCTTATTGTTTACATATAATCTAAAATACTCGTTTTACTCATCGTACTAACTGCCTTAAGTGTTGCTTCATACGTCGCGTTTATATAAGCTAAATCAGAAATTGCTACCGCTAAATCAACATCCTCAATTTCTTTACGGTTTTCTTGAAGTGCTAAATTTTGCTCGCTTAAAATTGTTTTAAACGTCTCCATTGTGTTCATTGTTGAGCCAACTTCAGTTGTGCGATTAATGACGCCATCTAAGTTTTGCTTATTTTCTTCTAATAACGGTTGTAACGCTTTTGGGTCACCGTTTTGCATCGCTTCACTCATCTGTTTTAACGTTTTTATAACCGGGGATAATAATGCATCTCCGTTCCGAAACGCTTTGAAATCATAACCGTCATTTAGTTGCCAGTTCACATCATTTTTTCCACCTTGATACATACCATCTTCTGTAAACGGTGGATTCTCTGCACTATCACCACCAAAAATATAACGACCCTGTTCTTTCGTATTCGCTAAATATACGACTTGTTTTAAAATTTGATCAATCTCTACCCCCATAGCCTGCAATTCTTTTTCACTATTTGTCCCATTTAATGCTTGTACTGTTAATTGGTCTGCTCTTGTTAAAGACTTCAACACACTTTGTAAAGTATTTTCAGTTTGTGTTAATACATTTTTCGAATCCGCTAAATCTTTTTGCATTTGTTCAATATTCGCCAATGAATGTTGAATCGCAAATGATTTACTTGTCGCAAGTGGATCTTCACTCATAAAAAGGTTTTTCTTCCCTGAAGTTACTTGATTTCGGTGGTATTGTTGTTGCACATTCAAATCCATTAACTGATTCTTTGCCCAGCTTGCATTTTGAAATGTAGATACTCTCATTTCTATCTCCTCCTTATATATTTCCAATCAATTACTATCACTTATCGAATAATCGAAAATAGACTATCAAACACTTCATTCATCGTAGTAATAGCTTTAGAGTTTGCAACGAAATATTTTTGGAAGGCCATTAAATTAACCATTTCCTCTTCCATATTAACGCCTTCAACACCCATCTTTTCTTGCTGAATCCCCTCTAATAAATCTCCATGAATTTTTTGATGAGCATTCACTGCACTTTTATCAGATGCAACACCAACTACAAATTGGTCTAATGCTTGTTTATAAGAAAGACCTTCTTTATAATTCCCATCTGTAATTGCTGCTAGTTTATTTGCTGTTTCAGCTGATATTTTCATTTTCGAAACATCTTGTGGAAATTCAGGGTTTAATTTCATATCTTTCGCTTGATCTCCAACGAAGAACTCTTTCCCCATTACTGTGTTCACTTCATTCTTTACAGAACTCATTAGTTCTTCAAGGTTTTTCTTATAACTAGCAATCTTCGCTTTCGTATCGATCGCTGATTGAATTGCTCCGCTAGTTAAAGGAATTTCCGAACCATAAATTTCAGCAGTCATTGGTTCTTTTTCTTTATTTAATTGAAGTGGATATGTATCTTGTCCATTTACTGTTAAAACACCATTCATTCTAACACTCGCGATATTAGGATTCACAGATTCATAAGACACTTCTATATTTGCATACTTAGACATTTCTGTAATGATACGATCACGTTCATCCAAAAGTTGATTTGGCACTTGTGTGCCTGCTTGTCCAATTTTTTTATTCGCTTCCGCTAAGCTGCCAGCAAGACGATTAAATTCATTGACATGCGCTTCAATATCTTCTGTCGTTTGTGCTTCTGCTGTATCTAAGCCTTTCGCTAGACGATTTACTTGACTTGTAAACTTCCCAGTTTCAGAAATTAATGTATCGTAGTAATTTGGTTGTTCTGGATTTTTTGCGACTTCACGAAAGGCATTGAAGAAGCCATCCATTAAACTAGATAATGAATTCTTCCCTGTCGTTCCAACCATAGATTCTACACGTGATAAAGTCGAATTCATATAGTTATAGTAAGAGAGTTGAGATAATTGATCGTTAAACTGTTTCGTCTTCACTTCATCTGTAATACGGTCAACGCCTAACGTTTGTACACCGTAACCTATTTTTTGTTCCGGTGAATAGCCCTGACTTGCCCCAGCCGATCCGTAATTCACCATTTGACGCACATAACCAGGCGTATGAATGTTAGATAAATTTTGTTTCGTCGTTTGTAATCCCATTTGTGCCGCTAACAAACCCGATAACGGCGTATTATAATCAGATAGTCTCATAATGTTTCACTTCCCCTTTACAATAGTTCGTTCATAAAGATTTGTGAATTATTGTTTCGCTCTAAATTATATTCAGAAACGGAATCCACAATACTTTCTGTAGTTTTTAATAGTACGTTTAAGTAATATTGATTTTTCAAAAGAATCATTTTTACATTCTCTTCTAATTCTGTTAGGTTTTTTTGTAATTCTTCCATTTTTTCAATTTCTTCATGAGAAAAATACGAAAATAACGCACTTACGCGAAATGCTTCCACTCCCTGTTCTTTACAAAACTGAGCAACCATTTCTTCAAATGAACTTGATAACTTTTTTAAACCATCAATGTACTGCAATTGCTCTACTTGTAACTTTTGAACTGCATTTACATTTTTATGTTTTAAATTCTCATATATTTGTTCTCCAAGCGTTTGAATGTTTTCATATGCTTTTTGAATAATAACGAGCTTTTCATATAATTGTATGTACATATAGCTTCCTTCCCTTTTACAAGACTAAATTTACAATTAAACCGTGGATTTCTCCAATTTGATTTAACATTTCTAAATGTCCCGTTTTCGTATTAATTAAATTCATAACATCTTCTAACTCATTTAATCCCATTTCCGCTTGTTTCACAATCGTCATTTTCTGTGAATATCCGTAACGCGGATGACGAGACATGACATCTTTATATTGCAATACATTATCTACGTAAAAATTCAAAAATGATTTTACTGTATTTTTGTATTCCATTACATTATCAAGCGTTAATTCCATTTCAATTTTCTCTTTAATTTCTCCAATGTTATCGACAAATGCTTCCATTTGTTCTAGCAATTTATCTTTTTTCGGATCTGCATGCAAATTATCCGAAAATGCAAGTCCTGTCCTGACATTTGCTTCTTTCGGCATTTGAGTAGCAGACGGTATATGCGATAAAATCGGATTATGTGAGATCGAACGCAGCATATATATATCACCTATTTATTTTTTTATTTCTTCCTAAACTTAATCGTAAAATCCAGTTATTTATAATTATACTCTGAACACTAATATTTTGCAGTTATTTTTTATAAAAGATATGTTACAATTTAGCATGAGGTGGCACAAATCTATGAATATTTTTCTTTGTGGTTCAAATCAATTAACAGCATTAGATCAGGAAGAAATAAAAAAATTTTTAACTGACTATGCTCACAAACATAAAATTTACATATTATGTTATAAATCTATTGAAAATGAGATTCTTCGTTTTTTCATCGAAAACGAAAGACTCGCTCAAAATTTATGCCTTTACACGCTACAGCCGTTACAAGCATTAACAGATGAATTTCAAGAGGTCGTTGATTACTTAAAAAAACACGGAGCCGAGTATGTCGCTTTTGATCATCCTTCCGACTCCATTTACCGATCAGATTATATGTTTTTTGTAAAACAAATAATCGAAGATACCGATTTAGTTCTCTGTTTTTATAATGGGGACAAGCATACATCTGTCATTCCCGTTGACGTTGCAAAAGAAGCAGGAATTGATGCTGTTATTTATGATTTACCAGGTTTACATGAAAAACAGATGAAAAAAAACTTTGAACAAAAAATCCGTATGATGTAAAGGGGGAGGCACAATATCGTTATTGTGCCTATTATAAATATGATAATTGAACAAGATTATGATCATTTTATCGCGAGTTTTAAACAACAATTCAATATGGATATCGCTTCATATAAACAAGATAGAATGCGTCGTAGAATCGATGCTTTTATTTCGAGAAAGGGCTTTGAGAGCTACACTAGTTTTCTAAGCAATTTACGTACCGATCAAAATTTATTTTTAAGTTTTATTGATTATATTACAATTAACGTTTCAGAATTTTTTAGGAATAAAGAACGTTGGCAAACGTTAGAGACGAAAGCACTACCAAAATTACTTGAACAAAACAACGGAAAATTAAAAGTATGGAGTGCCGCTTGCGCTGCCGGTGAAGAACCATATACACTCTCTTTAATTTTATCGAAGCATCTAGCTCCATTTCGTTTTGAAATACAAGCAACAGATCTTGATTTTCACATTTTAGAAACTGCAAAACGTGGTCAATATACAGAACGTTCTTTAAAAGAATTACCTATCGATCTGAAAGAACGTCATTTCACAAAAGAGAATGATATATATTCATTACATCAAAACATTAAGCAAAACGTTACGTTCAAACAACATGACCTGTTAATGCAGTCGTTTGATACAAATTACGATTTAATCATTTGTCGCAACGTAATGATATACTTCACTGAAGAAGCAAGGGTAAAACTTTACGAAAAGTTTAGTCGTGCTTTACGAAAAGGCGGCGTACTATTTGTTGGTAGTACCGAACAAATTTTAACACCTGAACGTTATAATCTTCAGAGATTTGATACATTCTTCTACGAAAAAATATAAAAAGGTCGTCACAATGTAAAGTGACGACCTTTTTATATAACTCGAATTAAAATAATAGCAACAATCCATACAAAGAGAAAAAGAAATGTCATAGACCATTTATGTTCTTGCATCGTTTGTTTCAGGGCCTGTGATAATTGTGTCATATTCATTTCTGCGAGCGCTCTCCATACACTTACATCCCGCTCTTTAGCAGTGCGATCTGTAACGCTAATTAAAATAGTTTCGTTAGACAATTTCGTTATGTAAGCAGTAATAACCGTTACCATTAAATTTATATTTCCTTCTGAAGAATCACTTTCCACTCTAGAAAGGAGTGCACTTACATCTAATAACGGAATATGTACTTTTCTACCAAATGATAATTGTACTTCAGCAAAATCATACGTCCCATCTAACAAAGGAAGCTCTTTTATATGTGCCTGCTTAACAAGCCCTTGCAAACTTCTCATTACTTGTTCAAATACTTTTTCTGTTTGCTTCCCTTCTCCAGATAACGTATGCAACTTTTTAAAGAGTTGTAACACTGTATCCATCTCTTTAGAAAGCATTTCCTTCATAACCTTTCCATCACCTAAACTCGCAAGTAAAATCCCTATTTCATTATTTTTCGAAATAATCTTAGACTGTCCAGTAAACACTAGATTACTATGCTTTCGTTCTTTCTGGATTTCATGTTCCGAAATAGCTGCAGGCTGTTTTAATGGTTGTAGCGTCTTATTTTCAATTGTCGTACGTTTAATCTCCATCTAAGCGCCTCCACTACTATGAAATTATTAGCCCCATTCTTTATTACTTTTTAAAACTAAAAACAATACGAATAAACCAGACATAATAGCAAATACATTAGAAGCTTGTATTCCTTGGTCACTTTTTGCTTCTTTCTTCTCTTCCGGCTCTTCTTTTTTCTCTTTCTTTTTCGAAATGACTTGATTGTTATTATCTTTATCTTTTTGAGCCTTCGTTTTATTTACTTCCTTATTGTCTGTGAGAGGCTCTTTTATAACATAGGTAATTTTTTCTTTCTCTTTCAATGGTTCTTTTATAAGATCGTTTACTTTCTCTTCTTTTTTCGGAATTTGAACAACTGGTGGTTTTTCTTCCTGAAGCGGTATTTCTACTTTCGAGTCTTCCTGCTTCTCAGTTTCTTTCTTATCTTCTAATTTATTTTCTAATTTATCTTCATTCTCTCGTTCTTCTATCTTTTTATCCTCTTCTGTTTTTTGCTCCAAAACAGAAACGATATACTCACTTTCCTCAACCAGTTTATTGCCGGCCGCATCCACTATCTCTACAAGTATTTCGTATGTCCCGATTGGCAACGCATCCGTTATTTCAAATACTTTTTGCCAATCCATATCGCGCTTATTGTAATCTAATAAAAATGTAATCTCTTTATTTTCTTTTCCTTTTAATGTAACACGAACTTCTTTCACAGCTGATTCTACGTCTGTTGCCTTCACTCGTACACGTATAGAATCGCCTTGTTTCCGTTCAATTACGTTTCCCTTCGTCTCATCAATCGTAACTTTATGCAACTTCGGTAACTCTTTATCTAGAGTTGGCATTTCATTATTTATACGAATAAGCGGGACTTTCACTTCATTTTCTACAAGCTCTTCTTTCTCATTTTCTTTGTAACTTTGAATGAGCTGAAGATTCCAATCACCTTGCAAATCAAAAATCTCGACCTTGTAGTTAGCAATCCATAGCTTCGTTTCCTCTTCATACTTAAACGATAACATTCTTTCTTGTTCATACTGATCGCCGTTTTTTGGCAAGCGCAAAATACCTTTTATACTTTGAACATTTTGCTCTTTCGGTTCTACAATAAGCTGCACTTCTTCGCCAACTTTTAATTCTGGCTTATTTACTGTAATAACCCCTTGATCCGTCTCTATCTTTTTTTCGATTTCTTGTTCATTTGCTACTTCTTGTTGTTCCTCTTTATCTTGATTCACTTCCACTTGCTCTGGTTGCTCTTGAACTTCTTTGTTTTCTTCTTGCACATTCACTTCATTTAATTTTTGTTCTGGCACATTTTGCTCTTCCGCCTGACTTTGCAGCGGGAAGAGCAAGCACATATGTATGCATAGCCAGCAAATTAGAAAGAACTTTACGCTTTTCATCTACTATTTCAACGCCTTATAGTGATTTCGTCACTTTTACTCCGAAAAATCCATCTACATTTACAAGTTCACCATACGCCACCAATACATCATTTACATAAATACGAATTGGCTCGTCAATATCCTCATCTAGTACAACCGCTTCATTCTCTTGTAAACTTAAAATATCTTGAATTGTTTTCACTGTGCTTCCAAATACAAATTTCACATTCATTTCTACATTTTGTAAGATGGATGTGTCCATGTATACTGGTTCCATTTGTTTTACTTCTTTAAATTCAATAGGTTGCACAACAGGTTCTACAATTTTTTCTTCTTCAATTTCTTCCGTAACAATCTCTTCTTCCTCTTCCATCATTGGATATAGAAGTCTTCTTACCATTTCTTTCGCTTCTGAAATCGGTAAAATTTGATACATTTTCGATTGAAGCAGGTCGCCAATTTCAAGGTTGAACGTAATTTGGACGAGTTCGTCCACTTTCATTGACTCTCCCAAATATTCCATTTCTTCTTTTAACGTTACGAATTTAACATTTGGTGGTGTCATGTCCATTTTTTCTTGAAACATTTCTGACATCGCCGTCGCAGCATGCCCCATCATTTGGTTCATGATTTCTTTAATACCGCTCAGTTCTAATTCACTAAGCTCCTTCTCTGGATCAACTTCCCCTGTTCCCATCATCATTAAATCTACCATTGTTAAAGCGACATCTTTCGTAAATACGAATACATTCTCATTCTTTAGTCCTTCAACAAAATCAACATTTAAAATAACAAATGGGACTGGTACTCCGTCATAATGACGAACATTGATTGATTCTACATTGGGCGTACTAATTGTAACTGGCTGATTTAAAAGTGTTGACAATACTGTTGAAGCGGAACCAATTGAAATATTTGCAATTTCACCAAGGACATCTTTCTCTTCTTGTGTTAAATGCTCTTTTTCAACTTGTTCTTCTACAATCTCAGTTTCCACTACTTCTGCTGGCTCTTCTTGCTCTTCTACGTCACCAGATAATTGCATTAATTTATTTACCATTTGTTTCGCATGATCAACTGAAACAATTTGCACAAGTTTAGAATTTACAAGATTATCTATCTTTAAATCAAACGATACTTTAACAATCGTTTGATTCCCATCGATTTCAGAGATTTTCTCCATTTCTTCTGATAACTTTACAACTTTAATTGTCGGCGGAGACATATCTACTGTATCTTGGAAGAATTCAGACATAGATGTAGCTGCGAACCCCATCATTTGATTCATCGCTTCTTGTACAGCACTTAGCTCTAATTCACCAAGTTCTTTTCCGTCTTCCACTTCACCTGTTCCCATCATCATTAAATCAGCAATCGATAATGCAACATCTTGCTTAAGAACAAGAAGGTTTTCCATATCTAATCCTTTTGTAAAATGAATGTTTAATACAACGTGTGGAACTTCGACGTCGCTTGAATCATATAAATCTACCAATTCTATGCGAGGAGCAGTAATACTTACTTGCCTATTTAAGATTGTTGATAATACAGTCGAAGCTGAACCAAATGATATATTTGCAATTTCGCCAAGAATATCGCATTCTTGAGGCGTTAAATGCTCATTTTCTTTTTCTAGCACAATTGTGCTCGTATCCCCTTTTGTGTGTTGCTCAGGCATTTTCTCTGCCTCCTCATTTCTGTTTTTCTATCAAATGATATAAACTCTCATTTTATTTTAACAAACTTATTATATAAAACGTTAATATGTATTTATTCCCATTTTTAGATTAGTAACGATTAACCAAAAAGCTCCCCAATTGTATACAAGTGGGGAGCTTTCCTTCATTCCTATTATAAACCTTCTGGGTTTAAAATGAGGACCACTCGTCCATCACCGAGAATCGTCGCACCAGAGAAATAATTAGAACTCTCTGCAAAGAAGTCACCTAATGACTTTAGGACTATTTCTCTTTGACCGATAATTGTGTTTACAATAAGTCCATAGCTGCGATGTGTATTACGAACAATTAACACAGGAACCATTTGACCATCATATGACGCAAACGCCTCATCTACTGTTTTCTCACCAAATACAGTACTTAAATGCTTCACTTCAATAATTTGATTACGGTAATTTAACACATCTTTTCCTTGTAAGGATTGGATGTCTTCCCTCTTAATCCGAATTGCTTCAACAATATTACCAAGAGGGAAAGCATAACGTTTATCATTCGTTTGAACAAGCATAGATTGAATAATAGACAACGTTAATGGCAGTTCAATTCTAAATGTACTACCTTTTCCTTCTTCAGAATCAATAATTAAATGTCCACCTAAACTATGGATCGTATGTTTCACTACATCTAATCCAACGCCACGCCCAGAAAGGTCTGATACAACTTCAGCTGTACTAAATCCTGGTTGGAAGATTAAATCAAATACTTCACGGTCCGTTAATTTATTTGCCTCAGATTCTGTTACAACACCATTTTTAATCGCTTTTTCTAATACTTTCCCTTTATGAATACCATTTCCATCATCCGTAATTTGAATAACGACATGATTTCCACTATGAAACGCTTCTAATTTAATCGTACCTGTCTCATTTTTACCTGCATCACGACGTTGTTCAACAGTTTCAACACCGTGATCAATTGCATTACGAATTAAATGAACGAGTGGATCTCCGATTTCATCAATAACAATTTTATCAACTTCGGTGTCTTCACCTGTAATTTGTAAATCGATTTTCTTCCCTAAATCTTTCGCTAACATACGTACCATACGTGGGAAACGATTAAAGACTGTTTCAATTGGCACCATACGCATGTTTAGTAGTACATTTTGAATATCTTTTGAAATATCACCTAATCGATTTAAATGCTCAATTAATTCCTTGTTTTGAATTGCTTGTGCCAATTCATCTATACGGCCACGCTCAATTACACTTTCTTCAAACATGTTCATTAATCTTTCAATTTTTTCTAATTGAACACGTATGGAACGATTTTCCACTTTACCATTTTTCGTTTTTGCAGCGCTTTTAGCTGGTGCAGCATTAGCTGATTGCTTCGATTCTTCTTTAGTTGGTTCCACATGCGTAGCTACTTGTATATCTTCCTGCACGGCTTCTTGTGTACCCAATTCTTTCGAGACTACTTCTTTTAATGTATGTCCTTGCTTCACTTCTACTTTCTCAATTTCAGAAACATGAAGCACTACTTGTTTTAATTCTTCTTCACTTTGATCAGTATCCATAAATACTGTGAACTCAAACCCGAAAGCATCTGCTTCAATTTCTTCAATACTTGGAACTGTTTTTTGTACATTCCCTACATTTTGCAGTGCTTCAATACACATAATTGCACGTACTGCTTTTAAAATAGCTTGTTGCTCAACAGTTATAAGCACTTCATGTGAAACTGCATCATTATTTATAGGTTCTTGCTCAATATATTCCGCAGGAGTTTCTACATTGCCATTCAATAATGCTTCTAATTTCTGCTTAGTTGTAATTACATCAATATTGCCCATTCCGCCTTGTTGCACATCTGCAACCATCTTCTCCAAATTATCAATGCACTCAAAAATCACATCAATAATCTCTGCATTTACAACTATATTCCCATGACGAATTTCATCTAAAACGTTTTCCATCTTATGCGTTAAATCCGCCATTTCCGTAAATTCCATACTCGCTGACATACCTTTGAATGTATGGGCTGAGCGGAATATTTCTCCCACAACATCCATATCAGTGGGATTTTGTTCTAAAGTTAGCACATTTTCATTTAGCGATTGTAAATGTTCTTCTGATTCCTCAAAAAATATATTTAATAGATCTGTTTGCATTTTAATCCCCTACCTGTCTAACAAACATTTCATTCATGTATAACAATTTAGTGTTTTAAAGCAAGAAAAAAGGGGGCCACACGCATATCCGCTATCAATGTTTAGATTCCTTGTGGCACCCCTTCTATATTAGCTGTTTGCTACTTTTGTTAAAGCTTCGATTACGCGATCTGCTTGGAATGGCTTTACAATAAAGTCTTTTGCCCCACCCTTAATTGCATCTAATACCATACCTTGTTGTCCCATTGCAGAACAAATAACAACTTTTGCACTTGAATCAATTTTAATAATTTCTTTTAATGCTTCAAGTCCGTCCATTTCTGGCATAGTAATATCTAATGTAACAATATCAGGTTGAAGTTCTTTATACTTTTGAATTGCCTCTACTCCATTTTCCGCTTCTCCGATTACTTCAAATTCAGAATTACTTTTTAATAAGTTTTTAATCATCGTTCGCATGAACATCGCATCGTCTACAACTAAAATTTTATGTGCCATTCTTTTTAATTCTCTCCTTCTATGTATAAATATATCTTAATATTTCACCTTATCATTCTCACTCATTATACAAAATAAAATGATAAAATTTAATATTTTTTTAAAAGAATTTTCGTATTTTCATTATTTTATTATTAAAATGATAATATACTATTCTTTTATGTAAATGACAACGCGACGGTTTTTCTCCCAATTTTGCGGTGAATCATTTGGTACAACTGGCTTTGTGTCTGCATATCCTACCGCAGCTAGCCTTTTATCATCCACATTATACACTTCGATTAAGTGGTGAATCATATTTGCTGCTCTTGCTGAAGACAGCTCCCAGTTAGAAGGGAATTTGTCATTATGAATAGGTCTACTATCTGTATGCCCTTCAACAACAATAGGATTTGGTACTGATTGGAAAAACCCAACTAATTGACTTATTATCTCTTTCGCTTCTGGTTTAACGTTCGCGTCACCCGTATCAAATATTAAATTATCTACTATAACGACGCTTACTCCTGTATCCTCTCGATATACATTCACTTGACTAATACCGTTATTATCTACATATGCTTTTAACTTTTTATATAATTCGTCCATTCTCTTTTTAGAGACCATTTTTTCATCATTTTTTTCATGTGAAATATCTGGTATTGTATTTTCCATTACTTTTGCATCTACTTGCTCCACGTCACTAAACTTTTCAAGCATCTGTGACAATTTTACTGCATCCTGCTTTGATGTAGCAACTAGTAATACAAAGAAAGTTAATAATAACATCGTTAAATCTGTAAAAGTCGTCATCCAACGAGGCGATCCCTTTTGCGGTCGTTTCATCATCACCATACCACTCCTTGCAATATTAGGCTGCTCGTTTTACTTTTTTTATCTTTGTTTCGTATACATATGTATCGAGTTTCAACTTTAATTTAGAAGGGATTTGACCGCGATATAATTCTGAAATCGCTTCAATAACAAACTTCTTCTCTGTATATAAATCTTCAATACCACGATACACTTTTTCAGCAAGAGGGATTGCAATCATATTCGCAAGTACTGACCCATACAATGTCGTTAACATCGCAACTGCCATCCCTGTACCAATTTGCGATGTGTCTTGCAAGTTTTGAAGCATAATAATAAGACCGATTAAAGTACCTATCATGCCCCAAGCTGGAGCGAAATCGCCAATTTTATCTAATAATACTGCCCCTTTTCTTAACTCATACACTTCCGTTTCAACATCTTTCATTAACACTTCTTTTAATTCATCTTCATCGTAACCACTTAACATTAATCGAATTCCTTTTTGAATAAAAGGATTGTCTACTTGCTCTCCATCAACTTCTAAAGAAAGTAGGCCGTGTTTTTTAGACTTTTTCGAAAAATTCACAAACAAATCCGTTAACTGTTCTAAATCTTCTTCTCTTCTATGTAAAACAGTAAAAATACTTTTCGTATATTTTTTTATTTCTCCAAATCGATATGCCACAACAATTGTCGCTGTAGTTCCCCCTATGACAATTAAAATAGATGAAACATCTAAAAAGTTTTTAAAAGCTTTTATTCCACCGCCGCCAAGCATAATTGCCGCTATTACAATAGCAAAACCTACTATAATGCCCACTGGGCTAGAAATATCAAACTTCCTTTTTTTTCTTTCTGGCCTAGCAAACACTTGATTTTCGTCTCCCATATTCCTGCCCTTCCCTTTTCATTTTTTTAAAACATTTTTTTATTTTAATAATGCGTTTTCACATATAATAAGTATTATACGCTTATCATCTATTTATCGCAATATACTCATAGAATTGACACATTTTATTTCCATATTAGAATTATAGTATAGATATATGAGGAGGATCACGATGGAACATAACATTTTACAAGTCATTGCACTAGCCGAAAAACTAAAATATGAAATGCGACATAGCTGGCTTTCTAACGGCCGTCAAGAAAGCGTTGCTGAACATACGTGGCGCATGTCTCTAATGGCCATTTTAGTTGAGCCTTATTTAGATCAAAAAGTAAACATTGAAAAATTACTTAAAATGGTCATTATTCACGACCTAGTCGAAGCTGAAGCTGGTGATATTCCTGCTTTTGATACAATGAATAGTTATGAATTACAATTACAAAAACAAAAAAATGAGCAAGAAGCAATTTTAAATATTAAACGCACATTAAAAGGTTCACTCGGCATGGAATTATATAATTTATGGATGGAGTTTGAAGCGAAAGAAACATACGAAGCAAAAGTTGCTAATGCACTTGATAAGCTTGAAGTAAAAATTCAGCATAACGAAGCTGATATTGATACGTGGCTACCAATTGAGCATAAAATGACTTTCCAAGTAGCAAAGCATACAAACTTTGATTCTTTCCTATCTAAATTACAAAAGATCATCGAACAAGACGGAGAAAAGAAATTATTAGATGCCGGCATTGACGTGGAAGCTTGCAAACAATAATGAAAAGACACTCAATTTGAGTGTCTTATTTCATTATTGTTGATATAGCTTGCTTGTAAATAAGTTGTTGTTTTCCATCAACTAACATTAAAACGGTAAATTTGTCTATCGCAACAACTTCTCCTACTATTCTAACGCCACTCTTTAAAAAAATTGTAACAATACCTTTTTCTTCTTTTATTTGTTTATATAGCTCTTCTTGTAAATGTTCCAAATACTTTTCTCTCCTTTTTTACGGAATATCTTAATATAAAAAACTACAAATTACTTATTTATGTACTTTATCTTTTACATTCATAAACTTATTAATAAGTATATCTAAATCTCGGCTAAATAACAAAACTTTATCATGATCCAATCCGTGTCTAGCAACAAGTTGAATTAGCTCTTTCTTTTTGTTTTCTATTTTATTGTGTAATTTTCCCATCTCCATCTCTTTACTAAAACTCCCTTTTCCCATAATATTACTTGTAAAATTATAGTACAAATCCACTCATAAAAAAATATAAAAATGGTTTTTTTTACAATTTTTATATTTTTTTATGAACAAATCGCAAAATATATAGCAATTCATTCACATATCCCTAGCTAATTATACAATCAAAATGACCATACAGGCGTTTGTCTAATTACTCAAGAGACTGGCTCCATTTCCATACAAAAAACATACTGTATACAGTAGTCCATGAAATATATAGATTAACTTACTCAAAAGGAGGAAAACATATGAGTTATGGTGGAAGTTGCGCTGGTTTCGGCGGTGGATTTGCTTTGCTTATCGTACTATTCATCCTTCTAATCATCATCGGATGTAGCTGTTGGGGTGGCGGCGGATACGGATACTAATATATCCTATCCTTAACAAATGAACGAAAAACTATAAGAAAACAGCTCATATTTGAGCTGTTTTTTCATACTTTCGTATGAAGTTATGTCCCTCCTTTTTCTGATTTCAACTAATAAAAAACAGTTTACTATGAAATCAGAAACATTTTTATTAAGGAGGATTACAATGATTAAAGGTCTTTACGAAGCGCATTTACCTGTCCGCAACTTAGAGGTATCAATATCTTTTTATGAATCACTTGGACTGAAATTATATAAAAGAGGAGATGATATTGCTTTCTTTTGGATTAAAGAAAATGAAAGTTGGCTCGGCCTTTGGGAAGGCACAGAATACAAAGTTAATTATCACCCCTCTTTACGACACATCGCCTTTCAAGTAAGCTTACATGATTTAGAACATGCGATACATTGGCTAAACAAAAAAGGCATTTCAGCACGAAAAGACTTCGGAATGGAACCAATTGAGCCAATTGTTTTTCCAACATTAGCACATGCCGCCGTTTACTTTAACGACCCTGATGGAAATATTTTAGAATTGATTGCACAATTACCTGTCGGACTCCCTACAGATGAGAAAGTGTATTTAAGCGAATGGAAAAAACGGGTTCAAGCCTCATCATTACATAAGGATTAATCTTTTTATGTCAGTTTCTTATTCCACACTTCTTAAAACAAATACTAACTTCAAAAAACTATTTTATGGGCAAACGTTAAGTGTACTTGGGGATTGGTTTCATACAGTAGCTTTATTAACATTCGTCTATGGCATAACGGAATCGCCGTTTATGATTGCACTCACCTTTATAAGTAAAAGTTTGCCCCAACTTCTTCTTAGCCCCTTCATAGGCGGAGTTGTAGATCGTTTTTCTAAAAAGAACATTATGATTTTCACCGATATTACACGAGGAATTCTAGTCCTTACATACTTATTCGCAAACTATAAAATTGAGATTATTTTCATTGCTAATATATGTTTATCTGTACTTTTTTGCTTATTTGAGCCGGCTAAACAAGCAACCTTAAAAAATATCGTATACCAACATCATTTCGTAACTGCTAACTCTCTTTCTAGTACAATAAATGGTTTTATGTCTATTATGGGGGCTTCTTTAGGCGGGATACTTGTACAATCTTTACATATTGAATTCGCTTTTTTAGTAAATAGCTTTTCATACTTTATTTCAGCCTATTTTATTTATAATATGAGTGTCCCTACTCATGATACTTGTAACGAAAACAAAGCATTTCTTACTGATATAAAAGATGGTTATACATACATTTTACAAACTAAAATCATTTTAACGTTAATTCTTATCGGCATTTCATGGGGCATAATTGGCGGCGCTTATCAGCTACTTTTAACGATCTATGCCGAAAGAATTTTCCACACGAATATTGGAATTTTATATACAGTTCAATGGGCTGGGCTTATGATAGGGAGCCTCCTCGTTAATCTTTATATATCTAAAAATGAAGAAAAAATGAAAAAAGTATTCGGTTGGGCCTACTTCCTACAAGGAGTTTTCTTTCTCGGATTCATTTTATCCGATCAACTTATTATCGGTATCATTACATTGCTCTGTATGCGTATAGCAGGAGGAATCATCATACCACTTGATACGACATTACTTCAAACTTACACGAAGGACAATATGATGGGTAAAGTTTTTTCATTCCATTATTCCATTTACGGATCTCTTATTCAGTTATCTATGTTTTTTACAGGAGCGCTTTTAGAAATTCTTTCTCCGCAAGTTATCGGTACCTTGCTAGCTATATGCTGTATTTTTGTTAGTTTTATTTGGCTGTTCTTATATTATCGTGGGAAACTTAATGAAGAATCTACCATCACTTAATAGCATGTTTATGTACATGCTATTTTTATTTATGTCGAAATATAATGGAAAAAGGCGATTTATTTTACTTACGTTCTAGTTTTTTAGAACGTACAATAAATTTAGATTATAAGAAAGGAGATGTCATAATGTTTGACGATAGACTTACTATTTCAGCTGAACAGCAGAAGCTCATTTCCAACGCAACTCGCATTCAAATTCTTCATCTTTTAAAAGACGAAGCACTCACTGCAAAACAAGTAGCTACTAAACTAAATAAATCTGCTGGTAGCGTACATTATCACGTTCAAATTTTATATGATGGAGGGTTACTTGAATTAGTAAACACGAAAGAAAAACGAGGAATTATTGAAAAATATTATAAGGCAAAATCTGCTCATTTCTATATTGAAGAAAGCGGCACAGAAGGAACGAATACAGGCAGTCATATTGTATCTCATTTATTTTTAACTCCAGAGGAATTACAACAGCTTACTTGGGAAGTTTCACAAGTTTTATTACGCTGGGAAAACAAAACCGCTCGTCAATCAAACTCCGAAGAGGAATACGCTATTTCCTGCATGATTAAAAAACAATGAAAGAAAGGTCCAGCTGCTCATGAAAAATAAATTATTATTATTGTCGGGAACAGGAATTTCTCGTTTAGGTGATTTTATGTATCTCATCGCTCTAAACTTAATGGTATTAAATAGCACAAATTCCCCTGCTGCTGTAGCAGGATTATGGATTGTAGGTCCAATTGCAACCGTTGTTACAAAAATATGGTCTGGTAGTATAGTAGATCGGTTAAACAAACGATCCATTATGCTCATAACAGATATAATTCGGGCAGCTCTTATTGCCTGCATTCCACTATTTGATTCTATTTGGGCCATTTATATTTTTATCTTTTTAACTCGTATCGCTACATCCTTTTTCGATCCAGCTTCATTTTCTTATAGAACAATGCTCATACGAGCTGAAGAACGCGCTCAATTCAACGCTTGGAATAACTTTTGTACAAGCGGGGCTTTTATTATCGGTCCAGCCCTTGCTGGAATACTTCTCACCACGTACTCAACATCCTTTGTGATTTACTGCAACTCACTTTCCTTTCTACTTTCTACTATTCTCATTTATTTCTTACCAAACATTACATTACAAACAAAGCAAAACGAAGAGGTTGCAAATACTTTCGTACAAACATTACGAAGTGATTGGAAACAAGTTTTTTCATTCGCTCGAACGGAAACTTACATCATTCTCATATTCGTTTTATTTCAAGCTACTATGCTTGTTTCTATGGCACTCGATTCACAAGAAGTTGTATTCACAAATCAAGTACTGCTTTTATCCGACATGGAATATAGCATGCTTGTTAGTATAACTGGTGCTGCTTACGTTTTCGGCTCATTTCTTGTTTCCCTCTTTGCTAAACGATTACCGATTCAATATTGTATCGGATTCGGTATGATATTTACAGCAATAGGTTATGTAATTTTCGCCTTTTCAAATTCATTTATCATTGCGGCAGGCGGTTTCATTTTACTGGGTATTTCTTCATCATTTGCTGGTACTGGATTTATCACATTTTATCAAAATAACATCCCGGTTCATATGATAGGACGTATTGATAGCGTATTTGATTCTATAAAAAATTTCATCCAAATCTTTTTCATTTTAGCAATTGGAGCATCCGCACAATTTCTTTCCGTTCAAATTACTGTAATCAGTAGCTCGTTACTCATTCTTTTCCTTTCCTGCTTATTAGCAATCCGGGTAATGACCCCTTCACGAGAAAAATATTTTAAAGCTACCGGGTCATCATTGGAATATTAACTGCAACATAAAAAGCGGCTATTTAGCCGCTTTTTCCCCGTATTAAAGGACAGTAAGCCCTCACTGATTAAAGTTTCACTTTATGTTAAAATATGTATTGGATCTGATTATGTAGGAGGGCTATTTTGGAGATTATATTCATTTTCATATGTATTATATTAGTAGCTTCTATTTTACAAACAAGTACAGGTTTTGGCTTTTCTATTATGGCAACACCTTTCTTACTCATGCTATTTCTACCACAAGAAGCTATACAAATAAATATCATTTTATCATTAATTATTTCCATATCACTCATCTGGAAAATAAGAATGGACATTGATTTTATTCTACTGAAAAGATTAATTTTCGGCAGTATAGTTGGTGTTCCTTTTGGTATTATCATTTTTAATTCTATTAACATCAACACATTTAAATTAGCAATTAGCATCCTACTCTTACTATTAACGTTGATGCTAATATGCAACGTTAAGATTAAATCAACACAATCTAGAGATTTCATAGTTGGCGGATTATCTGGTCTATTAACGACAAGTATCGGTATGCCAGGACCACCCCTGTTACTTTACTTTACAGGAACTGATACGAAAAAAGAGAAATTAAGAGCAACCACTTTAGCTTTTTATCTATTTATATATTTCATTAGTCTACTAACTCAAATACTCTTTACTGGCACAAACAAAACAATTTGGGAATCCAGTTTTTATGCTATTCCAATCGTATTTCTAGGTTTGTATATAGGTCAAATTATTTTCAAATGGCTTAATCAACGGATTTTTAAAATATTTACGTACATCCTTTTGAGTTGCACCGGTATGTATCTTCTTATTGAAAGTTTGCATTTGTTATAAGTAAGCTCTTCAAGATAATAGATGCTTTAAATGGTACAAAAACACATTGACTTAAACGATAAAAAGCGGCTATTATGCCGCTTTTTATCTTCACTTAAACTAACGTTTCATCACACAGCTCTGTTACATTTTTAAAGTACTGCAAGTTCTCCTTCGCTTCAGCTTCATTAAATAAATTGAGCTGTTTCATTATTTCAGCAGCGAATTCAACGTACGCAGATCCTACCGCTGTTATAATTTTCCCATCAACGGTTACATCTTTATTTTGTTTATATTCCCATTCATGTAAATGCGCTAATTGTTTTTCATCTGGTGTTAATGATGTCGAGAATTTCTTCTTATTAAGTACTCCTGCTGCATGTAGTAATGATGTCCCTGCACAAATACCTGCTATCCATTTATTTTGCTTATGTAATTCGTTCACGATAGTTAACAATTGTTCATTTTCTAAATGGTCAAAAATATGTCCCCCTGGTACAATAAACACTTCATAGTCTGCCAACCTCAATATGCTCGATAGCGACATGTGGTTGACACAAAAAACCACCTTCTCCTGTAACTGTTTTTCCTTCTACAGTTGCTGTTATTATTTCAAATTCCTTACTTATCAAAAATAAACTCGCTATATTCACTTCAAATTCTGCAAATCCATCAAATAAAAAGATTAAAGCTTTTTTCATATTATCTCCTCCTTCTATACTTATTCGAAAACAATCATATTTCTCCTCCAAAAAAGGCAGACCTACATGTAGGTCTGCCTTTTTATTCATTTCTTATTAAGTCCTTTTTCACTTAAAAACTCTTTCATATGCATTCGTTTTTCTTTAGACATAAACGAACTCATTGATTCCGTCCATGTTACGTTTTTCTTATTTGATGATCTTGCTTTGTAATACGAACTCATCGTTTCATCGTATTCGTTTAGTAATTCATCATATTTCTTTTCATCATACCCATTTTCATGTAGAATTGCCGCTACTGGTAAACGTGGTTTCACTCCATGATCTTCATCTGGTACACCCACTGTCATTCCGAAAATAGGATATACTTTATCTGGTAAATGAAGCAATTCACTTACTTCTCTCGGATTATTACGAATACCACCAATATAACATATACCGTATCCTAACGATTCTGCTGCTAGCGCTAAGTTTTGTGCGAAAAGTGAAGCATCTACCGTCGAAACGATAAAATCTTCTACTCCTTCATGCTTTATCTCGGTACCATGTTTTTCACATGCCATTTCAAGACGTTTTAAATCTGCACAACAAACAAAGAATGCTGCGCAGTCCTTCACGTGACGATTTCCGGATAACTCTGCTAGTTTAGCCTTTAAGTCTTGATCGGTTACATATATAACAGAATACGCTTGTACAAAATGCGAGGAAGCGGCATGCTGCGCAGCTTGCACCATTCTTTCCACTACATCTTTCGGAATTGATTCTTCTTTATATTTACGAACTGACACGTGTTGCTCCATTTTATGTATGATCTCATTCATGAAAAACACTCCTTTTTCTCTTCATAATGAAAAATTAACATATCTTTTTCAATATTCACAACTTATAAGCACAAAAAGAGCAATTCTTTTTGAATTACTCTTTTTAAAACGCCTATTAGTACGGTAAATGAAATTATATCGACGATTCGACAAAGGATATCGACTTACCGACAAATAAAGACACACTCACGCCGAATTATTCCTTATCTTATTACGCCGTTTTCAAAACTTTAATACCTTTTACGATATTCCAAATGAAGTAATAAATCCCTACAAGAACGAACACCGCATATGTGATCATCATTCCAATTCCAGCACCATCCGATTGATTGAAGCTTAAGCCATATATGCCGGATACTGCTAAGCCACCAAATAAAATCGCATACGGGAAAATATGTGACCAAAATGCTTTTTTCGCGTGGTATTTCACTTCATCCTCCGCAACGAAGTACACGATAATTGGTAGTAAAAATGGTGCAAAAAAGATACTAAAGTAACATAGTGAAGATAATATATTATTTCCTTTCATCCGATTCACCTCTAAATAGTTTTTGTTATCTTCATTATGTCAAGAATCCATTGTAGAAACTATCGCTTTACCTTTCATAAACATGACATATTTGTAAGATTTCCATCAAAAATAATCCCGCCTGGATTTCGAGGCGGGATTATTTTCTCTATATTCGATTCATAAACCAATATTGCGTAATGGCTAAATACTCTCGTATATTCGATGGAATGACAATTCGCTTCGGTGTTTCAGCCGGAAGGCCTTCTAATTGTAAACCTTGTTTTGCTGCTATTTTTTTCGCTCTAAACATATGGAAATCGTTTGTTACGATCATTCCTTTTTTCATATCGCTCGGAATTAACGGTTTTGAGAATGTAATATTCTCATCTGTACTCGTTGATTTATCTTCCATTATGATTCGGTCTTCTGCAATTTTTAGTTTCATTAATCCATTTTTCATTGCTAATGCTTCTGAAATATCTTCCCCTTTTCCTTTCCCTCCAGATACTATAGCAATTGTTTTCTCATGTGATTGTAAATACTCAGCTGCTTTATCAATACGATATTGCAATGAGTACGATGGTTTCGTTCCGTTGACTTTCGATCCTAATACAATTATATAATCCGCATCGTAGGTAGCATTCATTTGCCCATGCTTATAAATGTTATATTGTAAAAATCCCGCATAAACGGCGCAAACCATTATAATTCCTATCATATACTTCATTATTTTCTTCTTTTTCATATCCTTATTCTCCTAAGTTCTTTGCTTCTTTCATGATAATATCCATTTATTTGTTTGTATACAGACAAATTCCAATTCATCCTAATTTATCCTCTGGAAAGTAATATTTATATTTCTTTCGGGAACAGTAAGTACAACTTTGCACGAAGGAGTGTCTCTATTGCTTCTCTTTTTATGTAACGTATCGTTCTTTTTTATCTTATTTTTACTATCACTTAAATTGCTCGGTAAATCCGCTTTAGCACAACTAACTCCCCATGATTTTGGTGCTATTATCTTTTTATCTTATTTAGCTTTTCAGGCCATACCAGTCTCTGGTGCTTTGCAAGCTTTTCTTGGTATGGTCGTTATTACATGTTTGCATTTACTTCTTACAAAATTAAGCTTACTAAACAAACTAAATCGTTTCATTCTCGGACATCCTATCATTTTAATTAAACATGGTGACATTATTTTTGAGAACTTACAAAAAAGTAGATATCCAATTGCTGAACTACTTTCTAATCTTCGCGTCGCAGGATATCCAAGTGTTCACGAAATTGAATACGCTATTTTAGAAGCAAACGGAGCCATTAGTATTTTACCAAAGCGTGAGCTTGTACCATTAACTCCAAAAGATTTGAACATAGATGTTACGTATGCCGGATTACCAATTGCCCTTATCGTTGATTCGCAAATTCAATACGATAACTTAAAGTTAATTCATAAAGACGAAAAATGGTTATATAAAGAATTAAAAGAAAAGGGCATCACTAATATTAAAAGCGTTGCTTTCGCGTCTGTTCAAGAAACAGATGGATCTTTTGCGATTAGTTTAAAAGCATAAAAAAATCCCCTTACTTGCTCAAGGGGATTTTCTTCATTATATCGCTTCTTTCTCTCCCGCCATATTTAATGGAACAGGATGTTTCATACGATTCATCGTAAATACGATAATCGCTGTCAATACTTCAGCTACTGGCATAACGAGCCAAATTCCATTTATCCCAAATAATTTTGGCATAATCCATAATAATGGAATAATAAATAGTAACCCTCGGCTCATTATAATCAGCACTGATTTTGTCGTTTGTCGCACGGATTGGAAGTACTCTCCATACACAATGTTATAGCCTAAAAATACATATTGGATAAAGAACAGGCTAATACCCGTTAATGTTAACTCCAACAACTCTGGAGATTGGACATCAAATAGACCAATAATATATTTCCCGAAGAATAATCCGACAATTATTGCAATACCACCGAGTACTACCGCAATTTTTACAGCGAACTTTAATCCTTCACGCAATCTCTCTGATAAATTTGCGCCGTAATGGAAACTAGCAATCGGTTGTAATGCTGCTCCAACACCGAAGAATAATAGTAATGTCATAGCGTGAATACTATTCACCATCGCATAAGAAGCGACTCCAACTTCTCCTGCATATTGAACGAATGCGATATTAAAACCGATTGTTACAATCGCTACTGTACTTTCTGCTGTAAAGCTCGGGAAACCGATTATCATAATTTGTTTCACTGTATCCCACTCAAAATGAAATTTCGTCCATTTTAAAATACTACTTTTTCTAAAGAAATGAGATAATAATACAAGGAAACCAATCGCTGCTGAAAGAATAGTCGCTGAAGCAGCTCCTGTTACGCCCCATTCAAAAATGAATATAAAGATATAGTCAAACACTATATTTAATACAGCCGTTACAACTAGACCTGCCATTGCTAAATTAGGATTTCCGTCATTTCGTATAAATGTACTTAAAATATTTTCTAAAACGTATATCATTCCAAACATTAATAACACATGTAAATAGTCTAACGCATACGGTAAAATCACTTCGTTTGCACCGAATAAGTATGCTATATCTTCTATTCTCCATAAACAAATCGCTGCTAAAACACCTACGATCATTACTGCTACCGTCATGGATTGCGTAAAAATAGACCTTGCTCTTTCTATTTTATTTTCACCTAGAGCAATGGAATATAACGTTGCTCCGCCCATTCCAATCCATAATGAAATAGAGAAGAAAATTGAAAAGGCTGGAATAGCCACGTTTACTCCTGCTAATCCGTTTGCTCCAACTCCCCTACTAATCATAACCGCATCAATCACAATATTAACTGACATTAATACCATTCCAAGAACGGCTGGTATTAAATATGAAATAAATAAACTTTTTATCGGTTTTTCTCTTAACTTTTCTGTTGTTTCCATCATATAAATGCTCCTTTTTTCAATGCTCTGTTCACAGTTTAAACCTTAAAGTTACTTGAAGGTCAATAGAGAATTTGAAAAATAGGTAACTTAATTATTCTGTTTGATGTCAATTTGTAATGATACGAGTTCTAAATCTTATTGCTTTGTTTTTTCATGATAGGAATTTGAATTTCAGTTACTTGCTCCTCTGGATTTTCTGTTACAGACCAATCAATTAATGCAATCTCAATCGCATCTCCACTTACTTCGTATCCTTCTTGATCAATATATTTCATTAATTTCTTATATGTTTCATCCGTTTCTTCATATGGGCCGTGATGGTATACACAAGCGAACATACCTTCTTTAATTTCATCTGAGCTATGTACTTGAAAAGGCATGTAATCTAACAGAATGAAAACACTACTATATGCTTGAAACTCATTTTGCATTAATCCTTTTTTCGCAACTGTTACACCGATGTCTCCAGAGAATAAACTATCATCCATTTGTCTCATATTTTTTTGCAGCGAATGAATATAGTACTCAAACATATCATCCGTCGTATTCGGGGCAACCGCGATGGCTGTAATTTTCCTCTGCGGGATCTCTTTAATTACCATTTGTTCAGCTTTTGCTTTTGTTGCTTCTTTAATTAAATGAATTCTATGCTCCATTTTCGCCAAAGCATACTCAATTTCTCTTTGTTTTTTCAACATCATTTCTTGTTGTTTCTCCAGTAAATTAAGTGCGTACGCTGGATTTCTTTCATCAATATATTTCTTAATTTCCTTTAATGGAATATTTAATTGGCGTAAAAACTTAATCGCATCTAATAGTGAAAATTGATCGATTGTGTAATAACGATAATTCGTTTGCGGATCTACTGTAGACGGATGAAAAATACCTTTTTCATCATAATAACGTAATGTAGATTCTGCTATATTATGCATTTTTGCCATTTCTCCAATTGTAAAGCGTTTATTTAATAACATCTTTTATTTCCTTCCATTTCTATTTATTTCATTATATGTTCATTCTGTCTTCAAAACAAAAAAGAATTCCCCTACGAGAATTCTTTTTATTAACTCTTACACCTCTATTATTATAGGAAGGATCATCGGTTTTCTTTTCGTATTAGTATATATAAACTTCCCTAAAGCCTCTCTTACTTCTCTTTTCAAAATACCCCAGCTATTCACATTCTCTTTCTTCAAATTATTAATTGTAATAACAGCTAATTTATTTAATTCCTTCAAAAACTCTTCTGAATCACGAACATAGACAAATCCACGAGAGATAATATCAGGACCGGAAATAATTTCTCCATCCACTTTATTAAAGGTAATAACTATTACGAGCATTCCATCTTCGGAAAGTTGTTTTCGATCACGTAATAAGGCATTTCCAACATCACCAATTCCTAATCCATCTACATATATATTTCCGGCCTGTATTTTTCTAGATTGAACGGCCACTTCATTACTAATATCTACAACATCTCCATTACGAACGATAAAGATATTTTCTTTTTCGACACCAATTGATTCTGCTAACAAACTATGGTGATGTAGCATTCTAAACTCTCCATGAATTGGGATAAAATATTTAGGTTTCATTAAAGTGAGCATTAATTTCAACTCTTCTTGATACGCATGACCAGATACATGGACTCCAGTAGAACTACCTGATCCATATATTACTTGTGCTCCTAAAGCAAATAAATTATCTATAATTCTTGAAACGTTACGTTCATTTCCTGGAATCGGAGTCGCGGCTATAATAACCGTGTCTTCTGGCAAAACATCAACTTGTCTATAGTTCCCACTCGCTAAACGCGCTAAAGCTGCCATCGGTTCTCCTTGACTTCCTGTACAAAGTATCGCTACCTGCTTTGGATCTAAACGATTTACCTCACTCGCTTCAATTAACATGCCGTCTGGAATATGTAAATAACCTTTCTCTAGAGCAACTTCTACTACATTTACCATACTTCTCCCGAGCAAAGCCAGTTTTCGATTTGTTTTTATGCAAGCTTCAACTATTTGCTGAACGCGATTCACATTAGAAGCAAATGTAGAAATAATTACTTTTCTATTTGCTTTCATAAATATTTCTTCTATTCGTTCTCCTACTGATCTTTCTGATGGAGTAAAACCTGGTCGTTCTGCATTTGTACTTTCAGATAGTAAAGCTAGTACACCTTCACTACCTATTTTAGCCATTTTATGAATATCAGGATGTTGTTTATTTACTGGTGTTAAATCAAATTTAAAATCCCCAGTATGCACTACAGTACCTTCTGGTGTATGAAACACGATACCGAGACAATCTGGAATACTATGATTCGTTTTAAAAAATGTCGTCTGAATGGAACCGAGAGCGATTTCTGATGCAGCGTGAATAACAATTAATTCTGTATCATTTTGAAGATTATGCTCTTTTAATTTAATTTCAATTAAACCTAACGTTAACTTGGTCGCGTAGATTGGTACGTTTAGTTGTTTTAAAAAATATGGTATTCCGCCAATATGGTCCTCATGCCCATGTGTCACGACTAATCCGCGAATTTTTTCTTTATTTTCTTGTAAGTATGTGATGTCTGGAATTATTAAATCAATTCCTAATAAACTTTCATCTGGAAATTTAGATCCACAATCAATAACGACAATATCATTTTCATATTGAATAGCATACATATTTTTCCCTATTTCATTTACTCCACCTAAAGCAACAATAGACAAGTTGTTCTTTAATGAATTCAAAGGATAGACCCTCCCTTTCATATTTATAATTCGTGAAATAGCATTTAGGCTTTATTATTTGTAATGAAAAAGGACTTCATACTATTTCATACATATAAAAATTCACACACTATTCTTATGTATATATCCCTAATAACACCATCTCTCTCTAAAAAAGCTCCCATTTTTTCATTGATTTTTTGTAAAATCTATTATATATTAATTACAGGTTCAAATTACGAGTTCAAAAGAACTTGTAATCAGACCCTTTGTTTAATGGGTTTTACATATTTTCATTAGGCAAATTCCGAGAAATCGTATGATAAAAATAACAAATGATGAGGAGAGGATCCGATGGAATTCGAATTTTTCTTTCAAATTGCACTTATTTTATTAAGTACAAAGCTTGCTGGTGATCTTAGTGTTAGACTAGGCCAACCCTCTGTACTAGGTAAATTAATTGTCGGTATCGTTATCGGTCCAGCTGTGTTAGGTTGGATTGAAAATTCAGAGCTTCTAACACAATTAAGTAATGTCGGTGTTATTCTTTTAATGTTTATGGCAGGACTTGAAACAGACTTAGAGGAATTAAACGCAAATCGTAATTCTTCTTTAGCTGTTGCACTTGGAGGTATCGTTCTTCCATTCGTAGGTGGTTACGTTTCTGGTCTCGTTATGGGAATGGAACAAGGAAATGCTGTATTTTTAGGATTACTTCTATGTGCGACAAGTGTTAGTATTTCTGTACAAACACTTCGCGATTTAGGAAAGATGAAAACACGTGAAAGTACAACTATGCTGGGCGCAGCTGTATTCGATGACATTCTTGTCGTTATTTTATTAGCATTTGCTATGAGCTTCTTAGGTACAGACGATGTTAACTTAACAATGGTTATCTTGAAGAAAGTTGTATTCTTCGCTTCTATTATTTTAATCGGATGGAAAGGTGTTCCTGCGATTATGCGCTGGTTATCACCACTACGCGTATCTGAGTCTATCGTGAGCGCGGCGCTTATCATCTGTTTCTCATTCGCATATTTCGGCGAATTATTAGGAATTGCTGGTATTATCGGTGCTTTCGCAGCTGGTATCGCTATTTCTCAAACGAATTACAAACATGAAGTAGAAAAGAAAGTAGAACCAATCGCTTACGCTATGTTCGTTCCAGTATTCTTCGTAAGTATCGGTATGAATATTACATTTGATGGTATTGGCGATCAAATTTGGTTCATCCTAGCATTAACAATAATCGCTGTATTAACGAAACTAATCGGTTGTGGCCTAGGTGCACGAATGACTGGATTTGACGCTAAGTCTTCTGCAATTATCGGTTCTGGAATGGTTTCTCGTGGTGAAGTTGCACTTATCATCGCAGGAACAGGACTTTCTTCTGGTCTACTCGCACAAGATTACTTTACAGCCATCGTTATTGTCGTTATTTTAACTACAATGATTACGCCACCAATGTTAAAATACACTTTTGGTGCAAAAGATAAAGCAATAAAAGCAAGTAAATAAGCTTTCTACAATAAAAAGAGATTACTATCTTATAAGATAGTAATCTCTTTTTTCATTTTATCTTTAAACAATTCCGTTCGTTTTTAACCATTTTTCAAAAATATTGTGTGCTTCTTCATCATCCGTATCATCACTAAATGAATACACCATAATACCGTAATCATCTATATATTCACCTAGGTTCATTTTCTCTACTTTCTTGTAAAAATCATCTACCTCATAGTACGGAATATAAGCATCCCAAACTGGTTCATTTATTCTTTTGTACGCCGTCACTTCTAAATCATGTCCATCTTCATAATATCCGATATGATAATGTTGACTAGGATCATATTTCTCCATAATAATTCCCCTCCCTTTGAAAACTTACCATATTTCACCTCATAAACAAAAGCGAGCTGTAATCACAGCTCGCTCGATTCATTAAATGCGTTCCATCGCTGTCTTCAACGTTCCAACAACAAAAGCAATTTCTTCACTTGAAATAACAAGCGGTGGTGCTAATGTTAAGACGTTATTATATCCAGCCGTTGTCATGCCGTTTCGTCCTATAATTAACCCTTTTTCTTTACAAGCATTTACAACACTTGCAATTTTGTCGTTATCAATTGGCTCTTTCGTCTCTTTATCATTTACTAGTTCGATTCCAACTAGTAAACCTTTTCCTCTAATATCCCCAACAAGTGGATGCTCTCCAATTTCTTCTTTTAATTGCTCTAATAAAAACGAGCCCATTTGTGCAGATCGCTCAATTAAATTTTCATTTTCCATAATTTCTAAGTTTTTAAGCGCTAATGCACAAGCCGCTGGATTTCCACCAAACGTATTAATATGACGGAAGAATTCATATTCTCCCTTCCCTTTAAATGCTTCATATATTTCTTTTTTCACAGCTGTTGCTGATAATGGTAAATATGCGCTTGTAATCCCTTTTGCCATTGTAATAATATCAGGCTTCACATCATAATTCATAAATCCAAATGCTTTGCCTGTACGCCCGAAACCGCAAATTACTTCATCACTAATGAGCAAAGCACCATGTTTTTGACACGTTTCATGAATAGCTTTCATATAGTCTTGTGGCGGCATTAAAATGCCTCCGCCCGTAATAATTGGTTCCATAATAAAAGCTGCAATCGTTTCACTTAATTCCCATGTCATAACGCGATCTACTTCTTTCACACATTCTACATCATAAATGTTCTCTCTTTCTATTCCAGGCATACGATAGCAATCTGGCGGCGTTACATGTAAAAAGCCTGAAGCAAATGGCTCATATTGATATCTACGCTGTGCTTGTCCCGTCGCTGCCATCGTTGCCATTGTATTTCCGTGATACCCACGGTAACGTGACATAAATTTATAACGATGCGGTTCACCTTTTTGAGCATAGTATTGCCTTGCTATTTTAAAAGCTGTTTCGTTCGCTTCCGAACCACTATTAGAGAAGAAAATAACATACTCTCCTCCGAGCCACTCATTTAATTTTTCGGCAAGCTTTATAGCCGGTTCATGCGATTGTGACATCGGAAAGTATGATAATGTTTGTAATTGCTTATAAGCTGCCTCTGCAAGCTCTTTTCTGCCGTACCCACTATTCACACACCAAAGACCACTCATACCATCTAAATATCTTTTTCCTTGTATATCTTCAACCCAGCACCCTTCTGCTTTTGCCCCTACCATTGTACTATTTGGACTAAAGGGACGCATTCCGTGCCAAACATATTGCTCATCTTTTGCTAATAATTCATCAGTCTGTTTCGTTTTCATCATTTCTTCCACCTTCCATAACAACTTATTTTTCACAAAAGCTGCGCTGGTGCCATGATGATTTAAATTTCTCCCTGCTTATTTTCATTCCACAAAATTAAGACAAATCCTACTTACAAAGCAGTATTATTTACAAGAAAATGCCAAAAGAAAAAGGAGCTTTTCTTATATATCGAAAAGCCCCTCTTTTTTAATGTGAAGACGCATCACTAATACCGTGACCAGTATTCGATTTCACAAGAATTTCATCAAATTTCGCTGCATCTTCTTTCTTACTAGATAAAACGGTCCCTAAATATGCGGCAAGGAATCCGAGCGGGATCGAAATAATTCCAGGTGTCGTATATGGGAATATCGCTTCTCCAACAAATATAGCTTTTCCAGCTACAGGATTCCAAACATTTGGACTTAGCGCTACGAGAACAATTGCTGATACAAGACCAACAATCATACCTGAGATGGCACCCGTCGTATTGAAGCGCTTCCAATATATTGTGAATAATATAACTGGTAAGTTTGCACTCGCTGCAACTGCAAATGCTAATGAAACTAAAAATGCTACGTTCAATGTTTGAGCAAATAACGCTAGTATAATGGATAATACCGCTACTCCAATAGACGCATAGCGAGCCATTGACACTTGCTCTTTTTCCGTTGATTTCCCCTTGCGAATAATTTCATTATAAAAATCATGTGCAAAGGCTGACGCTGCTGTTAATACAAGACCTGCCACTACAGCTAAAATCGTTGCAAAGGCAATAGCTGAAACGAAAGCAAATAAGAAATCTCCACCTAATGCTTTTGCTAATAAAGGTGCTGCCATATTACCAGCAGGATTTGCTTTAATAATTGCCTCATTTCCTACAAATGCCGCTGCTCCAAATCCTAAGAAGATTGTCATAATATAAAATGCACCAATTAACCACGTCGCGTATACAACAGATTGACGTGCTGTTTTTGCATCACGCACTGTAAAGAAGCGTACAAGAATATGTGGTAATCCCGCTGTACCAAGAACTAGTCCTAAATTTAAAGATAGCGTATCAAGGCCATCTTTATACTTTACTCCTGGATTTAAAAACGAATCTTTTAACGGTGTAGCTGTCTTCATTTGCGCGAACATTTCAGTCACACTAAAATTAAATTTTGCGAAAACGATAACAGAAATAATAAATGTACCAGCCATAAGTAATACAGCCTTAACAATTTGTACCCAGCTCGTCGCAGTCATTCCGCCGAAAATAACGTACACTGTCATTAACGTACCAACGATTAAAACAGATGTCGTATATTCGATCCCCAATAATAATTTAATAAGTGCACCAGCCCCAACTAATTGTGCGATCATATAAAAAATCGAAATCGTCATCGTATTCAGCGCTGCAACTCCGCGAACTTTTTTCGCATCAAAACGCGCCGCAATCATATCTGCTAACGTGTACTTACCTAAATTTCTAAGTGGCTCTGCAACTAAGTATAATACAACTAAATAAGCAACTAAGAAACCGATGCTATAAAAGAATCCATCAAACCCAGTTAACGCGATCGCCCCAGCTATACCAAGAAAGGACGCAGCAGACATATAATCCCCCGCAATGGCCAGACCATTTTGCCAACCAGTTAATCCGCCTCCAGCCGTATAAAACTCACTCGCATTCTTTGTTTTCTTCGATGCAAAATAAGTTATGACGAGTGTACCAAGAACGATGATTAAAAATAGTGCAAAAGCGGTTACATTCAAAGTCAGCCCCTCCCTTTTTGCATATCTTGCAGAATGTTTTGTGAGATTTTATCAAAGGATTCCGCTTTTTTGCTGTAAATCATACATAATGACCACGTCATAATAAATTGAGCAAATGCAAACACCCATGCCCACGTAACATCACCGAATGCTGGTGTATTGAGTACCTTTGAATACGATGTTAAAATAGGTAACGCAATAAAAAAGCTTAAAAAGAAAATACTCATTGGAACGATGAACTTCTTTTTCGTATTTAATAGCAATTGAAATTCTTCTGACTGAACAACCTCTGTATAATTCACCTCATTTTGTAACTTACGTGCTGACGTATCATCTCGCTTCATTCTCTAATCCCCTCTCTTACTAAAAATACAATTCCCCCTTGTATACCTAAAAAACTAAATTTTATAAATATTCAGAAACTTATTTTCATTTTAGACAATCCATACATTCCTGCAAAGATTTTTCGATAGACATTTTTCGGCAATTTCCCCTAAGTTTTTAATATACTTTTTCAGCATAAAATTTACACACTAGCCAAGCTTCCATACTCGTTATAACAAAATAAAAAAGTAGTGCTTATCGCACCACTTCTGTTTTTTTCTCTTTTTCTAAATTACGAGCTGTCTCACTTAATTCAACATCTTTTCCATCTTTAAGCGTCCCAAATAAGAAATCAAACACTGGGTTTGAAACACCGAACCAAAACTTTTCATTTTTATAATGGTGTAATATGTGCTGTTTTTTTAACCATCGTCCAAACTTAGTGACGGGACGAATCGGCTTATGTGCAATATAATGTTTCCATTCATAAACGAGAAGCATAATAATCATACCAATCCCGAATGAAAGTGTAATAGTAACACTTGTTGTTATAGCGTATGATAGGAGTAAATATATAGTAAAGCTCGGTATACTAAACCATACAGGCAAAAATAATAGTTTTAAATCATCTGGATAAACGTGATGATCATAATGTAATCTTCTTAACATTTTTAATAAAAATACGTTTTTAGGTGGTTTTAAGTGAAATAAAAACCGGTGTGTCATATATTCGTTCAGCGTATAAAAAACAATCCCAAACAAACACGTTAACATACCGATCCATGTGAATAATTGCATTTTTAAAATAATAATAAAAACAAATAAAATACTATACATAATAACGATATCATGTTGTAAAAAGAACTCTTTCCCCACTCTTTTCATATTCCTTCCCCCTTTTTCAAAAAAACAGCCGTAACATATCGTTACGACTATTTCTTTTATTTTATTCTTATTCTATTCACTTTACAGATTTGCCTGCTGCTCTATTGTCGAGAAAAAATTGTTCGATCCAAATATATTTTGCTTCGGAATAATATGTTCCACCGCAAACACTGTTACTTCTCCTCTTTGAACCTCTCCAATAATGAGCCCAAATATTTCATGATTTACCGCAAACGTCGGTTGCTTTGTTTGTAGTAACCTTGCTGCATTATGAAATACCGCTTCATATAGTGGATTCCTATCAGTAATTTCTTTTCGGATTTTTGGTGCTAGCGTAATAATAATTTCTTTTCCGTCAATAGTGGTTCGATACATAAAAATCTCCCCTTCAATCTTATGTGAACAACTGTAAAGCTTTGTATGCAAAATGGATAGAGTATCCTACTAAAATAATACCGGCTCCGGCTGTTATATAGCCAAGTGCTTTTTGCTTTAATAAAGTTCTGCCAAAATGGACAGAAAAAGCGATATTTAAATTCCATAAAATAATACCAACGATAATACAAAGGCTGTACAAAAAGGCTTCTTGTTTCGTTACCTTCGTAAGCAATGAGCTAAGTGTACTTCCGTATATACCAAACCAAAAAACAAGATTTAATGGATTGGATATCGCAATTAAAAAACCTGCCATAAACGATTGTTTTAGGCCACCTACCTCTTCTTTTTTATATTCCATATTCGAGTGGGAAATTCCTTGTTTTACACTTTGAAATCCTAAATAAAATAATAAAAAAAACCCTGCGCAATACATAAAAGCTTGTACATATGTATACATAAACACAGAAGATAAACCGAAATAGATGAGAAGCATAAACAAAATATCTGCAGTCATCCCACCAATTCCAACAACCCACGCATGCCAAAAACCTCGTTCAATGCCTCGTTTTAACATTTCAATATTAATAGGTCCTACTGGTGCAGCTAATGAAATACCTAATACAATTTGTTGTATAATCGCTCCAAACATCGCTCTGTCCTTTCTACTTCTTTTACTATTAAGTAATGATGTAATGTTTAAAAATAGACTAGCTTTCATCAAAATATTCACTACTAAAATACCCTTTTTTATCCAAAATATACAAAAGAGCCATCTAGATGATGGCTCTTATTTTTCTATCTTATGAAGAAAAGGACATTTTCCTTTTAGCGGCCCTACATCGTCTCCTATGAAGTATTGTTTCCATTCGCGATGATCAGGGTCACCATAATGACTAATGTTAGGATGTTTCGGCAACTGATCCCACTTTTCAACCCGCTCACGGACCGTTTGTCTTGAATATGCTCCTTTAGGACGATCCCCTTCTAATCCATCAAAGATGGTACGTGGTTGAAAGCCAATAACGAGAGAATTTCCTAAGTACCTAGTTTTTCGTTGTTTATAAGCTGGTGCATTTCCAAATGCGAATATCGGTTCACCACCAAATGAAAATTCCCATAAGTAATGGTCTGGGTCTTCTGGAATTTGCTTCGGCCATGCTTGGTCATCATTTTCATGTAAATATTGTAATACTCTCCAAAAGTAATCTCGATAATATTCTAGTGATTGCTCTTCACATTCCGGTTCCACAAAGAGGAAAAATCCTCTTCTTACAATTGGCCGCTCTTTCATTAACTCTAAAAAAGATAACATTGTATGTGGCAAATGACTCCAATCATTATGAGAGAGGAAGGAATAACGAAGCTCATTCTTTTTCAAAGCTGTTAGGCCGAAATAACACGGGAAAGTTGGTTCTAGCACGACACTCGAAAAATTTTGAAATTCTTTTGTAACCCAATTCGGTATGTCCGTTCTCGTTCTCATTCCTTCATTATCTAATAAATAAGACTCATTCATTCTTTCTTTCACCTCATTATGTATAGCATTCAATTAAGAATATTACATACTCGGCCTGTCCTATACCTATTTAAAAATCTGGCTGAAAAATTATTTAAAAATACAAAAAAATAAAATCGCTTACTTGACTAAATTCTACCAATTCGTGTATATTTAAATTAATCATTTAGCAGAATATTCAAGATTATAGCATTTTTAGTTTATATTATCTTTTCAAATGAATTTCACTAAATGAAAAAAGCAAATGTTTTTAGGAGGAATTGTAACATGCAAGGAAAAGTAAAATGGTTTAACAACGAAAAAGGTTTTGGATTTATCGAAATGGAAGGCGCTGACGATGTATTCGTACATTTCTCTGCTATCCAAGGCGACGGCTACAAAGCTTTAGAAGAAGGTCAAGAAGTATCTTTCGATATCACTGAAGGAAACCGCGGACCTCAAGCTGCTAACGTAGTAAAACTTTAATCCAACATATGACAGGAGGTTACCTAACTTGGTAACCTCCTTTGTTATTCCTTTGTATATTTCCGTTTTCCAGAGCAAAAACTATGTGAAATGCGCAATATACAAAGGAGGAATTAGCAATGGGATCAGAAGTAAATGATTTTGAAGAAGTAAAATTCCGTGTAGAAACAGCACAAAAAATGGTAGGATCAGCGACAATTTCAATGGATCCAGATACATTAGAGCATGCTACTACTGCGGTAGAAGCCGCTCGCTCTCAGCTTGAAATTATGAAATCTGTTGCAACAGATTTAGATGAGCCATTTCTTATGAATGAGGAAAAGAAATTAAGTCAATGCGAGCATCAATTAAATGAAGCGAAGCACTAAAAAACATCCAGAGAATTTTCTCTGGATGTTTTTTCATGACAACTGTTCTCCATACTTTTTTAACGTTTCTCCAATTGTACATTGCCTAATACAAAAGGAATGAGCATAATACTTACTATTTGTCTTTCGATTATGTTCTCGCAAAAAACACCCTTCACAATACGTTTCTAATAAGTCATTTACCTCTGTAATGAGTTGCTTTTTATCCACCTTTGCACCTCTCTATTCGGTTATTTCTTTATGACTATCAATTACTGTTCCTTCTAATGCTTGCGTAGCTAATTGGTGTGCTTCTTTGTTTTGTTTTCTAGATATCGGCTCACATACAAGTTTTAATTTCATTTGCTTCGCCTTTTGTTCAATTTGATCTAAGTAATGATTTAAATGCTCATCATAACAAGGCCATTCTCCAGCCAATTGCTGCAGTACAACTTGAGAATCGCCGCGAAGCGTGACCGCTTCATACTTAATCCCTAATTCCTCGAGTATATTCATGCCATATAGTAACGATGCATATTCCGCTTCATTATTATCATATATGCCTTCTATATATGCATTACGGCGAATTCGGTATTTAGCATTTCCTTTTTTATAGTATACACATATACCTACTCCAGCTTCTTTCGTCTGTACATCATAACCACCATCAAAATAAACGAGTATTTCTTGGGGCTCTTCCTCCACTTGTTTACTCAGCTTTTTCATTTCCTTTAACGACCATTCTGCATCCATTTCATCATAAAATGATAGTTCTTTCACTCTTCCTGTTTTCTCAAAATCCTCTGCAAATTGAAGTACATCTTCTATGTTCATATAATCTGTCGTTAACTCTGTCTGCAAACCACGCTTCGTTTTATATAACCAATGAATTTTATATTTCATACTAGATTCCCCTTATATAAGACTTCTTATATGTAGCCAGCTAATGAAAGCCTTACTTTATTTTATTATATTTTATCAAGAGTCACAGCATTATATTCAATGTGATTACATACAAAAAGAGCTACCCCTTTAGGAATAGCTCTTTCATCTATTACATAAATCTTTCAAATTGTACTCGTTTATTAATCCAGTACATTACAGGCATACCGATCGCCATGACAACAAATTCACCAATTGCACATGTTAACCAAGTCAACATAAATGGTAAATCAAATGCAAGATGAAGTTCAATTGCAATCATAAACATAGTAATCGTAAAAATAACTGTATTAAAAATCATACGAGCCCAAACACCTTTAATAAATCGCATAGAAATAATCGTTGCAACTAATGCAAGAATAGATTGCCCTACTCCAAATACTAAATCGTAAGCGATCATAGGTGAGAAAAAGAGATTCGTTAAAAATACACCTAATACAATTCCGTAAATTGCTTTCTTATTAAATACAACAAGATGATTAAACATCTCTGAAATACGAAACTGTACATTCGTAAAGCCAAATGGCTGAATAAGCATAGAAACAGCAATATATAATGCCGCTAAAATACCATTACCGACTAAAGTTCTAATATTCATGACAAAATCTCCTTAGTTTTTTTACGTGGGATGGTTTCGAACCACGTTATTCTTTTTTTAAGCAACAAGATTATATTCTACGCAATACACACTCTTTCGTCAATAGATTCCTATCATTAACTACCTTTTTTCTTTTAGACAACGTATAATAAAACATATGAAAGTTTTAGGAGGTTTCACTTCATGACAGCAACAATTCAAAATGAAAAAGTGATCGTTTCCATTTCTGACAAAGGTGCAGAATTACAAAGCGTTCGCTTAAAAGAAGATAATACTGAATACTTATGGCAAGGCGATTCTACTTATTGGGGGCGCCGCGCACCAATTTTATTCCCAATTGTCGGTCGATTAGTAGATAATACATACTACGTAGATGGTAAACCATATTCTTTAACACAACACGGCTTCGCTCGTGACCTTACATTCACTGTGAAAGAACAAAGTGAAACGAAAATCACTTATATTGTTACTAGTAATGAGGAAACATTAAAAAAATACCCATACGAATTCGAATTACTTGTTTCTTATGAGCTAGACGGACAAATCGTTCATGTAACATATGAAGTAAATAATCCCGCTTCAACAGAGATGTTCTTCTCAATCGGAGCACATCCTGGTTTCAACTTCCCGTTATTAGAGGGCGAATCATTTACAGATTATCATTTATCATTTAATGGTTCTGAACGCTTAGAAACAAGCGTATTAGAAGGTCCTTACCTTTCAAGCAAAAAGCAATTAATCGCTGAAAATACGAATGAGTTACCACTTACATACGATTTATTTAAAAATGATGCACTTATTTTTGAAAATATGAATACGGATGAAATCTCTATTCGTTCTCATAAACATAATAAATTTGTAAAAGTAGAATTTGAAGGATTCCCATTTGTCGGTGTATGGACACCAGGCGAGAATGCACCGTTCTTATGTATTGAACCTTGGTACGGAATTGCCGATGAAGTAACTCCAGCAAAAGATTTCAAGGAAAAAAAAGGAATTCAATCTTTACAAGCGAATGAAACATTTACATGTCGTTATAGCATTACAATCGGCTAATTACTCTATCCCCTACTTCAAAGAAACATATAAGTAGGGGATCATCTTATCATTTGGAGGTTTCTCATTTTGATTGAAGTATATATTGATGGTGCATCAAAAGGAAATCCTGGTCCTTCTGGTGCGGGAGTATTTATTAAAGGGGTTCAACCAGCTGTACAATTATCATTACCCCTCGGGACAATGTCCAATCATGAGGCAGAATACTACGCTTTACTTGCGGCATTAAAATATTGCACAGAACATAATTATAACATTGTCTCTTTTCGTACAGATTCGCAACTTGTCGAGCGAGCTGTCGAAAAAGAATACGCAAAAAATAAAATGTTTGCACCACTATTAGAAGAAGCACTGCAATACATAAAAAATTTCGATCTCTTTTTTATTAAGTGGATTCCAAGTAGTCAAAATAAAGTTGCTGATGAGTTAGCTAGAAAGGCTATCTTACAAAATTAACGGGGGTATGAGTGTGAAAAAAGATTGGATTGCTCCTCTTGCTTTATTATTTGTCTCTTTTATTTGGGGGGCTACGTTTGTTGTCGTTCAAAATGCTATGTCTTTCGTTGGTCCATTTACTTTTAATGGTATTCGCTTTTTATTCGCTGGAATTATTTTATTATTCGTTCAAATGATTTTCGCAAAAAAAACTTCAAAACAAGATATAAAACAGAGTAGCCTTGCTGGATTAATCGTTGGATTCTTTTTATGTGTTGGCTATGTGTTACAAACATTCGGCTTACTTTATACAACTTCTTCAAAAGCAGGATTCTTAACAGGGCTTAGTATCGTTATGGTACCCATCTTGTCTTTTATCTTTTTAAAACAAAAAGCTACTATTTTTATCGTAATGGGCATTGCTGTAGCAACAGCTGGTTTATACTTATTAACAGCTGGTGATTCATTTCAATTAAACATTGGAGATATACTCGTTCTCGGTTGCGCGGTTGCTTTCGCTGCTCATATTCTTGTTAATGGCTTCTTCTCTAAGAAAATATCACCTTTATTGTTAAGTACATCGCAAGTGTTAGCTGTCGGTATGTTTTCTTCTATTTGCGCCTTTTTGTTTGAAGATTGGGAAAAATCATTCTCAGCAGCACTATGGACGAATTCTTCCTTTTTATTCGCCCTATTTCTAACTTCCCTATTCGCAACATCTATTGCTTTTTTCATTCAAACATCAGCGCAAAAACATACGTCTCCAACGAGAGTAGCCATTATTTTCGCAATGGAGCCCGTTTTCGCTGCCTTAACAGGCGTTCTCGTTGCAAACGAACAACTTTCTATTTCCGCTATTATCGGATGCCTCTGTATTTTCCTAGGCATGGTGTTTGTTGAATTACCTTCAAAAACAAAAAAAGAAGCGCAGGCTGCATGAAGTTACGCTTGTAACTTTCGCATAAAAGCCTTAGCGCTTTTTTTATCTGTAATCTCTTCTTCTTTCAATCGTTCTAATAACGCAACAAAATAACTCCCATCAAACTGTAACTGATGTTTAATTGTCGCTTCTATTGCCGCGTTCACAATTCCATCAGATGCACCAGTATATCCTTGTCCGAACATAATAAACCCTTGTGCTTCCTCTGATAGTTTAAATCCTTTCGTATGTAAGAATGAAAGATAATCTTCTACTGTTTGCATGTTATTCCCACCTACTCAAAAATTCTCCATCTCCTATCATACATGTTTTTACACGCTATGAGAATGAAATTTCTTTGACAACTTTGTAAATCTATCGTCTACTGCATAGACAATAGAGGATTTCCTTACAATATGAATGAATATGTATAGTGGAACTTATTTCATATTAAAGGGGAGACATGATGAAACAAGCACTATTAATTATCGATGCGCAGCAAGAATTAATGGATGGAAATGAAAAAGAAAACGCAGTTTTTCGTAAAACCGATTTATTATCCACACTAAATACAGCCATGCAGAAAGCAATAGATGCAAATGCCCTTATTGTTTTCGTAAGAGATACCGATGTTGCTTCTGGTAGCGGAGAAGGATTTGAAGTACATAATGAAATTAAAGTACCTCAGTCTGCAATCCTTATTAATAAAGCAGCAACAAACGCATTCTATGGCACTTCTTTACTTGAACTTTTAAAAGAAGAAAAGATTGGCCATATCGTTATCGGTGGATGTAAAACAGAGCATTGTATCGACACCGCAGTTAGAACTGCTACTGTACAAGGATTTGACGTTACATTAATTAAAAACGGTCATTCCACAACTGATTCTAACGTATTATCTGCAGAGCAAATTATTGGTCATCATAATAAAATTCTACATGGACATTATAACGTGGATCATTTTTCAGTTGTTAGGGATGTCGAGGAAGACCTATTTGTACCTATTCATGATCAATATCGTGATTAACGAAAAAGAATCCTTCATTCAGAAGGATTCTTTTTTATCCAAAAATTTGCGCTGCAATACTATACAGTTCATTACTCCTTTTTAATAATTTATCGCTATTTTCCATCATAATTGGTGGTGTATTAACCTTTTGAAAACCAACAGACTCTAATTGATTCATAAAATCGTTTTTCCCCTCTGGTACATCAATTCTTAATTTATCATTATGATCTCTTGCTAAATGATGAACAATTCGCATCGCCATTTCATCATTTTTAGCAACGACTGGTCCTATTATTTTATTTTCTGGTGTTTGTACACTCAAACCATATCCTAATGCATTTTGTTCCTTATCCTTTACAACGATACACTGTTCACTTTGCATAATTCTTTTCGTTAAAAACTCTTCTCTATTTGTTCCAAACGCATATTCATCTAATTTTATTATTTCTTCTAAATCACACTCATTATAATTCATTATATAATCTTCATTTCCTATACAATAATCATTCACATTGTACGAGTTACATATGTATTTAGAAACATAGCTTACTGCTCTAAATCCTAATTTTTCATATAAAGGTTTTCCCTCGCCCGTAGCAATCAGCATAATTGGGGTATGAGCTGACACGCTTTTAACACACGCATCCGTTATTATCTTTCCGATCCCTCTTCCCTTATAATCTGGATGTACAATCACCATTCCTATTGACGCTAACGCCTCTCCGTATAATATAATTGCAGCGCTTGCAATAAGTTTTTTTCTCTCATTCCACACGCCATATACAATACCTGATTTAAAAATAGTTTCAATTTCTTCTCTGTTATAATCCCAGCCAATATAAGAAGATAATGCAACAATATCCTCTATATTTTCTGTTCTAAGACGATCTACTCTTATTTTCAATCCAATCATTCTCCATCCCCTTATCTAGACATTTAAATCATTATTACTAAATCAACTTGTACATGTTTCCCTTTATTTGTCACATACATATCCTATTTTGACCAAGACTATATTGTAAATGAGGTGACAACATGCCCATTACGAATCGATTTTCTACCACCACTAACGGGGCACTCGCTATTACAGGAAATACACTAGGCTTAAGTAAAATTAGTAATCAAAACCGTGCTGGTACAATCGGGGCAATTGGTGCATTCGCAACTACGAATACCGCTTTACAAGTACCTACTTTTCCTGCTGGTACAACATTAAACTATACACAAAATAGTTCTACCGCTCTTTTAAATATACCTGCTGGTAGTACGATTCTTTACGCAGAACTCGTTTGGGGGGGAAACTATTTATCTCGTGATCAAAACATTACAAGTGTATTAGGAAACCCAGTTTCTTTTACAACACCTGTGTCAACATACTCAATTACGCCTTCAGCTGTTACAGCTTCTAATCAAACATTCGTTTCAAACTCTATTACATTTGGCTTTTACACTCGTTCAGCAGACGTAACGACTCTTATTCAAGCTGGAGGCTCTGGTTCCTATACTACGGGAGCTGTCCCTGGACTTGTAGATCCTATAGATGCTTCTAATGGAACAATTAATTCAGCTGGATGGACGCTTATCGTCGCTTATCAAAACGGGACATTACCAGCAAGAAACTTAACAATTTACGTAGCTGGAAACCGTGTTTCTGCTGATACTGGTAGTGCAGATGTAGCTGTTTCTGGTTTCTTAACACCTTCAGGAGGACCTGTAAGCGGGAGATTATTTTTAAGTTCTATTGAAGGAGATGCAGATATAACAGGGGATCAAGCATTATTTGGACCAAATTTCAGTTCATTAAATGCTTTATCTGGGCCAAATAATGCTGTAAATAACTTCTTCGGTTCTCAAGTGAATAATGCCGCAGGAAACTTAGATACAACTGGGACATTTGGAACGCGAAATCAAAGTGCCGCTACAAGCACAAATATCTCCGCAGGAAGGCAAGGTTGGGATATTACTTCTATTGATATTTCTCCTTATTTAACAAATTCCCAAGTCTCAGCCGCAATCCGTTTAACAACTAACGGAGATGCATATATGTTAAATACAGTCGGGTTACAAATTAATATCAACTCACCAAATATACAAGCAACGAAAAGCGTGAATAAAAGCGTCGCTGCAATTGGCGATGTCCTCACTTATACCGTTACTATCCCTAATACTGGGCTTCTTCCCGCCAATAACGTTATTTTTATAGACAGTCTTCCTAACGGTACTTCCTTCATACCTGGCACTGTAACGGTAGATAACGTACCACAAGCAAATGCAAACCCGGCTGCTGGTATATCTCTTGGAACAATTAATAACAGTGCTTCTCGTACAGTAACTTTCCAAGCAACTGTCGTTTCTCTTCCAAATCAAAACCCTATCTCTAACACCGCTAATATTACATTTCAATATACACCAATTGCCGGCGGAACGACTTTTAACGGTCTTGCTACAAGTAATTCTGCTGGAACACAAGTTAATCTTGCAGATATTAACGGGACAAAATCAGTTAACAAAATCTTTACCGATATTGGCGAAACGTTAACTTACAGTATTGCCTTAGCTAATATAGGAAATATCGCCGCAACGAACGTTTTATATACAGATCCGATTCCTAGCGGGACTACTTTCATTCCAGGGAGTGTAACTGTTAACGGCGTTACGCAAGTTGGTGCAAATCCTGCTACTGGTATAGCAATTGGATCTATTGCTGCTAATTCTACGACTACTGTTGCATTTCAAGTATTCGTTCCTTCTATCCCGCAAACAAATCCAATATTAAATAGCGGTACAACAACTTATCAATACATTCCTGTGCCAAATCAACCAGCAGTAAGCGGAACTGATACGACGAATATTGTCTCCACTCAAGTGAATAATGCTACTGTAACTATGGCAAAAGCAGTAGATAAAAATTTTGCAGATATTGGTGATACACTAACGTACACCGTTTCCTTTACAAGTACAGGTAATACGAATGCGAACAATGTTATTTTTACAGATATCATTCCTACTGGAACAACTTTTGTTCTCAACAGTTTAACAATAGATGGCACGACACAAGTTGGAGCAAATCCTGCTACTGGTGTGAATATAGGATCTATCCCAACTGGTACAACAAAAAACGTTTCATTTCAAGTAGTAGTAAATACAATTCCAGCGTCGAATGTCGTATCTAATGGATCAAGCGCTTCTTATCAATATACCGTCAATCCTAGCCAATCACCTGTTACGAAAAACATTTCTTCGAATCTCGTTTCCACTCAAATTAACAATGCGAATTTAACATTAACAAAATCAACAAATAAACAATTTGCTACAATTGGCGAAACAATCAGTTATACGATTCTTATTACAAACAGCGGAAATACAGCTGCTACTAACGGGCAACTAACAGATTCACTTCCAAACGGAACAATATTGACGCCTAGTACTGTAACACTAAACGGTGTTTTACAAAATGTAGATTCTCTCGTTGCTTTACCTATCGGAACAATTCCTGGCGGAGCTACTTTTACTCTTTCTTTCCAAGTAACAGTCATCAATATTACCGCACAAAACCCTATCATTAATAACGCTTTCGCATCTTATCTATATACTGTAAACCCAAGTCTGCCACCAACTTCAAAAACAGCAAATTCTAATTCTGTTACATCAACAATTAGACTAGCAAATCTTCATGCCAATAAATCTGTAAGTCAAACTTTTGCGGAAGTTGGGGATGTATTAACTTATACCTTTTCTCTTACAAACGATGGAAATGTTGCGGCGAACAATGTAGTACTATCCGATTCAATTGCGAATGGTACTGCCTTTGTACCAGACAGTGTTATAGTTAACAATGTTGCTCAGCCAGGTGTTACACCAGCTAGCATCAATATCGGTAGCATCAATGCTAATACTACAATTACAGCTTCATTCCAAGTATTAATAACTGGCATCCCAAATCCAAACCCTATTTCAAATAGTGCTTCTATTTCCTATAACTTTATCGTGGATCCTAATGCTTCCCCTGTAAGTAAGAACACAACTTCAACCACTACATTCACTCAAGTAAATGACGCAAATGTCATTTCAGCAAAAACGGTGGATCGAGCGTTTGCTACCGTAGGGGATATATTAACTTATACGATTCTTTTAACGAATGCAGGAAGCGTGACTGCTGATAGTCCAACTTTCATAGATACAAATCCAGATGGAACTACCTTTATTCCAAACACTTTTCTTATTAATGGTGTGCTACAAAATAATGCAGATCCGAACATCGGTGTTCCATTACCTTCCATTCCTGCTAACGGTGAAATTACTGTTTCTTATCAAGTAACTGTCACCTCTTTACCAGCGCAAAATCCAACAATAAATTCATCTAGTACACAGTATAGTTTTATTTTAAATCCAGGAGATCCACCAACTATAGAAACATCTTTAAGTAATACTGTCAGTACACAAATTAATTTAGCAAACGTAATTATTTTCAAAGATGTAGATTTAACTATCGCCGATGTTGGGCAACCAATCACATATACAATTGCTTTAGCTAACCCTGGAAATACTCCAGCGAATAATGTAGTTGTTACCGATATACTACCTCCTGGCACAACTCTCGTACCAAATAGTATTTTTATAGGAGGGGCTTTACAGCTAGGTGCGGATCCAAGTGTTGGTCTTCAAGTTGGTACGATTCCAGCAGGCGGCATTACAACAATTGTTTTCCAAATTAGTGCAAATAGTTTACCTATACCAAATCCAGTTCAAAACAGTGCTGTACTTCAATATAGCTTTATCGCAGATCCAAATTTACCTGCTGTTGTTAGGAACGCTATTAGCAATATTGTAGCTACACAAATTAATACTGCTAATATTGTAGCTACGAAACTAACAAGCACAAATTTTGCTGATATTGGCGATGTCATAACGTATGCTACAATTTTAACGAATAACGGCAATATCCCTGCCTCTAATGTAACGTTTACAGATATCATTCCAGCTGGTACCATCTTCCTTCCTAATACTGTAACGATTAACGGTGTCCCTATAGCTAATGCAAATCCTGCTAACGGCATTCTTATCGGTACGATAGGAGCAAATTCATCACGTACCATTGTATTCCAGGTTTTTGTACCAACTATTCCTAGTGCAAATCCAATTACAAATCAATCAAGCACTACATTCCAATACACATACGATCCATCCAAACCAACCGTCATGCAGATGGTTACCTCCAACACTGTACAGACAACTATTAATAATGCAACGATTATCGCTGCAAAATCTGCTGATAAACAGTTTGCGAACGTAAATGATATTATTACGTACACGACTACTTTAACGAATAGCGGGAACACACTTGCATCAAATGTAGTATTTACAGATGCCATTCCTAATGGAACGTCATTTGTTCCAAATAGTGTAACAATAAATGGCACTACACTTCCTAATGTAAATCCAGCAACTGGTGTAACAATTGATCCAATAGATCCAAATGCAAATACGATCATCTCGTTCCAAGTAATTGTAAATTCAATCCCTAGTCCGAATCCAATACCGAACCAAAGCAATACAACGTACCAATATGTCGTAGATCCTAACTTACCTCCAGCATCCGCAAATACGCTAAGTAACGTAATAACAACTCAAATTAATAACGCTACTATTATCGCTACGAAGTCAGTAAATACACCGACAGCTGCAATTGGTGATATTGTTACCTATACGATTGCAATGGCAAATACGGGTAATATCCCTGCTAGTGCAACCGTTTTAACAGACGGACTTGGACCAGGTGCATCCTTCATACCTAATTCCGTTACGATAAATAACGTTTCTCAACCTGGATTAGATCCTTCATTAGGTATTCATTTAGACGATATTTCACCAGGAGGAACTACTTTTCTTACATTCCAGGTAAAAATTCTTGAAATTCCTCCTAGCGGTACTTTAACGAATAACGCCCTTGTAAATTATGAATATACAGTGAATCCAAACCAAACACCTGCTGTTGGAAGCACTGTAACAAACACGACTGCTACCCCAATTATTGACGCTACTTTAGTTTTAAATAAAAATGCGAGTACAACTTTCGCTACGATTGGTGATACGATTACATTCACTTCATCTGTTATAAACACAGGAAATACTACTGCGAACAACATTGTTTTTACAGATACAATTCCAAACGGTACTGCCTTTGTCCCAAATAGTTTTAAAATAAACGGTGTAACCGTCCCGAATGCAAATCCACAAAACGGTATCAATATTGGTAACTTGAATTCAAATGCATCGGTTACACTCAGTTTTCAAGTAAATATAACAACTCTTCCAAACCCTAATCCAATTCCGAACAAATCATCGCTTCAATATAGCTTTATTGTTGATATAAATGAACCGCCTGTTTCACGAACAGTTCAATCCAATAAAACTTTTACACAAGTAAATACCGCTTCCGTTATCGCAACAAAAACTGCAAGCAGTGCATTTGCCGCTGTTGGCGATACAATTACGTATACAACTACTCTCACTAATGGCGGAAATACTACCGCAAACACACCTGTTTTTATCGATATATTACCACCTGAACTTTCATTCGTGCCTGATAGCGTACAAATTAATACGATCCCACAACTTGGATTCAGACCAGATAACGGGATTTCTTTAGATGCAATTCCAGTTGGAGGAACGACAACAATTAGTTTTCAAGCGATCGTTGGTTCAATACCAGCTACAAATCCAACGTTAAATCAATCTAGCACAACATACTCTATCATTGTGGACCCTACCCAGCCACCAGTGACGGAAACAGCTACAAGTAATCCGACTTTAGTTCAAATTAACGAAGCAATCATTCGAGCGACGAAAAGTGTAGATCGACTTTTTTCTGACGTTGCACCCGGAAATTCATTTTTAACGTATACAGTTTTATTAGAGAATACAGGGAACACAACCGCTACTAATATCATTTTTATAGATCCAATTCCAAATAATACAGTATTTATAGAAGATAGTGTTCGAGTAGGCGGGGTTTTATTACCTGGGGTAAATCCAGCGAATGGGATACCAATTGGGGATATTATTGCAGGAGATTTTATAAACGTTACCTTCCGCGTACAAGTAGTTAGTATCCCAAATCCTATTTTTACAATCGGACCTGGAGGACCAAACTCACCGGTTGTAAACGGCGCTTCTATTAATTATCAATTTATGACAGGACCTAATTTACCACTTGTTTCACGAAGTACGTCATCTAATGCTGTTTCGACACAAATAAATTCTGGGGAAATTGCACTCGTCAAATCTGTTGATAAAACTTTTGCAACGATTGGGGATACCATTTCTTATACAATTACATTAAGTAACCCTGGAAATGTAGCATCACAAAATGTGATATTTACTGATATTTTACCTGAAGGCACAACATTTATTTCTGGAACTCTTATAAATGAATTAGGCACTCAACAAATTGGAAATCCAGCGAACGGGATTCAGATTGGAAATATAACCCCTGGCAGTGCGGTTTCTATTACGATAAACGTACTTGTTACAAACATTCCAAGTATAAATCCAATTTCGAATTTTAGTTCTGTGCAATTTGAACATGTGGTCGATCCTAGCCAACCTGCCGTATCACAAACGAATGTATCTAATGCAGTTTCAACAACAATTAATAGTGCAATATTAATTACGACAAAAACTGTTGATAAATCTATTATTTCCGTCGGTGATACACTTACGTATACAACTACGATTACGAATACAGGAAATACACCTGCTACAAATATAACTTTTACAAGTGCCATTCCTCCTAGCACTACTTTCATACCAGATTCGGTCACAATAAATGGCATCCAACAGCATGGTGCTCAGCCAGCACTTGGAGTAACTATACCAAATATCGCTCCAGGTGAAACAGTAACTGTTACTTTCCAAGTAAATGTTATTTCTGTTCCCCCTTCAAGCTCGATTATGGGTAACGATACAATTTTATACTCTTATACTGTTGATCCAAACGGAGCTCCTGCTACTACTTCTACTTCAACGAATATCGTTACAAACCCTGTATTAGATGCTATGATTACGATGACTAAATCAGTCGATCAAACACTTGTAACGCTAGGTGATACCATTACCTATACGACAACTTTAACGAATAGCGGTAATACAAACGCTACGAATATTACGTTCACTGACCTTATTCCAGACGGCACAACGTTCGTTTCGGATAGTGTCACAATAAATGGCATTACACAACTTGGCCTTAATCCTAATACAGGTATTACTATTGCATCAATTACTCCTAACAGCTCAATAACAATAGCATTTCAAGTTACCGCTACTTCTACTCCTGTTCAAAATCCTATTGCCAATTCCGCTAGTGCTTCTTACACATTTATCGCTGATCCTAATGCCCCTATTGTTTCAAGGAATATTACTTCAAACACAGTGTTCACTACAATTAACACAGCTACCATTCTTTCATTAAAACAAGTCGATAAATCCTTTAGTCGTATTGGAGACACACTCACCTATACCGTCACTCTATCAAACAACGGAAATTCCGCCGCACAAAATGTTATATTCACTGATACAATGCCAAGCGGAACTACATTTATTACAAACTCTTTTTCTATTAATGGCATTCCCCAAAGCGGTGCGGACCCATCGAACGGTGTAAATATTGGGACTATAACAGCTGGGACTACAGTAACAGTTTCGTTCCAAGTTACTGTAACGTCATTACCAATCGAAAACCCAATTGTAAATTTCTCATCAACATCGTATCAATTAGTTTCACCGCCTAATGCAGAAACTTCAATTAGTAATCCTGTTTCAACACAAATTAAAGAAGCTATATTATCCATGACGAAAAATGAAAGTGTCTCCTTTGCAGATATTGGGCAAACTGCTTTTTACACTACTTCTATTTCGAATATAGGAAATACAGATGCAGCCAACATTGTATTCACGGATGTATTACCGAGCGGACTCACATTTGTTCCTAACACATTAACTGTTGATGGTGTTTTACAACCTGACGCGAATCCAAATAACGGTGTATTACTTGCAGCACTTCCGCCTAATGAAATATATAGTATCGTATTTCAAGTTGCGGTGAACAACATTCCACCTATTAATCCAGCACCGAATACCGCATCCACGAATTATGAGTTTACTGTTGATCCAAATAACCCTCCCATTTCAAGTACAGCTAATTCTAACACGACACTTCTTCAAATAAACAATGCAACTATTATTAGTACAAAAACAGCAAATCTTACTTTTGCGGATGTTGGTAATACAATAACATTTACACTTAACCTTCCTAATTCCGGGAATGTGGCTGCAACTGATGTTACCGTTATCGATATACTTGATAGCAATTTAAGTTTCGTTCCAAACAGTTTCACAGTTAATGGGCAAACTATTCCAAACGCTGATTTATCTACTGGTGTAAATATCGGCTCAATTAATGGTGGAAGCACATCAATTGTCACATTCCAAGCCCTCGTTTCAACTCTCCCAATCAACAATCCTATTTCTAATTCGGCTCTTACCACTTACCGTTATATTGTTAATCCAGATCAGCCGTTCATTTCAACTTCTAATCAATCTAATACAACGACGACACAAATTAATAGCGCTATCCTTACTGCACAAAAAAATTCAAATGTGTCAACAGTAGATATTGGGCAAGATATTATCTACTCCGTTACGATTACAAATAGTGGAAATGTTAGTGCGACGAATGTTATTTTTACCGACCTAATTCCAGACGGAACTTCCTTTGAACCGAATAGCTTTACACTTAACGGAACGACCATCCCAAATGCAGACCTAATTACAGGCGTTCCAATTGGTGATATTGCGCCAAACGAATCTGTCATTGTAGCATTTCATATTAGTGCCGATGAAATTCCGCCTATAAATCCAATTTCTAATCAAGCTAGCGTTAGCTTCCAGCATATCGTTAATCCAGCTAATCCTCCTGATTCAAAAAACATTACTTCAAATAGTGTTACAACAACAATTGAAAGTGCTATTTTAACTACTACTAAAATTGGAGATAAAGCTTTTGCAACGATTGGTGATACGATTACGTATACAACTACGATTACGAATACAGGAAATATTCCTGCTAATAACGTTATTTTCTCAGACCCGATACCATCGTGGACACAATTTGTTGCAGGGTCAGTTATTGTTGATGGCAATCCAATACCATCCGCTTCTATCATTGACGGTATTGGCATAAATACGATCATTCCAAATCAAACTGTAACAATCGTATTCCAAGTTCAAATTGTAAGTAACCCAACAACATTTACACCAGAACTCCAAAACTTAGGATTTGTGAACTTCCAATATAACGTAGGAAATGTATTACAAGCTCAGCCTGGCAACGTGGAAACGAACATCTTCGTTACTTCTATTAACTCAGCAACGCTTTCAGCTGTAAAAACTGCTAATGCTGCCTTTGCAAACATCGGAGACGCGATCACTTATACAGTTTTAATTCAAAATAACGGCAATACAGACGCTACGAATGTAAATTTCTCAGATTCGATTCCAACAGGAACAACTTTTGTTGAAAATAGTTTTACTGTAAATGGAAGTACCATTCCAGGTGCAAATCCAAATAGCGGCGTTAATATCGGAACCGTGAACGCGGGTAGTTCTTTAACTGTTACTTTCCAAGTCACAGTTACATCTACTCCACCTTCGAATCCAATTACAAATGTTGCATCTATTCAATACGAATTTATAGTTAATCCGTCCTCTCCTCCTGTTACAGGCACAATAAATTCTAATAGTGCTTCCACACAAATTAATAACGCGACTGTTACAACTGTCTTAGAAGCAAATCGTACAATCGTATCGATTGGAGATATCATTACGTATACAGCAACATTAACGAATACTGGAAACTTCCCTGCAAATTCTGTATTACTCATTAATGGCGTTCCTGAAGGAGCATTATTTGTTCCAAATAGTGTTACGCTTAATGGAATTCCACTTCCAGATGCAAGTCCAACTCTCGGTATTCCAGTTGGCATTATCGCACCAGGTGATTCTGCTACTATTACGTTCCAATTTCTTGCAAGTTCTATTCCACCGCAAGGAGCGATTATAAATCAAGCACTTACAAGTTACACATATATTGTCGACCCAAGTCAACCTCCAGTTACAGCAACTTCTTCATCTAATACGGTAAATACAGCTGTCGTTGATGCATCCCTATCTGTAATTAAAAATACAGATTCCCTCGTACAGTCTACTGACGGTACAATCACTTACACTGTAGTCGTTCAAAATAATGGGAATACAACTGCAAATACAGTTACTTTAACAGATTTAGTCCCAGAAGGAACTGCATTTATTCCGAATAGCGTGACCATTAATGGCGTTTCAGCCCCAGGTGCCGATCCGAACGTAGGCATTGCCTTAAACGCCATTGCACCTTCAGAAATCGTCACCGTCACATTCCAAGTTATCGTTCAATCCATTCCAAGCGTGAATCCAATTTCTAATATAGCTCGTATTGACTATACTTTTATCGCCGATCCAACTGCTCCTATCATCGCTCGAACAATTACGTCTAATCCAGCTTTCACACAAATTTCGGATGCAAATGTTCTTTCTTTAAAAGCAGTCAATGCAGAGCAAGCAACAACAGGCGATATTTTGACCTATACGATAACACTAGAAAATACCGGAAATATTCCAGCTACTAATCTATTATTTTCAGATACGATTCCAGAAGGGACTACATTCGTAGAAAATAGTTTTACACTTAACGGAACAGCTATACTTGGTGCAAATCCAAATACAGGTGTTACTTTGCCTAACCTAGCAGCAAACGCTACTCACCTTATTTCATTCCAAATTCTTATTAACGATTCATTCTCGCAACAATCGATTACAAATCAGTCTAATACAACATATACAATTCAACCGGACCCAGGACTACCGCCTATTACTGAAACATCTACAAGTAATATTGTCATTACAAATTTCGTGCTAGCACAATTAACAGTTACAAAAACGTCCAATCCAATAACTGTAGATATTGGCGGAACTATACTTTATATTTCTGAAGTAAAAAATATCGGCAATGTTGACGCAATAAATATTATTTTTACAGATGCGATTCCAGCTGGGACTACATTCGTTCCAGACAGTGTCACAATTAACGGTGTACTTCAGCCTGATGTAAATCCAGAAAACGGAATACCAATTGGAACGATTCCACCAAGCAGTTCCAAAACAATACTATTTCAAGTACAAACAAATAACCCACCAACTGAAACCGAAATTATAAATGAATCATCTGTAAATTACCAATATGTAAGTATCCCTACAGCTCCACCAGTGAATCGCACTGCAAATTCTAATATCGTTACAACATCACTTCAAAATGCAAATATTATTTCTGTTAAACAGGCGGATGTTACTTTCGTATCCACCGGGCAAAATATTACGTACACAAATACACTACAAAATATAGGAACTGTTCCAGCTAACAATACGGTGTTCATTGACAACATTCCAGAAGGTACTATATTCATTGAAGATAGCTTATCAATAAATAATGTAATTCAGCCTGGTGCGAACCCTGAAAATGGAGTAACTCTTGGCACGATACAACCAGATGAAACAGTCACTATTTCATTCCAAGTACAACTTATAAGTATACCAGAGGGCAACACAGTCATTAACATTTCAGACACTTCGTATGAATACCAAATTGATCCTAGTTCTCCGATTATTCAGCGCAGGTCGTTATCAAATGCAGTAAATACTGAAGTGCGGACAGCAAATGTGAGTGCAATTAAATCCGCTAACAGATCTATTACACGCATAGGTCAAATCATCACATATACAGTCGCAGTTACAAACGCTGGTACAGTACCTATTACAAATACTCTCCTAATTGACGCAATTGCTGCTGGCACCACATTCGTTCCAAATAGCATTCTTGTAGATGGCATACCGAGACCTAACGAAAATCCAATTACCGGAATCACCCTTGATATTATCCTTCCAAACAATACAATTATCGTTACATTCCAAGTAAATGTAGTCTCTGCACCTTCTCAAAATAACATTACTAATATCGCCGTCATCCACTATGAGTATCAGCCAGACCCAAGCTTGCCACCAATTTCAGAAACGACATCTTCCAATACTACAAATATACAATTTATTGATGTGATTCTTATCGCTACAAAATCCGCTAATACAGTATTAGCTAATATTGATGAAACCATTGAATATACAGTACTCATTCAAAATAACGGATCCACTACAACTAACTCCATCTTTTTTACAGATACTATAGAGGATGGAACAGTATTTATTCCGGGAAGTGTAACAGTTAACAACACTGTACTTCCTGCAGCAGATCCAAATATCGGCTTTTCTATTCCTAATATCGCATCAGATCAATCGACAACAATAACGTTCCAAGTTTCCGTTACCAATTTACCTGCTGTAAACCCAACACCTAATACTGCAAACATCGTCTACGATTTTATTTTCAACCCTGACTTTGCACCTATTCAAAAATCTACTACTTCCAACACTACTTTCGTTCAAATTAATGATGCTGATATCGTTTCACTTAAAACTGTTGATTTAACTTCTGTAACGATTGGTGACATTTTAACTTATACAACAACTTTAACGAATATAGGAAATACGGATGCTACTTCTGTTGTATTTACAGACAATATCCCTGATGGAACAACCTTTATAGACGGTAGTGTGTTAGTAAATAATATCCCTCAGCTTAACGCGGATCCAAGTACTGGTATACTTGTAGGAACGATTGCTCCTAATACTTCTATCCCAGTCACGTTTTCCGTTACCGTGGTATCTCTTCCAGCTAGCAGTCGTATCCAAAACCAATCAACTTCTCGTTATACAATTAATGGCGAGGAACAAATATCAACTAGTAATATTACCTTCACTGAAGTTATTTCTGCTAATGTACTCGCTATAAAAACAACGCCTATCCAATATGCTGACCTACAAACGATTATCCCTTACACAATTTCCATTACAAACAATGGGAATATACAAATAGAAAACATTATTGTTACAGATATCATCCCAGCAGATACGAGCTTTATAGAGAATAGTGTTATTGTAAATGGAAACGCTCGTCCAAATGACAATCCACTTAGCGGGATACAAATTGACAGCATTCCGCCCAATACAACAGCAACTATTCTATTCCAAGTACGGGTTACTTCAATTCCGCAAACAAATCCAATCTCTAACACGAGTACAATTGAATACCAATACACGTTACCGAATCGACCACCTATTACCGAAACTATTATTTCATCAGCTGCCGTAACAACAATTAATCATGCGACTTTGAATAGTAATAAAACTGTTGACCTAGCATTTGCAACAGTCGGTGATACGTTAACGTATACGATTACGCTCAATCAAACTGGTAATGTTGCAGCAAATGATGTAGTCATTCAAGATATTATTCCTCAAGGTACTACATTTATAGAAAATAGCGTCATTGTAAACGGAGAAACTCTTCCGGGAGTTAATCCAGTAAGTGGTATACCAATTGGTCCTATAACTGTTGGCGGAAATGCTATCACTTCATTCCAAGTAACTGTGACTTCTATTCCGACACCAAATGAACTCACCAACCAAGCAATCTCTACTTTTAACTATATAGTCAACCCAAATAACGTACCTGTTACAAATACAACTACAACAAATACTGTCACAACAACTGTCCAAAATGATGATGTCATTGCGATAAAAGCTGTTGATTTCACGAGCGCCTTGCCTGGTCAAACTTTAACGTACACCATTACCATTACGAATAATGGTAATATCACTATTGAAGATCTTCTTCTAGTAGACACAGCACCAATAGATACGACATTCGTTATTGGTAGTGTTACGATTAACGGAATCAATCAACCTAATGAAAATCCTGAAAATGGTATTACATTAGGAAACCTTGCTCCTAATGAATCTACTATCATTACTTTCCAAGTAACAATATCTTCTTCAACACTTCAATCTGCAATCAATAACGATGCTTCTGTTTCCTATACTGTTACCATTGATCCGAATGAACCACCTATTATAATTACAAAGCAAACAAATACCGTTACAACAACAGTAGTTGATCCTATGGTTCGCATTGGAAAAACAGCTGATAAATCTATCGTAGCGACAGGGGATACTATCACTTTCACATTAGAAGTGATAAATCATTCACCAATTCCTACAATCAATACTTCCGTCCTAGACAATATTCCAGCTGGTACAACATTTATAGAAAATAGCGTAACAATTAACGGGACTCCGGTTCCAAATGTTCGTCCAGACACTGGTATTAATATTGGCGCTTTACCTGCAGATGGAGTAGCAACGATAACCTTTAAAGTTCTCGTCACGTCTATTCCTTCAAACAGTACAATTATCAATTCCGCTTCCGTCACAGCTGCCTTCCAATTGACACCACAGGACCCAATTATTACTTTTATAGTTAATTCAAATATCGTTCGTATACCAGTTCAATTTATAACTGCAGCAGTAGTAAAAAACGCTTCCGTCAGCTCAGCTTATTTAAATCAATATTTTGATTATACGGTGCGCATTACGAATACTTCTGATATTTCACTTTCAAACGTTTCGTTACAAGATACCATTCCAGCAGGTTTACAATTTATGAATGGCACTGTCTCCATTAACGGGGAACGCTCTCCACTAGCGAATCCGAATATCGGTTTTCTAGTCGCTACGAATTTAGAACCAAGCGAAACAATTATCGTGTTATTCACCGTACAAGTGATAAGTCCACCTGTTACTAATGAGTTTAAAAATACGGCTAATATTTCGTTACAACTTCAAGTCTCGCCTACCGATCCACCAATTACAGTAACGGTTACAAGTAACGAAAACATCGTCACCTTTGTTCCAGAAAATCCAGATGAAACACTTCCAAATTTTAATTGTTTCTTTGACGGGGAACGTTTTATACGCATTACTCCTCAAAATATACGAAACTACTTTTGGACTTGGATATGGTGGCGTTAATGTAAACAAAAAGAGATTGTAATTTGGTTTCAACCAAATTACAATCTCTTTTTCATTACTTTTATCGGGTTACCTAATAACTCGTCCAGGCATTTACAACCAAGCATCATCTCAAGTTATTTTCGTCGTAATAAGTTGGCCGGCCTCATTAATAGTCACTTTCCATTTCACTCCACTAGCAGTCTTCATAATAATACCTTTGCTTGCCTCTATTTCAATATCTCCAAACATTTTTCCACCTGTTGTTGCTAACCAAGCGTTCCCATTTTCCATAGAAGACCTTGCAAACATACGATTAATTCGAAAACGCTTATGATCTTGAACGTAACCACTGAGTGTAATTCTTATTTTATATAACTGATTCGCTTTCATATTCGATATAATTGTATCACCTACATTTAATGGAACGTCTAATGCAACAACCCAATTTCCAGTTGCGCTTAATGCATATTCAATTTTAATTTTCTTTGGACTCTCTCCCCATCCAAAATACATTCCAAAACAATTTAACATTTTAATTGGATTTTTCGTGAAATCTAGTTCAATGACAACTGGATTACTATCAGGAACATCAATATAGTTTACACTTTGTTCATCTATTAAATTAAAGCAATTTGCGAGACTTCCCCCATACGGTACTTTCCCACTTACTTGCTTAATCGTATACTTCTGCTGGGCGTTTACTAAAATATCATCTTGATTCCCTATTAAATGTGGTTTATTTAACGTAATCGGTAATTGAATTCGAAGAGATTCTTCATAGGTAGACTTACAAACATTGTATTGTCCTTTATCTACAATAGTTGTAGAAAGTAGATTTGAAAAAAGGTAGTTACGATGTGAATTAGAAGAAAATTCAATGACAATCTGTTCACTACTCATCCGGTACGTATCCCAAATCATACAATCAAATGTATTATAGGCACCCGTACACCGAATGACTTTTTTCGTTTGCTGTCTACATTGGACTTGAATATCATGAAACGTATTTCCTGAACTTTCATTTGGTAAATCACTATTTCCATCAACTTCTATCCCATACACACATCCATCAATAAATATAGATTGAAATACATTTGCGTTAATCCAGCAAGGTGTATTGATATCATCTATATATTCTGTCTTCAAATGTATAGCAGTTTGAAAGTTTTTAATTTGAATAAAGTTAACTTGAAAGAAACTAATATAATCCCATGCTTTTTGACAATAAAAGTGTATAGCCTTACCTTTATATGACGACGTTGCATTTATTATATTTATATTTGATATAAGAGAGTGATTAGGAACTTCTATTTGTTGTGAACCGGAAACATAAATAACAGAAGATTGAAATACTGGATTAATAACTTGAACTGTACCACCTGTTATAGACGCATTTTGTTGCAATTCAAACGCATTAAAATCTCCATCGATTTGCAGTGTTACAGTAGGATCTAGCTCTAACCTTACATTTGATTTAACAACAACCGGCTTTACAATTTTGTACGTATTTACCCCTGTAATTCTAACCGTCGAAATCCGATTTGCTACACAATAATTTATAGCTTGCTGAATTGCTAATGAACTATCATTTCCCGAGTTCGGAACTGCTCCAAAACAATCAATATGAACGCTATTTTCTGGTGCACAATCTTCTTGGGAAGAAATATATTCTGACAAAATAAATTCACTCCTCATATTACCTTTTTCATATAATATGTGAGTTTTCTCTTAAAAGTTTCTATAATTAAAAAAACAAACGACTTCAACAGTCATTTGTTTAATTCATATATATCTTTCGTTTCTTCTATCATTTTAAATAACGAGAAATTTCGTTCCGCTTTTTCTCGCGCTTTCTCTCTCATATCATTCACCTTTTCTTCATTTCCATGTAATTTCTCCAGTGCATCTGCAAATTTAGATTCGCAATATTCAGGTATCAACACACCTGATTCTCCATCTATTACTGCCTCATTTATACCGCCAACATCTATTGAAACAATTGGTGTTCCTGTAGCCATTGCTTCAATTACTACCATTGGAAACACTTCACGAAAAGATAATAAAAGTAAGACATCCATATTCCCTATAAACCTATGTGGCTCGGAAATATTCCCTAACATCTTTACACTTTGTTGCAATCCATACTTTTCTATTTCTTTCATAATAGATTCTTTCTCTGGTCCATCACCAGCAATATAAAACTTAAAATCATTTCTCTCTTTCAACACATTTGCAATTTTTACAAATAGTTGATGGTTTTTCTCCTTGGATAGTCTAGCTAATATCCCTATTTTATAAATAGATTCTTTCTTTTTCTGCTGGAATAAAAACTTTTCTATATCAACACCGTTATAAATTGTCTTTATTTTCTCTTCTGCTACATGCATTGAAAGTAAATTATTCTTTTCAAACTCACTTACTGTAATAATATTGTTCACATATTTATTCATAAAATAACGAAAAAGAATTGGCATTTTCTTTTCTAATATTGTTACATTATGTTTCGTATACACAATTTTCATCTTTTTTTTCATAAATTTTTGAAGTAGAAAAGCATATAATACCATTCGCAAACTATTTGCATGTATAAGTTCTATCTTTCGTTTACAAATTTCGTTTCGTAAGTAATAAAGATTTCTCAAATGATTCCATCGACTAAGTAACATAAAATTTTCTTTTCTAGTAAGAGATTCATATAGTTCTCCATCACCTGCAGCTGTATAAACCTTAAAATCCTCATAACGCAAATTGCTTTCCAATTTACAGAAATAATTTTCGGCTCCGCCAGTTATCAATTTATCTGTCATCAACAGTATATTCATAATTGCGTCTTCCCAACTACATTGATTTTATTTTTTCTATAGGCATGATAAGCATACTTACTAAAATAGTAAAAAATTTGCACTGCATTCAATCGTTTTTGTTCCCTTAATAATTTCCAATATCGAAAAGCTGCTCTCATTTTATTTCTCGAAACCGAATTTGCTACAATTCGATACTTCGCTAACACTTGCTGTATCCCTTTCGCTTCATGCCCTTCATGTAATAAGTTCAGCCATAACGCTGTATCTTCCGGTTGTACACTAGGCATTTCAATATGCGGAATTTTTTCACGATCAATTATCACTGTTAAACATCCGATAATTGTATTTCCTACCAAAGAGTGATAGTCAACAGATTTCGGTACATTCACTTCTCGATTTAGTTCATTACCGTTTTCATCTATTAAACTATATGATGCATATGAAAAGGACACATTCATTTCTTCCATAAATAACAATTGGGTCTTCAATTTATGCGGTAACCATATATCATCGCTATCTAAAAAAGCAATATACCTTCCTCGTGCTTCTTTAATTGCTAAATTCCGAGCTTTAGCAGCACCAACATTTTCTTTTAATGATAATAATCTAATACGCGAGTCTCCTTCTATTATCTCTTTAATTTTTGCAAGAGATTGGTCAGTTGACGCGTCATCAACGATAATCATTTCCCAATTTTTATATGATTGATTTTGTACAGATAAAATCGTCTCACCTATAAATCGTATACTATTATAAGAAGGTGTTATTACGGAAACATGAGGCGCCTTATTAAGTGCTAATAGACATTTTACCATCTATCTTTCCCCTTCCTTCATAGATTGAAATGTACTTCACAACAATTGCTAAAAATAAAAAGAACGCTTCGTTAATAATGAGTGACAATGACATCATCTGAAATAAAAATGCAATCATGGTCAATAAAAGATACGGTTTTTCACGAAACAAAGTATACTGCGTTAACTTGAACATTAATATAATTAAAAACGCGCTATATAAAAGAAAACCAATTGTACCTGATTCAGACAAAATTTCTAAAAATGTATTGTGTACATATAATTTTTCATTAAATTGAAACTCATAATAATTCGAAAAATTAAACGCGCCGATTCCGATGTATGGATTGGATAAATAATATTTAAAAGCAGCTTCCCATAACGTAAATCTACCACTTCCATTATCGTGCGAAAAATCAGAAATTCGTTTATTCAATATGTCATCCAATTGGCCGCCCATTACACTATTCGATAAACTAAAAATTACTACGCCAAACAATAGTAAACTCATTATTATTTTTATTTTTTTTGCAAAACTAGATGTACATACATATACAAAAACGACAAGCACGAGTGCTAATATTCCTCCTCTTGAAAAAGTTAATAAACTTGTCGTAACACATAAAATCAATCCAAAAATGTTCGTCACATTATGTAGATTTGTCATATAATACATAAAAAATATTGTATTATAAAAAATAAAAATGTTAGGATCATCTAACAAACCAATTAATCTTGGATACCCTCTATCAACTAATAGCCCCGCAAAAATTTCCCTTTCTTCTCCACCGTATAATCCAAAGTGCTGTAGACCGACTATATACAGTATTAGACTTACAATATTAAATACCAATCCTACATAGGCAATAGATGATTCCAGTGTCGCCATTTCAACTTTTCCTACTAAATTTCTCATTATAAAATAACACCCTAAAACAAGTAGCACACCAAAAATCATACGAATACTAGCATTTAAATATATAGAAAGGATTCCACTCAAACAATAGATGAAATAAAAAAGTAAAAATACAACTTCATGAAAATATAGCTTTTGAATATGAAAGTTTTTAACTGTTAAACAAAAATATATGACTAAAAAAATCATATATATCTTCAGCGAAAATCCAATATATATGTTGTATTTACTTAACATGACAAATAATATTAAGAGCACAATCCATTTCATCGATATTTTCATATTATTTTCCATAGGCTATATCCCCTGTTTCGTAATATAATCCTTTTTGCGTGTTTTTCTTATAAACGAAAGAAGAAGTTTTTTTAGCTCATAATCATATAGGAATATACCAACTACTACGATTAATGTATTCAGAACGAGCGCAATGAAATGATATGTATGCAATATATATTGCACTCCAATAAAAGTTACGCCAAAATAAATTGAATAAGGTATGACAATTTGAAATACAATTTTCCCCTTCACTACACTTACTGCTATATACCCAACTAAAGCTACAATTTCAAATAAAACCATAGCATACGCTGCTCCTATTACTCCACCAATACTACTAAAACTATAAAGCATAATCCCACCTATCACTAATGCTATACATTGCACAGCCGTTCTTTTATTTTGACGTCCACTCGTTGTTAAGCCATCAGCTATAGCAATATTTAAACTTTGCAGCACAATGAGAAATGATAATATTTGGAGTGGCTCTACTGCATTTCTCCATTCCTCGTGAAAAAATATAGAAATAAAGTATGGCGCTAAATGATATAAACCTATCGTCATACATATTCCCACAATCGCCATTGATTTTATTTGAAGTAAGTTTAATTTCGTATGCTCTTCTAAATTATTCTGATTATAATACTTAAACAGTACTGGATAAAATGCACCTGCAATCACCCCTGGCACTTGATATAAAGCTGCTGGCATCCGATACGCCACTGCGAAAACACCTACCATACTTAATGGCAATGTATAGTTAAGTAAGATAGGTGCTAATTGTGGCGTACTCATTATTAAAAAACCACTAATAATAAACGGTGTCAATTGCCAAAATAACGCTTTTTGAATTACGACTTTCATATTCATTTTCGTCTTTTTTCTCATGATATATATACTAAATAAACCACCGATCATATACCCAAAAGCATATAAACGAGCTGTTACATACACCGGTAACTCTCCGAAAATACAAAAACATGTAATGATAATGACAACTGCCGCTGATACAACTTTGATAAGCGCTATATACTTCATACGCTCCGTCAGCTGAAAGTAGGCAATCCCTATATTTTGCCAAGTTAATCCTATTAACATGAAAAACATTACGTTTATCATCATATAAATCAAATTTCTATCCGCATACATATAATGAATAGCAATATAGCCAATTATAGAAATAAAAATAAGTAGAATCATCCTTACTTTTATATACGACGATAAAATCGTCTCTAAGTCTACTCCATCTTTTGCCCCTTCTCGAAGAAACGTATTCGTAAGTCCTAAATCTGTAAAAAATAACATAACAAACGTCACTGCTATAGCAACACTAAACATCCCATAATTTTGCGCATTAAAAAAATTTGCTAAAGCAATTAAACTAACAGCCTGAAGAAGATTAGCTAAAATCGTGCTATAAAATAGATGGATGATATTACTGAAAATAGATCTCCCCATACCTGCTCTCCTTTGCAAGCAACCTACTTACATATATTTATCTTGCACCATTACCGTTCAATACGATTAAAACGGTTTTACATAAAATATGAATGTCCATCTTAATCGTTTTCATTTCAATATACTCCATGTCCCATTTCAACTTTTCTTTCGGATCAAGATTATATCCTCCATTTATTTGTGCCCATCCTGTTAACCCTGGCTTCACAATTAAACGACTTTTAAATTCTGGAATATACGCATCAAATTGTTTATAAAAATACTCTCTCTCTGGTCTAGGTCCAACAAAAGACATATCACCTTTTAAAATATTTAAAAGTTGCGGCAACTCATCAATTCTCGTTTTTCTTATAAATGATCCCACTTTAGTAATTCTTGAATCATTTTCATCTGCCCATTGTGGTCCGTTTATTTCAGCATCTTTTACCATCGACCTTAATTTTAGTACATTAAATTTCCTCCCATTAATCCCTAAACGTTCTTGAAAATAAATTGGAGCTCCTGCTGTTTCGAAAGCAATCATAATACAAAAGAACAACATAATTGGTAGCGTTAATAGTAACAATATGAGTGAAAATATAATATCAAACAAGCGCTTTATACTTCGATTCAAAATACTGGTCTTTTCTTGAGCCGGAATCGTATACAACTTGGCTTGATTTGTTTCACGAATCATAGATCGTTACCTCCACATTCAAGAATATAAAACTATACCTATTAATTCACATTCTTTCCTCTTTATATTTGCTATCACTTTTTGCACAGTACGTAGGGAATCTTTTCTCTTTTTAACCGCTAAGACCACTCCATCGCATTTCCCTGCAATCATGTGCGTAGCAGGAAGCTCAAATACTTCAGAGGAATACAAGAAAATGTAATCAAAATCTTCCTTCCATTTTGCAATTACATGATCAAATTCATCCGTAGTAACTAAAGGCGTACCGCTGTGTACTGTTTTTTGAGCTGGAATACAATATAAGTATTTAGATAAATTACTAGAAAAAGATTCATAACTACAAGGGGCATCACTTATTATATCGTTCACTGTTTTCGTATAATTGCTTTGTAATAGTAGATGTAATTTAGGATCAGAAAAATTCACATCGATAAGTAGCACCTTTTTTTTCATTTCCGCAAACACTAGACCCATATTTACTATAAGCGAAGCAACAACGCCTCTATCCTTTGTTGAACTTACTGTGAACACTTGTTTCCCCGATTTTTTCAGCTCATGATACACCATATAAAACTGCTCTTTCATTAGAGCATCATGAGGATCAAATGGCAGCTTTTTCTTCGTCTTAAACATCGACATGTTCACCTCGATATACAGATGATTTCGTATCAATTTCTGTAGATTTCTTTTTTCTTTTCGGTTTCATATTTATGTTACCAATAACAGGGATTGTTGTTATTTTCTCTAAATCTTGTTCCACATATATACGTTCATCAAAATAATCTCGAAATACAGCTAAACCTACCCCAACAAAAAAACTAACAATTAAAGAGATAGGGATGATAAGTTGAAATTTTGGAAACAACTTTTCAGCTTTTTCCTGTAACTCAGGATCAGTTAATATCTTTACCCCCTGTACATTTGTATACTGTTGAAAGCTTTTTTGAGATTGTTCTGCCAATGACTTTACAATTTCTTTTACGATTGTAGGATCCGAATCTTTTACTGTAACAGTAACAATTTGTGAATTGTCCATATTCACCACTGAAATCTTTTGAGCTAATTCATAACTTGATTGCTCTAAGTTTAAAGTCTTTTTGACTGTTGAAATAATAAGTGGACTTTTTAAAATATCAACATACGACGTTACAAGCTGCTTATTTTCCTGTGTTTTATTCACTGCATTCTCCTTATTAAACCCGTCTAAATTCCCAACGAGAATTTGCGTTGAATATTGATACGAAGGCTTTAATACGTACATAGAGATAAGAATTAAAGAAGCGGTTAAACAACTCATTGTTAAAATAATCGTTACGAATCTTCTTTTCAATAATTGTTGAAAATCTTTTATACTCATTTCCTGCTTCAATTATTTCACCGCCTTTGTCTGATTCATATTCTGCACATCGTTCTTTACAGATAACCCTTTCTTCTTTCTATTCGCTTGCTTTGTTACATACTTTCCGACTCTGAATGCAAATTTTTCTACAAATATATATGAAAGCATTGCAAGTATAAACGAAAAAACGAGTGAAAAAATTAAAATAATTGGCAACGGCAATATTTCATGGAGCATGTATATAAGGGAAAATAACGATATGATATGGTATAAATAAAGACTGTAAGAAATCTTCCCCAAATATAACAAGTATTTATTACGCAGCAAGGATGACAAAGTTGATACTGACAAACTTAATATGACAAATAAACATGCACTTATCGCTACTACGTAGTCTCGAAATATAAAATTATTAAGCAAATTAATTTCTCCAACAAGCCCTTCATACATATAAAGTAAAACCGCAAATAAAAACCATGCAATTTTCTCATTTTTAGTACGATTACTATAAAAAACTATTAAATTATTTTTATACTTCGCAACTAGTGCTCCTAGTAAAAACAGTACTGTGTAATGCAGGGTTAATGCATAGCTTGTTAATGTTAAACTTGAGTGAAATAATAATAGAATCACGACAGAACATATACTAAAACTAAACAATGTCAATAACGAATCCCTCAACGTTTTTCGTAAACAAACCATCAAAACTAACGGGAAAATTATTGATATTCGCATTTCATGAACAAGTGACCAAATTACGCCGTTATATGCATCTGTATTATATTTCCCAACCAATAATATATGCTGCACGATTAAGCTTAAAGAACTTTCAATCGTCCATGAGCGATTAAACCATTCACTTAAATAAGGAATTCCATATTCACTCATTGTAGTTTGGCATAAAATAGCTATAAGTATTGCTACGATATATGGAATATAAATTCTGCATATACGCTTTAAAAGGAACGGCACATAACTATCGTAGTTGTTTTGAATGGATCTATACAAAACAAATCCACTCAAAACAAAAAAGATAATAACAGATTCGTTACCACTACTAAAAATTAAGCGAGCAGGCGTTTCTTTTAATAGATACATAACAAATGGTTTATTATCTTCATAACTGTAATTTTGAAATACTGAAAAAATCATTAAATGATGACCAATCATTACTACCAATGAAGAAATCCCTCTAATTGAATCCAATTCTTCATACCTATTCATCGCTTTATATCAACTCCTAATGAAATGATAATAATCATTTCAAAGCGACACCATTATTCATATTCCTCTCCTTTCATTTCATTCCAATTTTTCATATTAAAATGATTTATAGCGTAATTTTGAATGTATTGTAACATTTTTTGTAATATTATGAATAGTAAACCTCTTAAATTGGTATATACCAATTTAAACCTCGAAAAATGAAAAAAATTGGTAGAAAAACACTATGAAAATATCTTGTATATTTACAAAAATTAAAGAGGGAAATATAGTTATTTCAATATAAAACAAAAAAAGATAGCCTTTATCGGCTATCTTTTTTACCTTATTTAGTTGCTAGAGCCACTATATGCGACATGTCGTTTCTCAATTCTCTCTTCAATTTCTTTCATATTTTCTTTATTATTTAATAGTGATTGTTTATTTTCAATTAATAGTTGTTTAAAAGATTTTCTCACTTTTTTTCTCATTTTATTGTCCTCCTTGGGGGATGGTTTATATAAAAGATAAAGAATTATCTGGTTGTTCTTATAATAATTGATTGTTGTGAATTCCATTTGAACTTCATATGAAAATTACGTTTATTTTCTGACAACTTTGTGAACACGAAAAAAGAGATCCTTCTAAAGCAGTTTTCTAATCGCTTTATTTCATTACATAAATCGCCATTTACGCCATCTTATATCAATTACCTTGTCGAAATATTTATAGATATTTCTAGCGAAGTTTCATATACATTCGCTGACTTACACACTGTGTTCCAAAATAAAAAAGAAGGTGCCACCTAGTCAAAGTTCGACTCATGCAACATCCTTCTTTCTAAACTATTTACAGCATATTGATTAATATTTCAGGTCTTCCCCAATTCATTTCTTTACAAACGAATCTTAGTTTTTCTTCATCCATTGTGTGTACTCCTTCTTCTAGTGAACATGAAATTGGAACTTCACAATGAATTTGCGCTAATTGTAATGAAATATTTAAATTCTCTAAATCACTTTCAATCTTTGTACGCTGGGCTTTCGTTAATGATGCTACATTTTCTAGTACAGTTGCTACTGTTCCATGCTCTTGAATCAGTTTATACGCTGTTTTTTCACCGATACCTTTTACACCTGGGTAATTATCGCTCGTATCTCCCATGAAAGCTTTTGCGTGCACGATTTGCCACGGTTCCACACCTTTTTCTTCCATGATCTTCTCTGGTGTGTAATATTCGTAATTTCCGATACCTTTGCGCAAGAGCATAACTGTAACGTTCTTATCAACAAGCTGAAGTAAATCCGTATCACCTGTTAAAATGTAAACTTTCGCTTGATTACAGTATTGTTTTGCAAGCGTACCGATGCAATCATCCGCTTCATACCCTTTCATACCGATAACTGGAATAGACAATTTCGCAGTCATTTCTTGTACTAAATCAAATTGCGGAATTAATTCTTCAGGCGGCGCTGCACGATTCGCTTTATAATTTGAGAACGATTCTGTTCTAAATGTCGTACTTCCCATATCCCAGCATGTTACAATGTGTGTCGGTTCAATTGCTTGCATAGATGTTAATAAATGTTTCATATAACCATGAATCCCGTTTGTAGGGGTACCATCTTGTCGTTTCATAAATTGTCCGTAGACACTTGTTGCGTAAAAAGCACGAAATAATAATGCCATACCATCAACTAATAATACTTTTTTCATAATTCCTCTCCTACTACAAAAAATAATAACCTCACGTCATTACGTAAGGTTATATAAATAGATTACCATTCTACGTTTTTTAACTTTGTCTATTATACATTGTTTTTGTATATTTAGCATCATTTACACATTAAGACGTTCTACTACAGCAAGTATGAAGAATTCCTGAATACGTATTTTTCCCAGTAGAAACAACTACAGCCTTTGCATTTCCACCAACAATATACGTCCCTTTGAAACATACATTTTCAAGTTCAAGTGGATTATAGTCTTTCATTCGTTTTAAAGGAATAAATCGTTTGCGCTCAAGATGATAGCAGCTTTCAAATTTCTCAATACTTGCATCGTTTCCTGTTAACACAGATTCATTTACTAATAAATCATTCGCGTAAATGATACGTACATCTGCTGGTACTGTATCACCTTCTGAAAGAAAAATCATATCTCCAGGAACAAGCTCTTGTACTGGCAAATTCATCATTTTCAATTCACCGTTTAACCCTGATACACTAGAACATTCTACTCGAGAGACAGTAATTTTCTCACATTGTAATCCATCACGCACATGTTGCTTTGAAAGACCTGGGATCATCCCACTTAGCTTCATCATGACTTCTGCAATACGCGCTCTTTTTGAAGTTAATTCATTTCGACCGTATACTTGAATACGTTTTTGCGCCTCTTTCATAGATAATCCGTCTCTTGTTGTTTTAAAATACGCAAATACAGATTTTACATCTCTCGTTGCGATTTCAATTAATAAATCTTTATTTTTTTGAAGCAATGTTTGTTCTTTCATTGATTTTTTACTTAATTTATATGACGTGTTACCCACAGTTTTGTTTGCATATAACATATTATCGTCTCCTCCTGTACAACATAGGAAGAAACGCTTTGTTTCTCAATTTATCCACTTTAACATAAAAGTGTCTAGCGCTTAAATATGAAAACAAACGCTACATAATGATAAATATAGAGGGAGGAACAAGTCGTTTCCTGCCTACATCATATATTTTTGATTTGAAGTATATGGGTAACGGAACCGAGTCAGAATTTGACATGCTCCTCACCTCCTCGTTTAATTTTATAGTTTATATTATGATGTTACTCATAGCTTTGTAACAAAAAGACCTTTACTCCGAAAAGAGTAAAGGTCATGACATACACAAATAAACGATTCCTAATATAATTAGAAATCTACGGACCTCTCCCTCGCCGAGTTTTAGCACTGTATAGCATAGGTACATTACCAGCTACGTTAAGAAAAACCTTAATTCGATCATTCCTGTTGACCCATTGGCGTCTCTCGACATTTTTGGGCAGTAGCATTTCTCTATACAGGAGCCTCACCTAACAGAGACTTATTTTTATTACATAGAAAATGTTACTCTTATTTAAAATAGATGTCAACAGTAGCCTACAATTTTTTCAAAAGGTATAACAAACTAACGTAGACATAATAAAAAACTTTACGTTTAAACGTAAAGTTCTTAATAAGTGATACATCCAGCAATTACAATCCCAATGGAAAGCGATAAAAACATAAGAAAAAGACCGACTGCTTGATTATCTTCTTCAAGACTTTTGTTTATATTAAAGCGCGGTGTAAGCCACTCAGCTAAATAAAAGACGATAATTTGAGCTAAAATCCCAACTGCTCCCCACGAAACCATATCAAGAAGTGAAATAGAATTAGCTGCTGTTGAATATAAAACAATCGCTAACCCAAGTAATCGCCCTCCAAGCACATAGCTTACCGCCTTATTTCCTTGGGCCATTAACTTAAATTCTTTCACTTTCGTTGTCACTTCCATCAGGAATAGACCAATGCATAAAAGTCCCAGTGTGACTGCTAAATATAATAAAAAATTAATCATGTACTTTCCTCCTTTTTTATACCTACCGGTAAATAGTACGATTCATTACCCGTAATTTTTTCCCCAGCGCGAATACCGATACTACTCGCTTTTCCCGCAATTAAAAACGAACCAAATACATACGACAGTTTCTCCATCCCTTTCTCTGTTTCCAAAGATACGACTGGAAGTTCTGTATACTTTTGAAATATCGGCAGTGACGCTTTATACGTTTGGTGTACATTTTGAATCATAATATTTTCGTCCTTATCGCGAACGGTAATTGTATCTCCCTCTCTACCAAATGAAGGTTTTTGAACGAAAGAACCTTTTCCTAAAAATAAATCTGGTTCTAAATATGTAGGTAACATATATTCTTTAATCCACTTTCGTTCCTCATTTGTATAAAAGACATCTTCTTCTGCTAGCCCCCAAATTAGACACTGAATTGATTTTGGCTGAAGTAAAAATGATGACAAAGGATTTATAATAAAAAGCTTTCCAGATTTTACAAGTTGCAACAACTCCACACCAACCAAATCTCCAGTTTCTGGATCTTGATCCTCAATTAAATCTTCTATTGGATATGTTTGGCGATATAAAACATCAATCTTTACTCCATCTCTATCCACTAAAGCACCTTTTGTAATTCTAAGTTCTGACATGGGTACTACTTTATTTTCAACATGGCATAAATGACTCAAATACATCGTCGTATTCCAATCCTCAATATGTTCATGATGTGCTGTAAAAACAACATTTGGGTTGTCTATTCCCTTGGTCGCTTCCATTACAGCTTTTGTAACACCAGAGGATAGCAATCGCTCTTGACCTAAGTTTGGATCATCATACCCTAGCTTTTCACAAACTTCCCCATTCATTTGAAAGCATTCCATAATAAAGGTGGGTGTATCACTATTAAACTCAAGCATTTTTATTTGGTTATCACCTGTTAAAACGAAATCAAATCGTGAAATAACAGATTCAGGATATAATCCTTTCATTCTAATGAACGATAAGCTTGCGGGGGGAAATCCAAGTTCAAGAAGCTGTTCATCACTTAAATTACGCAAAAGTCTAGCAGTCTTAAAAAATATTATCCCCATTCGTTCAGTTGCTAATTGCAATTGTTTCCTAGTCTCATTTGTTATAGAGAAAACATGAAATAAACTATACTCACATTCATATAAATCCGACCAAAAATCCGGATATATCGAATAAAACTCTTTTCGATCCCTTATGTACTGCGACATATGTTAACCCCCAAATCCTCCCTTTGAACCGCTTCCAATTCCCCCTTTAAATTCGGCAGACGATTGATACGATTTAAACGCCGATGAATTTTTAAAATTGGATTTATTTTGATAGTATCGCCCACCATAGAAATAATGCCCACGATAACCTGAACTACTATCATCACACTGCCATACCCCAAGCTCATCATCCCAATCCCAATCTGAACAACTCTTATCATTCGGTTTTGGGGGAAGATCTTGCGCGCAACCAAATAAGGTGCCAGTCATTAAAGACGTTACGACACCACCAACTAGCCATTTCGTTTTTGTCACCTTCGCACTCCCCTTTTTAAATTCTATTCCTATTATATAGGATGTCATGATAAAGTAGAAGAAAAAGGAAGAAGAGGGATAAAATGCGCTTAGAATATCGACTTAATGATGAAACGAAAGGGTATCCAGCTTTATGGAACTATGCAAATATTTCTAATTCTGAAATCATCGCACGCATGACTTGTGAATATTTTATAAAAGATAAAAATACATATGTTGTCACTGCAACTTCAGTAGATCCAGACGGAACAGCAGTTATATATATTCAACAAGAAACTTTCTCTAACGATCCTTCAGATCCTACTTACTTCCACATCGGTTTTGAAATTAGGGAGCTAAAGGATACGAGTTCAAACTTGATTGAAAGTAAAGATGTATGGAACTATGAAGAAATTTTACCATCTCTTCATTCAGATATCATATATATTCAGCGCGACGGCATGCATATGGAGTTTACTTTAGATTCAAGAGAAATTGATGAAGACAGAAAATGCTATATTTATTATGGGAACTTCACAGGTGAATCGAGATAAAGTGAAACTTTAATCAGTGGGGGCTTACTTCATCCCCCACTGATTATTAGCCCTCACCAATCGGACTTTAATGGATATATATGCAACAAAAAAACCTTACGTATAAAACGTAAGGTTTTTATTTAGCCCCACATATGCCGTTCTCTCTAGATGTCCATAAACCTGCTCTCACAGGTGGATGCTCTCACAAATGTTTGTAACTTCCTTCTTAAAAAGATGGCATGTTAGCTACATTTAAATATTGAACTTCCATATTAAACTTATTGGTTTAAGACATGCATAAGCTACGTACACCGTAGGAATTTTATATAATGTTAGTTGAAATAAGACCCCCGCACGTGCCGCTCCTCGTAAATGTCCAAAAACCCGCTACTCGCAGGTGGATGCCCTCACAGTTACCGTACATCTTCCTCCACAAGGAAGGCTTGATGATGGTCGCTAAATATTGAGCTTCCGTATAACTAACATCGGTTTTAGACATAAATAAGTTACGTACACCGCAGGATGTATTATTTACTTGTCGTTATATTATCACATTGTTTCTAATGTGTAAAATACAAATTTTTTCGAGCAATCTCTTGCTTGTGATCTTATTTTAATACAAATTTTTTTTGCATGCAAGTGATTAATCTTCTTCTTTTGCAATTTGATTTTCTGGATAGGAGATCCAATCACTCCAGCTACCTGCATACAATTTAACATTTTGGAATCCAGCTAATTTTAACGCAAGTATATTCGGACATGCTGTAACACCAGAACCACAATATACAATTGTTTCCTTATCTTTCGCAAGATTTTGGAATCGTTCTTGTTGCTGAGCTTCATTCTTAAATTGTCCTGATTGCAGTATTCCATCCTTCCAAAAATAGTTTACTGCTGTTGGAATATGTCCTGCTTTTGGATCAACAAGTTCCTCTACACCAGCATAGCGTTTTGGCTCTCTAGAATCAATTAACGTAACATCTGCACCTGCATGAATATTCTCTTTGACCGTTTCCATCGTTATAAGCATATGATCTTGTACATTTTCTTTGAATGCTTTTCGTTTAACAACAGGAATTTCCTTTGTTACCGGTAGTCCATTCTCTTTCCAAGCTGGAAATCCGCCATCTAATATATATACTTTCTCATGTCCTACATAGTTTAATAACCACCAGAGACGCGAAGCATTCGCACCCGCTTGACTGTCATATGCAATTACTGTCGTATGTTCATCGATACCAGCTTGCGAAAGCTTGTCTGCAAACTCCTCAATATTTGGCAACGGATGGCGACCACCATGTTCTTTTACAGGACTTGATAAATCTAAATTTAAATCAAAATATAACGCACGAGGAATATGTTCCTCCTCATACTTTTCTCTACCCCAATTAGGATTCGCTAAATCAAAACGACAATCGATTATACGGACGTTCTCATCTTCTATATGCTCACGTAACCATTCGACTGTAACTATCATCTTTAACGACCTTCTTTCTCTTGTAAACGACTTACATACTCCATAACCATTTCTTCTGTAACATATTTACGCTCTAGTGTAACACCATTTTTTGCAAGATCATTAATTTGCTTTGTTACAACATTAATGACATCAACCGAAAATTCTTTCCCATTTGATGCAAGAGATACAGCTGCTTCAATAGCTGCTTCGCGCTGCGCATCTAATTGTAAACATGCTTTTACACTTTCATTTTGTTTACGAGAATGTGCTGTAATTGCTTTATGTACTTCCATCTTCTCTTCCCCCTAAATAAGTTATACGTTCTGATTTAATTCCATTGCAAGCCGAATCATATCACGGCATACAATCCCATTTTCAATAATCTCTTCTTCATAATGCTTCGAAAAGTAATCAAAATCAATAGAAAAAATACGAAATCCACATTTTTGATATAAAGCAAGTTGTGAAACACTAGAATTGCCTGTACCAACTTCAAGTTTTGACATACCATATCCTTTAGCAGTTTCTATGGCATGACTTAATAGCTTCTTTCCAATCCCTTTTCCTTGCAAATGCTCTACAACCGCAATATTCATAATTTCCATTGTCTTAGGCCTTGTTTCCAAAAGAACATATGCACCGATAACACTCTCCTCTTGCTTAGCTACATATGTTAATCCTCTGTGTACATATGTATCAATTTGCCCCTCACTTGGATCAGCAAGCAATAATAAAGGTCTCGGTATCGCTTCTTTCGGAATAGGTTCTATTACTACACTCATAAAAAATTCCCCTTTCTCTATTGTTCTAAACCCTCCTTGTCTACCATAAGTAATAGAAAGGAGGGATTCATCATGGACAACAATGAGAAAAAATGCAACGTCATCTCTATTGATGGAAAGAAGAAGAAAAGCGACACGTATTCCTATCCAAAATTAGTAGTAGAAAACAAAACATATGAATTTTCTTCATTCGTCTTATGTGGTGAAACACCAGACGGCAGACGACTCGTTCTTACTCATATGATTTCTACCGATGAATTTGCTGGGTTTGTCAAATCTTTAGATACAGTACTGCAAAAGAAAATTGAACGAATCTTTTTCTCATAGCGACTAAATCACATAAATCTCTTTTTCAATCTCCACTAACTGCTTTTGCAATTGTTCTTTACTTTGTTCATATAGTGATACATCAATCGTTTCAGCCAATGCAAATAATATACTTTCATAATAGTTCATAACATCTCGCTGCATCACTTTTTGGAATAAGTTCCATTTCATATCCCATTCTTGCTTATAATGATGAATAAATAAAGCTTTTTCATCAGCTACATAGTTTGATACGAAAGGCTCTAATACAACTTTAGCCTCTTCTTGCATGAAAGCTTTATCATTTTTTTCAAAAAAGCTTTTTTCATTTTTAAAATGTGCCAATGCTTTTTTGAAATCTTTTATTTCAACTGAAGGGAACGGTTCTTTATGTGTAATATCTTTATATTCATATTCCACTGTTCCACTCATAGAAATTGATTCATTTTCTATTTTACAATTCACCACAATTTCATTCTTTGCACGTTTCATTGCTTCATCTATCCATTTTTCAAGGCGTAATGATGTCGCACGCATTTCCTGTAATAAATCATGCTGAATAAATGCTACTAATTCCATAACACACTGCTGCAACTGCACTTTTACATTTCCATCCGTTCGAAGCGATGCTGGATTAATAAATTCAGTAAACACATCGTTATAGCGTAGGAACAGACGCTGTTGTACGTAATAAAGCAATTCTTTCACTTCATTTTGCATCGCCTGCTCTTCAGCAAGCACACTATATGATGAAATAATATGAAGTAGTTGATCACGCTCTGCTTCATATTTTTTCGTTTGCTTCTCTTTCTCTTCATTCCCCTGCTTTGCACCATTTATCATATTTAATAAAAGCTGATCTGCTCCTTGCAATGCACCATATAAAGCATGAACAGATACGAGCATTAAATCTCTCATCATAAAGGATGTAAATGATTCCTCAAACTTAGCAATCCCAGAGTTTTGTAAAATACCGTATTTCTCTTTTTCAATATGTTTTCCTTGTTTCTCTTCAAGCGCACATAAACTTGAAATTGCAAATAAACGCGGATTTCTAATACCGTATTGCAGTAGCTGGTCTGCGATATATCCTTTTACCATTTCAAGTTCTTCTTCAGACTCTGCTAAATCGGCCGCATTAATTAAGAAGAACATTTTATCAAGAGCAAAAGTATCCTTTACACGACCAAGCTGGATTAAGAATTCACGGTCAGCACGAGAAAACACATGATTATAATATGTTACAAATAAAATAGCATCTGCGTTTTTTATATACTGGAACGCAACGTCTGTATGGCGGGCGTTAATAGAATCCGCTCCAGGTGTGTCTACAAGCGCTACACCTTGCCTTGTTAATGCACAATCATAATACAGCTCCATGTACTCAACAAAACACGATTTTTCTTCATTCGCTACATAATCAGAAAACTCTTCTAATGTAACTTGTACTTGCTCCCCTAAATGAGCAGAAACCGTATCATACCCTTTTTGTACCGCTCGTAAAAAGCTAAATGTTGTTTTTTGCTTCCCAGTTGGTGAAGGATATTTCATAACTTTATCAATTTGTGCTAACGCTTCATCTAACGTAGTAATCTCATAATGAAATAGCTTATATACAGCTTTCATATCTTCTAATAGAGCTTGCTTTGATTTAAATTGAACTATTACTGTTCCGTGTGGTTTTTCCTCTGTAACCGGCAAAATTTGATTAATCGTTGCCGTCGTCGGATTTGGTGACACAGGAAGTACCTTCTCACCAAGCAATGCATTGGCAAATGATGATTTACCGGCACTAAAAGCTCCGAATAACGCTACTGTAAATTGTTTCGTTTCCACACGACGCCTTTTTTCTATTACCTCTTGCTGCACGTGCTTTAGCGCTGGCAATGGCTCTAATATCGTTTCCGCTTTCTTCACTTTCTCTAATATGCGCTGAATATTTAAAGCTGCCGTTCCTTTTATCTCTTCCTCATGAGCCGCTACGTTACCATTTACAACTTCCTGCTCTTGTAGTGTGAATTTCTCACTAACAATTTGTTTCTTACTTTGCAATATCTCCTCTACTTGCAATCCTTCTGGTGTAGCAACACGCTCATGCCAAACATTTTGCAAATAACTTTCATATGTCTCCAAATTGTTACTGTATTGCAATTTCGTTTCTTTTGCCGTTTGCAACATCGCATATTTTTCAATCTCTTCTTCAATGCGAGCAACTGCTTCCTTCACTTTTTGCTTTAAAACGACTGCACTTTTATCAAAAATTTGCTGTGCTTTTGTAAAATAACGTTTCTTCAGTTCATTCGCTACATCCGCTGTATAAAGAAGTAAGTAATCACCTGTGAAACCTGCCCCTTGTTTAATAACTTCAGCCAACATTTCTGGCCTAAAAGCAATCTCTAAAGCATATATGTCTTTCCCAAGTTCCTCTGTAAACAATCCTTCTTCTTTTAAGAAGGCAACAATAAATTCTTTCACATGAAAATCAAGTTGCGTTTCAACAGTCTTTTGCAAAGCAGAATAAAAAACATCTAAACGTCTCTGTTTTTCTTGCTCCGTCTTTCCTTTCGCAAATAGCAAACCAACCTTAAACTTTGTTAATTTCGTTTCCAAATACGCATTTGCCAACTCTCTCATTTCAAATGGCATTAAATACGCGTTATCTAATATAGCTTGTAATCCTTTTATAAATTCGTTTCTCACATGAGACTGTTTACTAGCCTCGCGATGTTTCGTTTCCGTTAGCTCTTCTTTCTTTTCAACTATCTCTGAAATGGGAAGCGGTGATGCTAACTCTTCCTCATATTTCAAAAGAGCTTTTTCATTTTCGGAAAGAATAAAAGAGAAATGTTCCCCCATTAAATATTCTGTTTCTCTCTCCATTCCATCTCTTACATACTGCTCTTTTTCTTTCATAATAGAAGTAATTAACGTTTCTAAGCTTCCAATTTCATTATGTGGATGGTTCATCATTCGTAATGACGTATAATACACTCCATCTACTTCAATATCCCAATTAGAGAACGATTGTTTTACACTATCTTTATAATTTTCAAACGATAATTCGTTTTCTTTATGTTTATCTATTTGATTTACAACGAGATAAACCGTTTTATTACGTTGTTTCAATTCTTTAACAAATTGCAAATTCACTTCCGATTGGACGTGATTATAATCCATCATATAAAAAATTACGTCTGCTAGATGCAGCGTTGATTCTGTCGCTAGTTGATGGGCATCGTCTGTTGAATCAATCCCTGGTGTATCAACTAACATAACACCTTCAGGAATTGGCGCATCATTCCGATAAATGTGAACACCAATTACCTCATCACCATCTTTACAAATTTGTTTTAATTCTTCAGCTGAATATGCACCGTCATACTCGTACTGTTCTCCAGATTTAACTGTTACAACAACACGATCCATTCCTTTTTCAATTTTGACAACGTTAGCGCTTGTCGGAATCGGACTTGTTGGTAATAACTGCGCTTTATATAGATGATTCATCATCGTTGATTTTCCTGCCGAGAAGTGACCGCAGAACGCGATCATGAGCTGCTCTTGTTTATACTTTTGAATCACCTCAAACAACTTTACACTATTCTCTGCATCGCCGTGTTTTTGCCACTCTTCATAAAAACAAACAAGTTTTTTCATACCGTTTGTCTGTACTATGTTTGTCATCCCCTTGTTCCCCTTTATCCTAGATGTATAATACTATTCCCCGCTATTTGCGAGCTTGTAATCAGTGCGAGTTACACCTATCCATTGATTACAGTTTCACTTTACTATCATACTAAATTTTCAGCATATTCTCATTAAAAATAAAAAATCCCTTTCATTCTTTTTACAAATGAAAGGGATTTTATGTCATATCACTCATTTTGCTGTTCCTACTCCATTTAAAACATACTTTGCAATAACTGCATATACAGCGACTGTACCTGCTACTAATGCATATACCATACTGATGCACCAACCTTTTTTGATAATGATTATCACTTTTAAATACATTTTATCATTAAAGAGAATCATTATCAATACTTTTCATAAAGAAAGCCCCTTATAGAAAGGAGCTTTACTGCCTGTTTTGAAGAAAGTTAAAACTTGTTGTGCACTCTTATTATATCTCATAATACATATCTTAACAGTTTTAAAAATTGGAAATTACCTATATACCCTTCTCTTTACATTTTGTATAATAAAAGGGAATTACTTAACGAGGAGGAAAATAATGACACAAAATATTTCACAAGGCGAGAGGATACACTCCATCGATATTATTAGAGGAATAGCTGTACTAGGTATTTTTCTCGTTAACTGGCCTGTTATCGCTGGGATTGACTCACGTGATCTTTCAGGAGTTTATGAGGGGCTAGATAGTTATATCCGTCTATTTTACGATATGTTTATTCAAACGAAGTTTTATACTATCTTTTCGTTTTTATTCGGCCTAGGATTTTACATTTTTATGACTCGTGCTGAAGCGAAAACAGATCGACCAAAAACTTTATTTGTTCGTCGCTTACTTATTTTATTATTATTCGGTTTCTTACATTACGTTCTTTTATGGGATGGAGACATTTTACATACTTATGCAATCGCTGGATTTTTCTTGTTTTTATTTTATAAGAGAGAACCTCGTACCATTTTAATATGGGCAATCGTTTTATTAAGTATTTTTCAGTTTCTTATGCTAATTGCTAGTATTGGTATTGCCTTCATGCCAAAGAATGAACTTGGGCTATCCTTACCAATCATGCCACTTGAAGACTGGGTGTCACAAATACAAAATCGTTTCCATGAATTTTATGCTAAAGGAATAGGGCTAAATATTTCAATGCTCCCAGAAACACTCGGATTATTTTTACTCGGTTTATATGCTGGTAAAAAAGATATTTTCCGTCGCACGAAAGAGTTAGATCCAAAACTAAAAAAATGGCAGATCATTATGTTCGTTTTAACATTACCGTTTTGGTTCTTTATGGTTCGTTATTTCTTATCTACATCGGCATATGAACCACTTTATATGCAAGGACTTGCAATGTTTAGCGGAAAGACATTATTCATATTCTATATTTTCACGCTTATGCGCTTATTACAAAAAGAAAGATGGCAAACATTATTACGCCCGTTCCAATACGTTGGTCGAATGGCATTAACAAATTACATCTCGCATACAATTGTTACGTTACTTGTATTCGGACTATTGTTCAAAAATAATTATATTGCTCCATTATGGGTAGGACCACTATTCTGCATCGGTTTCTACACGTTGCAAATCTTTATTAGCCGCTGGTGGCTATCACGCTACCAATACGGGCCACTTGAGTACATTTGGCGCCTCGGTACGTACGGAAAAATAATGCCACTTAAAAAGAAAAGCAAGGTCTCATAACGAGACCTTACTTTTCTTTTTACGCTTCTCTTACCGCACTTTGCATAGCAACTGGCTCTTCTTTTACTTTCACTTTACGCTGTGGCACCATATTAAATACGATATTTAAAAGTACTGCTGACGCACTTCCAAGTACAATTCCGTTATCTGTTAAAATACGAATATTTTCAGGAAGTTGTGAGAATAAAGTAGGAACGACTGTAACTCCAAGTCCGATTCCGACAGAGCATGCAACGATTAATAAGTTTTCTTGTTTACCAAAATCAACGCTACTTAACATTTTAATACCATATGCCATTACCATACCGAACATTGCTAACATCGCACCGCCAAGTACTGATTTTGGGATAATAGTTGTAATAGCTGCGATTTTTGGAATGAACCCAAGAACGATTAACATACCACCACAAGTATAAATAATAACGCGATTTCTTACTCCAGTTAATTGAACAAGTCCTACGTTTTGAGAGTATGTTGTATATGGGAACGCGTTGAAAATACCACCTAACACCATCGCTAATCCTTCTGCGCGATACCCTTTTGTTAATTCTTTTTCACCAATCTTTTTATTGCAAATATCAGATAATGCAAAGTAAACACCTGTTGCTTCTACAATCCCTACGCAAGCAACTAAAATCATCGTAATAATTGGTGTCAATTCAAATGTTGGTGTACCGAAGTAAAATGGCTGAATACCATGGAACCAATCCGCTTCTCCAACTGCTTGCAAGCTTACTTTCCCCATAAATGCTGCAACGATTGTACCGAACAATAGACCTAGTAAAATAGAGATTGAACGAATAAATCCGTCAAAGAAACGATACATAATGATAATAAATAGTAACACACCAAATGCTAATGCTAAATTCTCAAGACTACCGAAATCTTTACTTCCTACTCCTCCAGCCATATCATTAATTGCTGCTGGAACTAGTGTAACTCCAATTACAGTAACGACAGATCCTGTTACAACAGGTGGAAACAGTTTTACAAGCTTTCCAAATAATTTCGCAAAGATAACAACGAATAACCCGGCAGCAATAATTGCTCCATAAATAGAAGACACGCCGTATTGTTTCCCAATTGCAATCATCGGCCCGACCGCTGTAAATGTACAACCAAGCACAACTGGAAGTCCAATACCGAAAAAGCGATTTGATAATGCTTGTAAAATTGTCGCAACGCCGCACATTAATAAATCAATTGAGACTAAATATGTTAACTCTTTTTGATTTAAACCAAGTCCACCGCCCACTATAAGCGGAACGATAATTGCACCAGCATACATAGCAAGCATATGCTGCATACCGAGCGATGCGATTTTAAATGGATGTTGCTTCATCGTTTATTTCACCTCCGCAGTTTCTTGCTGTACAAATGTAACTGTGCCGTTATCAAGTGATGCAATTTCTGCTAGTGACTCAACACGAACGCCTTGTTCACGAAGCTTCTTTCCTCCATCTTGAAATGCTTTTTCAATAACAATCCCAATTCCTGCAATACTTGCTCCTGCTTGCTCTACTAAACTCATTAAGCCTAAAGCAGCCTGACCGTTTGCTAAAAAGTCATCGATAATTAAAACGCGATCAGTTTCATCGATATGATTTCGAGATAATGAAATTTCATTCGTTTCTTGTTTCGTAAATGAATATACGTTTGCAACGTACATATTATCTTGTAACGTTAACGATTTACGTTTTCTTGCAAAGATTACTTTTACACCAAGCTCTAATGCAGCCATAACAGCTGGTGCAATGCCTGAAGATTCAATCGTCACGATTTTTGTAATGTTCTCTTCTTTAAAACGTTTAGCAAATTCTATTCCAATCTCTTGCATAAGTACTGGGTCAATTTGATGATTTAAAAATGCATCTACCTTTAATACGTCACCAGATAAAACCTTTCCTTCGTTCAAAATCTTTTCTTGTAATACTTTCATGTTTGTTCCCCCTCTTATGCAATAAAAAACTCCAAAAGCCGCCACCACTCGTTACAAGTGAGAGACGCGCTTTTGGAGTTTCGCAAAAAAGAATGCTAAACAAGCAAATATATTCGTCCTCACTCATAGTCAAAGTATTTACGGTACTTCGGTAGAAACTTGCAGGCCATATCCCCGCGATTATATGAGTGTAGCTAACTATTTATTTTATAGATGGATTATAACGCACTTTTTATACTTTGAAAAGTATTTCTTAATAAAAACACGTACAAATTTTATAAAAACATCATTTTCGTTCGATTTTTGTAAACTCTTACATATTATTTTCAAGTGTCGTTAAAACGATTGGCCCATCTTTTGTAATCGCAATTGTATGCTCATATTGCGCTGATAATTTCCCATCCATCGTTCTTGCAGCCCATCCATTTAAATCTACTTTCGAATATCGCATACCTACATTGACAATTGGCTCAATTGTAATTACCATTCCTTCTTGCAGCTCAGGCCCTTGTCCTTGTTTTCCAAAATGAAAAATTGCTGGTTCTTCATGAATCTCTTTACCGATTCCATGTCCCGTAAAGTCTCGTGCGACAGAAAAACCTTCATTTGCTACATAACTTTCAATTGCATAGCCAATATCTCCTACATGATTACCAATTACCGCCTGATCAATTCCTTTATACAATGCATTCTCAGCTACTACCAATAACCTTTCTGCTTCTTCTGAAACATTTCCAACTCTATACGTCCAAGCAGAATCTGAAAGACCACCATTTAAGTTTACTACCATGTCAATTGTTACAATATCGCCCTCAGTTAAAGGTTCATCCGCCGGAAATCCATGACACATTTCATCGTTTACAGATGCACACGTTGCATATGGATACCCGTTATATCCTTTCTGCTGACATATTGCATCATGCTTTTCTAAATACGCTTCAACAAACGTATCAATTTCTTTTGTTGTCACACCCGGTTTCATCATTTTTGCAATTTCTCTATGACACGAAGCAAGTAACTTCCCAGATTCGTGCATCAAATCTATTTCATTTTTTGTTTTAATTGTAACCACGCTGCATCTCCTTACTAATCTTGCTATTTGCTACTAAATTTCAATCATACACATACTCTTCCAAGACTTTCAATTAATATTACATCTAGTATTTTTTGTTGATGTTTATTTATAAACAAAGTATAGTAACACTATACTATAAGGAGGATTGTTAAAGATGATGCACGCAGGAAGACTACGTCAGCAAACTTTGAACAATAAGTAACTTAATATGTTCAAAGGCTCTGTTTTCATAAAGCAGAGTAAACGGGATTAGTCTGCACATTTTTAATAATCTTCAACGGAAGAATATACTTTCCATATGAAGAAAGGCAGATATACATCTGTCTTTTTTTCGTATATTTTTTTGATACAAAGAGAGACGCTTATTCATTATATCCTCGTTTACTCTTAACCACAGACAGAAGCCCGTCTGTGGTTTTTTATGATTACATTTTCTTATATCTTGCTACTTTAATCATATGGATGTAGTTAGAAACAATTCGTAACAGAAAACGTATGAAAACATTGAAATTAGAATAAACATTTGGAGGAAATAAAAATGAATACACTTAAAGTGAAACAATTAGCAAATAAGGAAGGACTAAATATATTAGAAGATTCAATAGAAATTAATGAATCTGGCGTTGACTTTCAAGTAGCACACGTGAAAGAACAAAACGGAGATAAATGGATACTACGAATTCCTCGTAGACGAGAATCTATGAGACATGCTCTACTTGAAAAAGAAGCATTAGAAATCATGAAACAACATGCAGAATTCCAAGTTCCTGATTGGTCTATATTTTCTGAGGAACTAATTGCTTATAAACAACTAAGTGGCGTTCCTGCGGCTACTATCGATATAGAACAACAAGGTTATATATGGACCTTTAACGAAAAGGATGTACCAACTGAATACTATATTTCCTTAGGAAAAGTTTTAGCGAATTTACACTCATTACCTCATCAAAAATTTAATAATATAGGTGTTGAAGTTCTTACTGCTAATGAATTAAGAACTTCTATGAAACAAAGGATGAATCGAGTGAAAGAACAATACCACATCAATCAAAACTTATGGGACCGTTGGCAAGCATGGCTAGCTGAAGACTCTTTTTGGCCATCTCACGTAGGAGTAAAGCATGGGGATATCCATCCAGGTCATATACTGATTGATAATAAAAATAAAGTAACTGGATTAATCGATTGGACAGAAGTAGGGATAGGTGATGTATCTATAGATTTCACATCACATTACCTACTCTTTGGAAAGGATGGACTAACAAGGTTAATTCACTCTTATGACAACGCTGGCGGTAAAACTTGGTCAAGAATGGATGAACATATTATCGAGCTTCTAACAACGAGTTGTATCACTGTTGCTGAATACGCTCAAGTATCAGGTTTGAAAGACATGCATGAAATAGCTGTACACATGCTATCAACTGTAAGTGAATGAAGTTGCAAAAAACAGAAGAACCCTCTTCTGTTTTTTTATTTTTCACATATATAATTCATTTTTAAAAACTCAAAACAGCTACCATTCGTCTTCTGTATAAACGTTCCAACTGCTTCAAATCCTGCCCTTTTATATACTTTAATAGCTCTCTCATTAAATGTAGCTACTGATAGTGTTATATACTTGCATCCGTATTTTTCTTTACTAAAAGCTAGTATAGCGTTTATAAACTGTAAACCAAATCCGTTCCCAGTTATATTAGGTCTCATTCCAAGACCTATATCAACCGTTCCATCATTTATTTTACAAACAGTAAAAAAACCAATGAGAGTGCCATTTTCCTTCACAGAAAATGTATGATTTCCTCTACTCTCTCCCTCTAAAAACTCAGCTAAATCTTCTTCATCTGCCCCTATATCGTAAAAGGAATACTTCCCTTCATACTGCCAGTTATACGCAATTTCTTCTGCTTCTTCTTGCGACATTACTGTATATGTATAAAGCATTCTTCTATCCCCCTTAAAAAAAGAGCTGCAAGTAAGCAGCTCTTTTTTATAACTCATAAATTTCTTTATACTTCGCTTCATACTGCCAGTTATACGCAATTTCTTCTGCTTCTTCTTGCGACATTACTGTATATGTATAAAGCATTCTTCTATCC
>NZ_JBYTED010000002.1:181075-280019 GCF_058792175.1 Bacillus sp. EB106-02-03-XG38
TCCCCCTTAAAAAAAGAGCTGCAAGTAAGCAGCTCTTTTTTATAACTCATAAATTTCTTTATACTTCGCTTCTAAATAATCTGCTAAGTAATTTGCATTTAATCCTTCGCCTGTCACATCTTCTAAAATTTCAAGTGGCTTTTTCGTTTTACCATATTGGTGAATATTTTCTGTTAACCATTCACGAATTGGCGTTACGTTTCCTTCTTCTAACAATGCATCAAAGTTCGGAATGTCTTTTAACATTCTTTGCTTAAATTGTGCTGCATACATATAACCAAGTGCATAAGATGGGAAGTATCCAAATGAACCACCAGCCCAGTGAACATCTTGTAATACACCTTGTGCATCATTTGCTGGACGAATGCCTAAATATGCTTCCATCTTATCATTCCAAGCAACTGGCAAATCCTTCACTTGTAATGTGCCATCAAATAATTCTTTCTCAAGTTCATAACGAACCATAACGTGAAGCGGATATGTAAGTTCATCTGCTTCTATACGAATGAACGATGGCTTCGATTCGTTAATCGCATCATAAAACTCATCTACTGATATATCATTGAATTGACCATCGCTATACTCTTTTAATAAATCATAATTTTTCTTCCAGAATGATTTATTACGACCGATAAAGTTCTCAAAGAATAACGATTGTGACTCATGAATACCCATAGATGTCCCACTACATAACGGTGTACCTTCAAATTCCTCTGCAATATTTTGTTCATATACAGCATGACCACATTCATGAATTGTTCCAAACACAGCCATACGGAAATCTTTTTCGTCATAGCGTGTCGTAATACGAACATCCCCTCTATTTAATGTAATCTCGAATGGATGTACCGTTTCATCAAGACGACCTGCTTCAAAGTCATAATTTAATTGCTTTAATAGCTCTAATGTAAAGCTTTTTTGTTTTTCTTTTGAAAAATGTTCTGATAAAGCACTTGTCTTTAATCTTTTTTGCGACTCTGATATTTCTTTTACGAGCGGAACGATACGCTCACGAAGTTGGCCAAATACGTGATCTAACACTTCTACCGTAATACCTGGCTCATACATATCTAATAATGTATTATATTTATATGTTTCGTAACCCCAATATGCAATAAATTTCTTTTTAAATTCAACTATTTGTTCTAAATACGGACGGAACATTTCGAAATCAGATTTTTCGCGAGCTTCTTCCCACACACTTTCCGCTTTCGCTTCTAATTTCACATACGCTTCATATTCCGCTTGTGGAATTTTCTTATTTCTATCATATTCTTTACGACACTCTTCAACCATTTTCTTCGTCGTTTCAGAAAGTTTGTCTTCACTTATTAAAGCTTCAAGCTCTGTTAAATAGTTCCCCATCTCATCTGAAGTTGACATAGCAAATACTTCTGATGAAAGCATGCCAATTACTTCTGAACGTTGGTCTACACCTTTTTTAGGCGCACCTGTTCTCAAGTCCCAAAACATTAAGCTTAATGCTTCTCCGTAATTTTGTATCTTCTTCACATATGTTAAAAATTGTTTTTCTACTTCATATGTAGCTACTGTCATCGTATAAAAACCTCCCTTTTCTACCTCAAACTTAATTCGACATGAAAATCTAAATTCCTTTTATAATAGAAAAAAAGCTTGGCAAGCGCCAAGCTTTCTCCTTATAATTCTTTACCTTCTACCGGTAGTACGTTTTTCACCGCTTCTACCACTTTCTCATCTTCTGTATCAGATAAGAAGATTGAAATAGCACCTTTATCGTCACTCGTACGAATTAAACGACCAATGCCTTGACGAAGACGTAAAATCATATATGGTACATCTACATCCCAAAACGGATCATTCACATGTTTACGCTTCGCTTCAAACACCGGATCGTTTGGAGGGAATGGTAATGACCAAATGATAACATGTGATAATGATGAACCAGGAATGTCTAAACCTTCCCATAAATGAACGGCACAAAGTACAGTCTCTTCTTCATTTTGGAAGCGAGAAACGAGCTGACTAATTTCTTGGTCCCCTTCATATAGGAACGGAACTGACATTTGTTCTTTACTTACATATTCTTTAAACGCTGCAAGCTCTTGCGTTGTACGGAATAATACAAGTGTACGTCCATTTGTTTTTTGTATATTTTCAAGTGTATATTGACACTTTCTTTCCCATTCATTTTCTTTCGTATGCGATAGTAAGTTTACTGCCATTTGCTCTTCATAATCAAACGGTGAGGCAACTGAGAATGATAAGTAATCTTTTACCCCTAAGCTATTCGCTGTAAACGCGAATGAATCGTTATTAGATAATGTAGCAGACGAGAAGATATACGGGATTTTCTTCGAGAATACTTTCTCTTGTAACACTTCTTCAACTGCACGTGGCATAATTACTAACGTGAAGGCTCCATCACCTTCTTCACCCCATGTAATTACATTTTTCTCGTGCATGAACAGACGAAGTGAATGTTCTAATACATCTAAATGTTCATCAACGATATTTAAATCATACGTGTTTACTGTATGCATTTCACTTTCAAATACTAATGCATCACCGACTTCACCAATTTTCGCATAAAGTCGTTTTGCTTCAGCTGTTACTTTTTCTGTCACAGTAATTTCTAAACGATCCGAACCGGCAATTTCTTTTTTATTTTCCTGTAACACATCAAAGAATCGCTCTGTTTGCCAAATTGTTTCTTCTACTAAATGTGCAAACTCTTCACGAATATCATTTTGTAATAGTCTCGTTAAAAGCTGTTCCATCATCGTTTGCTTTAAACGGTATGTCAAAGCTTTTTGAGCTGCATATTCTACAAGATGTCCTTCATCGAATACAACGCAACTGCTTTCTGGTAATAATGGAATTTGTCCTTCACGCTTACGAGCATCGTACGTCCAAATATGATCCATATAGAAATCTTGAGAACAAATAATTAAATCTGCTGCTTTACGATAATGTTCACGTGAAAGAGTTTGACCGCAACGGTGACGGGAATCACAAGTGAAGCAATCTTGGAAATAATCCCAATTTACTTTCGACCATTCTTCGTCATTTAATAGTGGAAATTCTTTTCGGTCACCGTAGTGAGTAAAGTTTTGCATCGTACCATGATCGAATACAAACTGCGGTAATTCATAATATACGTCTTCAATTACTTCTGGAGCTCGTCCACTCATAACATCTTCAAGCTTACGTAAACATAAATAATTATCCATTGATTTCGCAAGTCTTACATCTACTGATAAGCCTAACGCTTCAGATAATTTCGCAATGTCTCCTTCTTCTTTCACAAGCTGCTCAATTAACGTTTCATCTGCACAAGCAATAATAGCTGGTTTCCCAGTATAACGCGCATAGCAAATTGCATATAGAAGATATACAATTGTTTTCCCTGTTCCTACACCCGCTTCTGCGAACATTACTTTCTTTTCTTGGAAAGCACGCTCTAATTGAAACGCCATAAAAATTTGTTCATCACGCTCTTCAAAGCCTTTTTCCGGAAGGATGTCGTAAAACACATCTCCAATCCACTCATTCAACTTATCATAAAAATTATCTTGTTTTCCTACTTCAAATGGTAATCTCTTCTCAGTAAACATCCTTAGCCTCCAACCAAAAAGTTTTTCTATAAAAAGATATAGCAACCGCTACTCATTTGTATGCAGTCACTTTCCCCTGTTACAATACATAGAAATACACGAAAAAAAATTTCCCTTTCGAAAAAGGAAAATTTTCTTCTATATTAATGACTTTAAATACCGTTTATCAATCGCTGTTTCATGTGAAAGAGCTGACAAATATTCTTCTTGTGCTTTTTGTATTTCATCTACAATCACACCTTGGCTATCCACTTCTTTTCCGAGCTCATCATACGTACGGTGAATAGCTTTTTGAATCATTGATAATTGGAAACTATCCATATTAGTTCCTCCTTTACGCATTACATAATAGCCAGTATATGCGCGCTGGAGGAGTTTTATACTATGAATTACGCGGTGGACGTTTTCCGAAGTATTGGTAGTAATCTGTACGGATAAATCCGTTAAATAGTTTACGTTTCTTCGATGCATCTTTTCCGTAACACTTCTCAAATGCTTCGTAACTTGTTAATACATACGCTGACCATGTATCTAACGGACGGAATACTTGTCCCATTTCTTTGTACAATTGTTCAACAAGTGCTTTTTCACTTAAACGTTCTCCGTATGGAGGATTCGTTACAACATAGCCATAATCCTCTTTTGTCGTAAAATCTTTTACTTGCATTTGTTTAAATGTAATTAAATCACCTAAACCTACTTCTTCTGCGTTATCTTGAGCAACTCGAATCATTCGATGATCGATATCTGATCCAATAATTTGCAGTCGTTGATCATAATTCGCTAAATCTTCAGCTTCTTGACGAGCTTCACGCCAGTTTTGTTTACCAACCCAGCCCCACTCATCTGATGCGAAGCCACGGTTAAATCCTGGTGCGATATTTTGTCCAATTAATGCTGCTTCAATCGGAATGGTACCTGATCCACAGAAAGGATCCACGAAAGGACGATCTGGCTTCCAGTTTGTTAACTTAATTAAAGACGCAGCTAATGTTTCTTTTAATGGAGCTTCCCCTTGGTCCATACGGTATCCACGTTTATGAAGCCCAACACCACTTGCATCAATTGTTAACGTTGCAATATCCTTTAGCATTGCAATCTCAATGCGGAATAGCGGACCATCTTCTTCAAACCAAGTTGTACGTTTATACGTTGTTTTTAATTTTTCAACGACAGCTTTTTTAACGATACGTTGGCAATCTGAAACACTGAACAACTCAGATTTTAAAGACTTACCAATTACAGGGAATTCCCCATTCTCTGGAATATAATCTCCCCAGTTTAATGCTTTCGTTTTCTCAAACAGCTCATCAAATGTTGTCGCTTTGAATTCGCCAACTTTAATTTTCACACGGTCCGCAGTACGTAACCATAAGTTCGTGCGACAAATCGCCTTTTCATCTGCTTCAAATGTTACTTTGCTGTTTTCTACTTGGCATTCATAACCAAGATCACGAACTTCTCGGGCAACTAACGCTTCAATACCCATTGCCGCTGTTGCGATTAAAGTAACTTTTCCCATTTGCATTCACCTCTTATGTATATTCAAACAATGATTAATAGCGATTTATCCTATTAATCATTACATTTTACAAAGAATTTTCTCATTAACCATTTTAACTCATAAATTATAACTTCATACAAATAAAAAGCCCTCCTCTAACAAAGGAGAGCTGAGTTATTTCATAGTTGGTTCATAACGTTCTGTAAGCCATGTTCTGTTCCTTTGTACTGCAAACGGCCCACGCCTCGTACTCCGGTGGCAATCATCTATCTACAGGTTATACAACCTGTCCTTTCCCATCGTTCATTTCCTTGGAAAAGATTCCCCTACCATTATTTGGGTTTCTCGCTCGTGGGGTTTACCTCGTTCCACTCCTATCATTTCTTCAAGGACTTCGTCACTGTGGCACTTTAAAGGTAGTCAAACCATATCCGAAGACTTAGGTTTTTTCCCTGCCGTTAAACCAGCCTTACAGCCAGAATACCCTAGCTTATGAATTGGCTAGGCACGAACACTACAGCCATCTCAGGCCGTGCGAGCATGGACTTTCCTCTACAACGTTGGCGTTGCAGCGATTACCCAAACGTTATGACATCCATTAGTATAGTGGAAACAAAAAGATTTTGCAATGTTTTTTTCTATGTAAAATGCTTTAACCTTTTTACCACTAGAATTTATTCGTATAACTTACTTCCAAATACAGCTTTTTCTAAATTAGATAGACGTTTTAAAATGTCCGTATTCGTGTTGTTATATACAGGTTGTGCAACTGGTGTTTGTACAACTGGTTGTTGCGGTACTTGTGGTGCTGCTAATTTTTGTTCCTCTAATTCACGCTTTAAACGAGCATTTTGTTGCTTTAATTGCTCAAATTCCTTGTGGAAAGCTTCATAGTCTTTAATGATCATATCAAGAAACTTGTCTACTTCTTCTTGTTGATAACCTCTCATACCTGTTTTAAATTCTTTTTCTAAAATATCTTTCGCCGTTAATTTAATTTTATCCGAAATCATTTTCTTCACCTCAAATTTTTGCCAAAACTTTCATTACCTAAATTTTTTCAGAAACAACGCCTTTTGTCAATCATATATACGAGTACTATATTACATATTACTCAGCATTATTCCACTGTTCCTCTTCTATTATATCTTGTAAATCGGAAAAAAGAATGAAATAACTGTGATAATTTTCTATTTCTCCTTTTTTCTTTGCTGCTTCTACAATATATTTAGGACTCCCTGGTTTCTCTTCATCATATACAGCTAAAAGTGCATCACTTTTTTCAATAAAAAATTGATTTTTTAATTTAAATTGCTCCGGGCTTTCGTACTTCCGTTTCGTAATACTATCAATATGGTCTGCTTGAGAGAGAATAAATTCGTAATATTCACGATTGTCTTCCTTCCAGCTTTCTTCTTGTTCTAAAAACGGAGTAAATACCGCTAATTTTAAATCTGGATATTCTACTTGAATTTCAAAAACAACTTCAGCAGCCCATAATTCTACTCCTAACTGCCCACTTATTATGACCCATTCCAAACCCTCTTCTACAAAAGTAGTTAACTTTCGGTGCAATGCTTTTTTTATACATTCCACCCCTGGATGATCATTTTTAAATATACCAAGTTCAAATGGCTTATATCCCGTTACAGCAATAACTTTCATATCAACACTCCAATTACAAAAAAAGAACTAGCATTTCGCTAGTTCTAACATATCATTTACTTTTTAAATATTCCACCAACGTTTGGTCCAATGTTCGGGCCTACTGGTGATACATTGTTTGGTAAAAATGGTGATACATTCGGTCCTACCGGAGATACATTATTCGGTAAGAATGGTGATACATTTGGTCCTGGACCAAATGGAGATACTTGATGTCCGTGGTGTCCGTGATGTCCGTGACCACACGGTCCACATCCGCCGCCAAATCCTGGATCAACTGGGTCTACAACATTTACATTTGAGTTTGTTTGCGGGAAGAAGTTTTGGTTTTTAATTTGCTGATGATGTACATGTGTTGTATGCGTCGGGAAAATGTGTGGCACCACCGTTGTTGAAAAAGAATGTGTTACGCACTGTTTCGTCGGATGAATGACAGGAGCAGTTGTACAAATAGGTCCTGTAGGCTTATGCCCTCCAAAGCAAGGATGACAATGATGCATAGTTTTTTCTCTCCTCTCTCATAAAAAAAATCTGATTACACTTTACAGTATGAGAAAAGAGGGAAAGCCGTTTGTTATATATACCCATTTATTACAAGGAAATTTGTCTAGTCCTTACTTCATATACAATACTTTTTATAGACAACCCTCCAAAATTACTTACCAAAAAATCCTCCAACTTGCTTTACAATACCTGTTACTTGATTCATTGCATTCATCATTTGTCCAGCAGTATTCATCATTTTATTTACGTCATAGTTACCATCTGAGTTTTTAAATTGGGAAACAAAACTAGAAAACTGACTCGGTTGTTGTTGTTTTTGTTTATTCTGCGTCGGATACGGTTGTTTTGGTGGATAAAACATTGCTTGTTGATTTCCATAAGGGGATGGCGGCATATAATATTGCGAATTCATATAAGGTTGTGGTTGTTGATTCATATAAGGTTGCTGCGGTTGTTGTTGATTCATAAACGACACTTCAAATGGTTGATAATAATTTTGATTTCCATAATAAGGTTCGAAAGGATACATATTATACCGTAAATATGTATCTGCATTATATTGGTACATATTTTGCTGGGGATATGGATTAGCTTGCTGATATGCGTTAGGTTGTTGAAACATGCATTCTCTCCTCCTTCACATAAGTTTCTACATATATAATATGTACCTACAAAATAATATGTGTGACGGAGTACCTGTCTATTTTTGTCGGAAGTTTAAATTTTTAAAAAATTAAAAAAGAAAACCCTTCCATGCTATGATAATGAAGAAGAAGATTCTCATGGGGGAGGAATCAACATGGTATTAGGGGATTTAAAACAAGCGTTTTCTCAAAAAAAGGGGTATTACACAGAGAATGTAAATGAATTGTTAGACTTTGCGAGGCATTGGTATCTCGAAGGAAAAATATGCATTTCAGATTACCGAACATTAATAAAAGAATTAGAAATAAGCGGTGCAACAAAACCGACAACAATGACAGAAGCATAAAAAAAACAAGAGGGTTTCCCCTCTTGTTACTTACATTGCTCAATTATATTTTGCAAAGTATACGAAATAGCTTGATGTGTTTCAAAGAATCGCTTACCCTTACCTTTATTTACAAAACATTGCAGCACATTTGTTTGTAAATTATCGTACACTTGATCAATTTGCTGTACATGTATATACTTCGGTTTTTCTTCCTTAATCCATTTATAAGCTAATTCTTTCCACACTTTTAATTCTTCATCTACCATATCTACAAACGGTTTCATATCCTTATAAAAATCGTATTCAACCATTTCTCTTTTTTTCATATTTGCCTCATTATTATACTGCATAAGTTTTTCCGAAGACTGTATTAACGCTTCATACACCATTTTATTCCCACCTTATTATGCACTCACTACGACGTTTTGAAATGCCTTCACCCAATTCCCTTTTTCTTCGTGATGCACTAATTTATTTTCCATATGCTCAATATGCATTTCTGTTATTTCTATCTTATTACATATTTTTTCGCTCTTATCCTTCAATGCATGATTCATTCTAATCCCTATATTCATTTCCAGCAAATCGAGAGAACTTAACATTTGATCCATTGTTTTCATTACATCTTCCTTCTGAACCATCGCCATATACAAAACGCCTCCTTCTTTGCTTTTCCTTTGTCATGTAATTTCGCCGAATGACTTCTCACTCCTGCCCACATGACAAAACTAGTTGTTATTCGTCAAAGAAATCATTTTGTATGTCATTTATAGAAATGGTAACAATACAAAAAGGAGGTGTATGCAAATGGCAAAGAACAAAAATGAAAAAAAGAAAAAACAAGGCAAACAAAATAAACCCGAAACTGGTAATCCAAAGTTAGATGGTCCAAACTTCCCTGCTACATAAAGTGAAACTTTAATCAGCCCTCACATAAATTCTTTGCTTTCACTGAATTTTGAGTTAGGGTCTTACTGCCCGGCAAATAGCGGGGTAAAGTGAAAATGTAGCACTTTTACAAAAAGTTCATTTCTGAAGTATCCTTAATCTCTTATATTTATTACATTTTGAGATTGAATCTTTACTTGTTGCAGGATTACTTCATATTAAGAAGTCCCGTCTTCACAGATGAAGACGGGACTTCTTTTTTATTATATCATGAACTCATCTATCCTTTTAACAAAACGATTTACGATAGAAGCTGCATAGATTTGCCCCCTCTTTCTTTTATACCATTCCGTTATATCAACTTCTCCCTTATACTCTTTCAGCAAAAACAACTCTTTTATTTCCGTATCTCTACAAAACCAATCTCTCATACTTATTTCCTTATGCGCAACAACAGGATAGACTTCTCTAAGGGCTGGTGTACAAGATTTTCTCGCTTCTCTTACATATTGTTCATAATCTGCTCTTGATCCTGTGTGTATCGTTTGCAATGCGAACCTATGGAATAAACATTTGTAATTCGGATGGAACAATAACGCCGCTAATTTCTTTCCTAGTTCTATACGCTTTTGTAACGTTTCAAATTGATAAACTGAAAAACCATACATATTCCCTTCGACGGTTGGAAAAATAACGGCACTAATATGAAGCATTTCTTGCAATTTAAAAAGCACAGTATGAAATACATGCTTTTTAAAATATGCATTCTCAATAATTGGTTTTTGAATTTTATGTTGTTCATTTATAATAAGCGCTATCATGAGCCTATTTATATCTTTTTTCTCCCAAAAATATAACCATTCTTTCTCCATAAAAATTGATACGTTGAAATATTGTAACAAATAGAATAGCGGTATCTGTCTCCTCTTACTTTCTTCATATAACAATAGCTGAGGAAATGCATCTAAAAAAATAATCCAATTTGCTTCTTCATAAGTTAGAAACAAATGTTTTTTTACTGTTTGAGGTAAAACAGTAGCATAATATCTCCCTTCTAGATCAGTCATGTTCCATCCCGCATTTCTAGAGACCATACTTGCTAAAAAAGCCCATCTAATTTCACCATTTCTTACATAATATTCTTGATAACACTGCGTTCGAGAAATATTGTCCCTATTAGCTGTTTCTATTTCCCTATTAATGTTGTAAACGATTGCTTTTTCTTCTTCTGTACAGACCATATTTTTACGATATTGTTTAATTTTTTCATAATCATTCCATGTAAACATGAACACGTCATCATACCTTTCTTCAAAAAGGTCACATCTTTTTTCATTTTTTTGTTATAATCACCTTTGTAAGTAATTCTTAGCAAGTTGGGAGTGGACACACTATGACCATTCGTTACCCAAATGGAAAACGGTACAATCAAGCTTCACAACCTCATAAAACACCAATTAAAAAACATACTTACAGTAATAGAGGTATGTCCCTTGAAGAGGAATTGAATGAAACGAATGAATATTACTTAACCCATAATATTGCATGCGTACATAAAAAACCGACACCTCTTCAAATTGTAAAAGTAGATTACCCCGCTCGAAGTGCTGCAGTGGTAAAAGAAGCGTATTTTAAACAACCTTCTACAACAGATTACAACGGTGTATATAAAGGGAAATACATCGATTTTGAAGCGAAAGAGACAAAAAATAAAACCAGTTTTCCACTTCAAAACTTCCACCTCCATCAAATTGAACATATGAAGCAAGTAATTGCTCATAATGGAATTGCATTTGTTATTATTAAATTTACACTTTTTGATGAACTTTATTTATTAGATGCAAAACATATTATTGCATTTTGGAATCGTCAAAATACTGGTGGACGAAAATCGATTACGAAAGAAGAAATAGTAGAGCATGGATCTTTATTATCATGCGGTTATCACCCTCGGATTGATTATATCCGTGTACTAGACACGGTTTATTTTTCGTGATAGAGTCATCACTAAGGCTCTTTTTTCGACTTTTGGGGAGAGAATGAAAGGTAGGAGAAAGTATAATGTCAGATAATTATCGTTCTCGTACAGAACGAAATCATGTAAAAAATCAAAAGCAAGAAACAAATACAGAGAAAAAACCAAAGAAAAAAGGCTCCTTTTTTAAAAAATTCCTTATAGGTTGTCTACTTCTTGGTATCGTTGGTCTTGTAGCTGGCGTTTCCGCTTTCTTTGTTATGGTGAAGGACGCTCCAAAATTAGACAAATCAAAACTTGTCAATCCTTTATCAACAAAGTTTCTTGATAAGGACGGGAACTTTTTCTATGAATACGGTGCTGAAAAACGAACCCACGTTACGTATGATCAAATTCCAAAAGTAGTTGAAAATGCATTCCTTGCAACTGAGGACTCACGTTTCTATGATCATAATGGAATTGATTTTAAACGAACTACAAAAGCAGTTATGGAAAATGTCACTGGAGGATTCGGATCTCAAGGTGGTAGTACGATTACGCAACAAGTAGTCAAAAACTATTTTCTAACGATGGACAAAACTGCAAAGAGAAAAGTGCAAGAATGGTACTTATCTTATAAATTAGAGCAACAATACTCTAAACATGAGATTTTAGAAATGTACTTAAATAAGATTAATTTAGGTAACCGTTCATATGGTATTGCGACAGCAGCGCAAAAATATTATGGTAAGGATTTAAAAGACTTGCAATTACATGAAGCTGCTATGCTCGCTGGTTTACCCCAAGGTCCAAACATTTATGATCCAACCAAAAAGGAAAATGTTGAACGAGCAACAAATCGTCGTAATGTTGTATTATCATTAATGAATCGACATGGTTATATAACAAAAGAAGAAATGAATAACGCAGTTAAAATTCCAGTAACTGAGGGTCTTCAACCATCTTCAGAAATAACGGAGATGAAGTATCAAGCATTTTTAGATGCGGTTGTAAAAGAAGTTGAAAAAGAATATCCTGATGTAAATATTGGTTCAGATGGTTTAACGATTCATACAACACTTGATCAAGATGCTCAAGATTATGCTGAAAAAATTATGGATGGTAATCTTATTAAGTATCCGAACGATCAATTCCAAGGTTCATTCGTATTTATGGATACACAATCTGGAGAAGTTCGAGCAATTGGAGCTGGGCGTAAAGAAAGTAAGTCTACTTTCAAAGGTCATAATATGGCCACTGATTTAAAACGCCAAGTCGGTTCAACAATGAAACCAATTTTCGACTACGGACCAGCAATTGAGAATTTACAATGGTCTACATACCATCAATTAAATGACTCAGAGTATACGTATTCCAATGGTAAAAAAATACGAAATGCAACAAATAGTTACAAAGGTGACGTTTCACTACGTGAAGCTTTGAAAAAGTCATTAAACATCCCAGCTTTAAAAACAGCCCAAGCGGTTGGTCTTCCTAAGTCACAAGCGTTCGCTGAAGGTTTAGGTATGACATTTAAAGACGGCAAAACATATGAATCAACAGCAATTGGTAGTAACGATAGTTCTCCATTACAAGTAGCGGGGGCATATGCAGCCTTTGGTAACGATGGGAACTACAATAAACCGCACTTCGTAAAAGAAGTTATCTTCCCAGATGGGAAAAAGAAAAGTTTTAAACCGAAAGAACAACGTGCGATGCAAGACTATACAGCTTACATGGTGACTGACGTTCTTCGTGACGTAGTAAAACCTGGTTCTGGCGGTACTGGTCCAACAGCATACGTTTCAGGTGTTGATGTTGCCGGTAAAACAGGAACACAAAACTTTGATGAAGATGTTATTAAAAAATATGGTATTCCAGCTGATGCAAACAGAGATAGTTGGTTCGCTGGATATTCGCCGCAATATACAATGGCTGTTTGGACAGGTTACGAAAAAAATGGCCCAGAAAACTACATTAGTGATCGTTATACTAGAATTGCGCAACAAATGTTCCAACTAATGATGAGTAAATTCGCTACAGATAAATCACGTTTCGAACGCCCTTCTTCTGTACAAGAATTAAACGGTGAATTGTACGTAAAAGGCGCGAAAAAAGACGCAGTGAAACAAATTAAAGTAGATGCACCTAGTGGTCTTAATGTTACTTTCGATGGTGCTAGCACAGTTACACTAAACTGGTCTGGACCAGCAGCGGCAGTTGATGCGTATGCAGCAAGCTATAAAGCGACTGACGGTTCAAGTGGTAGTTTATCAATAAACGGTACAACAGCTACTCTTGGTGGTATTAAACCAGGCGTTACTTACAGTTTCTCCGTAGTAGCGAAAAAAGGTACTGGAACAAGCCCAGCAGTTGGAGCATCCTTCACTGCGCCTGGCGGAACTCCAGACGCGAAGAAAGCTGAAGAAGAGGCTGCCAAAAAGAAAGCCGAAGAAGATGCTAAGAAAAAAGCTGATGAGGAAGCTCAGAAAAAGGCTAATGAAGATAAATTAAAACAAGAAGATGCTAAGAAAAAAGCTGATGAAGAACAGCGTAAACAACAAGAACAACAGCTGCAAGAACAACAACGTAAACAGCAAGAAGAAGCCCAAAAGAAAGCTGATGAGGAAGCTAGAAAAAAAGCTGAAGAAGAAGCTAAGAAGGCTGAAGAAGAGGCTAAGAGAAAAGCTGAAGAAGAAGCTAGAAAAAAAGCTGAAGAAGAAGCTAAGAAACAACAAGAGCAACAACAAAATACAGGTGAAGATACACCTCACGCAGACGGAAATGTTGTTACAACAGAATCTTAATACAAAAAAGAAGTCCTTTTCTCTTAACGAGAAAAGGACTTCTTTTTTGTTATCATTTTCTTTACATATAACTTTTCTATTTCAATATACAACTGCGCTAACTGAATATAAGAATGATAATTATTTGGTTTCTTTATAATGAACGAATATCGCTCCATAAAATTAACTGGTTGTACTTCTAATCTGCTCGTGTAATCTTCCATTTCATTCAAACTATGAACAGGTTGCTCATTTAGCCAATATACAATTGAAAGCAAATGTGCTGCAAATAGAATCATTGGGCCTTCAGCTTCTTGCTTATTTCTGTTTCGAAATAGTATAGCAATACCTTCATGCTTACTTTTCCATACATTCAATAGTACTGGAATACTATTTTCAATTTCATTCCACGGCTCATATTGTCTTTCCATATCATATATAAAGTAAGTATTTTGTATGATTTCTTCAAAAGGCTGTTCTGTATAATACACAACCGAGTGTATACTTTCTTTAAAAAATGGTAAGCACCGAAATTCTTTCGGTATTTCTATAACTCGCTCCATCCTTTATTTCCCCTTCATTCGCTTCTTTCCTTCACGACATACTTCTAGTAAAGGACACTCTTCACATTGTGGTCGCTGTGCTTTACAGTGATAACGTCCAAAAAAAATCAGACGGTGATGTGTAACGCTCCATTCATCCATCGGAATTTTTTTCATTAATGTCTTTTCTACTTCTAACACCGAATCTTTCCATCGACAAATCGCTAACCGTTTACTCACTCGCTCTACATGCGTATCAACAGCAATTGCCGGAATACCATACGCTACCGAAACAACTACATTTGCTGTTTTTCTCCCTACTCCTGGTAATTTCGTCAGCTCGTCACGGTCTTCTGGAACTTTTCCATTATAATCATCCAACAACATCTGGCACAATTTTTGAATGTTCTTTGCTTTATTTCTATACAATCCAATAGAACGTATATCTTGTTGTAACTCTTCTAAAGAAACACTTAAGTAATCTTCTGGTGTTTTATATTTTTGAAATAAATTTTTCGTCACTTTATTTACAAGTGCATCTGTACATTGTGCAGATAATGCTACCGCGATTACTAGTTCAAACGGATTATCATGTATTAATTCACAATGTGCTTCTGGATACATATTCGCCATCGTGTCTAAACAATAGCGAATTTGCGTTTTATTTAACATATATTTCCTCCTACATTACTGCTCCAACCAATTATAAAAAGGCACTTTCCCAGTAAATTTCGTCTCTTGTTTTGTCGTTTGTTGCGTTCGTTGTTGATTTGCTCTAAATTTTCGTCCTTGGTTTTGAGCTTGATCTACTGTTTTAATACCATTCTTTTTCCACTCAAATAAAATACGGTCGATATATCGGAAATTAAGCTTACCACTCATTACCGCTTCCCTGAGGGCCGCTTGAATTAAATTCGGATGATGTTGATCTTGATCTTCCCACATTCCTAACGTCTCACATTCAAATGGAGAAAGTGGTCTTCCAAATTCTTTTTCAAATACTGTATATAAATTTACTTGCAGTTGTTTTATTTCTTTTTGTTCTTCCTCTATTGATTCATTCATTAAAAAGTGCAATATTTTTTCCCAAAGCGGTTGTAAAGAATAACTTTCACACATCATCGCTTCTGATCTTTGTCCACCTTCTAGTGATAAAAAACCTTTTTGAATCAACGTCTGAATGACTTCCATACATTTCATTTCACTAATTGTCATCCGTTCTGAAATCTCTGACGGAGTCGGAAACGAATTGCCCGATTCTAAAAATGTGTGTACGTGAAGTACAACCATAAATTCCGTTTCATTTAACCCTAATTTTTTATAATGCATCATAAGTAATTTTGGAATTGCAATGCTTCCCTGCTCAAACCACTGTAACATCATTTTCTTTTTCATCACCAAACACCTCGCTCTCTAGTATAACACACCTTTCGCTATTTCTTTTTGCCACAATTCGTCAAAAAAACCTTCCTATTATGTAGGAAGGTTTTTTGTATTGCGTTCATAAAATATTAGGGTTAAGCTTGCACTTTACTTTTCATAAACGTATGAATGCGTTCTAATGCTTTCTCTACTTGTTCAAGAGACGTCGCATATGATAAGCGAACGTTATTCGGAGCACCAAATCCTGTACCTGGTACAAGAGCCACTTTTTCCTCTTCTAATAGAGCTTTTGCCCAATCATCAACGTTTTCGTATCCAGATAAAGCTACAGCTTCTTTTACATTAGGGAATAAGTAAAATGCACCTTGTGGTTTAATACAAGTAAAGCCAGGGATTTGAATTAATTTATCATAAATAATGTTTAATCTCTCTTCAAATGCTTGACGCATTGTTTCTACAGGTTCCTGTGAGCCTGCATATGCCGCAATTGCGCCGTATTGAGCGATTGAAGTAGGGTTTGACGTACTATGACTCGCTAAGTTCGTCATCGCTTTAATAAGCTGCTTATTTCCTGCTGCATATCCAATACGCCATCCTGTCATAGAGTGAGATTTAGATACACCATTAATAATAAGTGTTTGTTCTTTTAATACATTAGAAAGCTGGGCAACCGAAGTATATTCTGCTCCACCATAAATTAACTTTTCATAAATTTCATCTGAAACGATTAAAATATCGTGTTCTAAGCATACTTCTCCAAGCTGTTGTAATTCTTCTTTGCTGTAAATCATTCCTGTTGGATTGCTCGGTGAATTAATAATAACTGCTTTCGTTTTCTCAGTAATTGCCTCACGTAGCTGCTTCGCTGTAATTTTGTATTCATTGTCTTCAAGACCTTCTACATAAACTGGCTTACCACCAGCAAGCTTTACTTGTTCCGGATAACTTACCCAGTAAGGCGTAGGGATGATAACTTCATCTCCTTCATCAAGTAACACTTGGAATAATGTATATAATGCATGCTTTGCACCGTTACATACAATAATTTCAGATGGATCATACGCAATACCTTGATCGCGAGTAAACTTCTTCACAATTTCTTGTTTTAACGCTTGTAATCCACCTGTTGGTGTATACTTCGTATGTCCTTCTAACATCGCTTTATGTGCAGCATTCATAATATGTTCTGGTGTATTAAAGTCAGGTTCTCCTGCCCCTAATCCAATTACATCATGACCTTCAGCTTTTAATGCTTGCGCCTTTGCTGTAATTTCTAAAGTTGCAGATGGTGTTAAAGCAGCTACTCGCTTTGCTAATTTCATTTGTAGTTCCCCCTACATCTATTTTTCAATGCTGTATCGTCGTAAAAACTGACCATCTTTAAATGCAAGATAGTAATAACTATAACGATTTTCATCATCAATATATGTAACTTCCCATAATGGTATATTATTTTCAAAGCCTAATTTTACTTTTAAAATTTCTTTAGGCTTACTTTTGGGCTCTTTACTGTCATCTCCGACTTGTTCAATCGTTCTTTGTAAAGCATCCTTTTCAGAAATACCTTCGCTCTTTTTCCTTACTATAGTTTCCCCTTTTTTCTCAGGCACCCAAACGATAAGTTGTTCTTCTTTTTCATCTGTACCTTGTACGACTGTATATGAAGATTCTCCGTTATAATAATCAACAGATTTTACTTTTGTAAGCTTTGCCTTTTCTTTCGCAATTTCTACAGATTTTGCCTCTTTCGGGATTTTCTTTTCCATTGCTTTATTGTAAACATACGCCCCATATATTCCGCTAGCAACGATTACGATAACGATTGCAAAGATCCACTTTTTCATTGTATCACTACGTTCTGTAAATCGTAAATACAGCTGTTTCTTTATCTTTTTCGTCTAATGCTAATCCGAACATGAGGTCCTGCTCTTTTAACGTACGATTCAAACTATCAACAATTTTATACAAGTCAGACGAATATTTAATACGCGTCGTTGATAGGACTTCGATTTTCTTATCCATGAAAAAACTCCTCCGTTACACAAAAATTTCTAATTATAGAAGAACGCAATGCGGTTACAATAAGAGTACATTCTTTACAACCCCTGCTTCATCACCCATCTATTATAGCAGGACATGTACAGCAAAAAAAGGTTTCAAGTCGAAAACCAATACATTTTGTATACAAGAAGTAAGAAAAATAAAATTCCTCCTACCCACATTTTTTACGCCTGAAGTTTAAACGTACTTCAGGCGTATTTTTTCTTCCAAATTTATCCTAATTTAATGGACAGTAAGACCCCTACCTCAAAATTCAGCGAAAGCAAAGAATTTAGGTGGGGGTCGGGCTGCCCATTAAAATTCGATTGGTGAGGGCTAATAATCAGTGGGGGATGAAGAACCCCCACTGATTAAAGTTTTACTTTATTCAGTTGGCTGTTCTTTTAATTGTTCTAACAATTCTTCTAAAGGGCCTTCATAGAGCGGGACAGTTGGGATTGATTGTAAAAATCGTTTTCCATAGGAAGCGCTCGTCAAACGACGATCTAATACAAATACCGTTCCGGTATCTGTACTTGTTCTAATAAGACGACCGAATCCTTGTTTAAAACGCAGTATTGCTTGCGGAAGTGCTAACTTAGCGAATACGTCCTCCCCTTGATTTTTTAACCACTCTCCTTTCGCTTCCATCATCGGTTGATGAGGAGGGGTAAAGGGCAGCCGAACAATAACAAGACAACTAAGCGCATCTCCAGGTATATCTATCCCTTCCCAAAAACTACTTGTTCCTAATAAAATTGATTTGTCGAACTCTTGAAATTTACGAATAAGACGACTTCGGCTCTTATTATTCACACTTTGCGTTAATAATAAATATCCTTCTAATTCATCATCATTTTTCAAATTCGTATACGCTTCTTTCAACATTTCATATGAAGTGAATAAAACGAGCATTCTACCTTTTGTAGCTTTCGCTATTTTTGCAATATGTGCCGACACAGATTCAATATATTCTTCATTACTTGCTTGCTTAATAAAAGGCACATCCGTTGAAACCATTAATTTCATCTGTTCTTCAAAACGGAATGGTGACGGGACTTGTAATGTATTTGGAGCAAAATCGTATAAACCTAGCTCTTCTTTTATATAGTCAAACGAATCATTTACTGTTAACGTTGCTGATGTGAAAATAACACTTTTTTTCTCTGTTAAAAATTCATCCGCAAATCTTTCACCAATATGAACCGGCTGCCCATATAAAACAGTTGAATGAATCGTTCCCTTCGTTTCCGTCTCCATCCATGTCACATATGAATTTTTTTCTAAAATGAGTGATTGTAAAGATTGTTCCATCTTTCTCAACAACTCAATTAAATGCATAAATTCACCTGTAACAACATGCATCTCCCATTCTAATTTACTTTGCAATATTTCAACTTGCTTCTCAAGTGTAGTCAATAATTTTCTTACATCGTATACAAAACGATTTGTTAACTCAGTAATGCTATCCCATAACTTACCTTTCTCTACTTCCGTGTTATATCGATAAATGAGTGGCATATTACTTATCCCTTGTTCCTGCTTCGTTTGTTTAAATATGAAAGCACGTAACATTTGGAATAACTCATCCGCATCAAATTTCAATTCCTTCAAACTATGACTCACCATACGGAAAGTCGAACGCGAGGCTTGCTCTGATTTTTTCATCATTTTATATACTTTAGAAAGTACATCATCGGTTTCTAGCGTACCAAGACGAGATAAAACTATCTGGAAATACATACAAGAGAACTGTTCACCTAACGTTCTACTCGCCGCTTCCTCAATATGATGAGCCTCATCAAAAATAATATGTTCACATGAAGCAAATAGCGGTTCTTCACTCGAAAAATCTTGAAATAATAACGCATGATTTGTAATAACGATATCTGCAAATAATGCTTTATTCTTTGCTCGTTGATAAAAACAACGGCTATACCAGTTGCTTTGCATCCCGCCCGGACTATGTACATCACTACAAATACGGTTCCAAAGTAACTTTCCGCCCTCAGGAATATTCAATTCATCTCGATCGCCTGTTTCCGTTTGCAATAACCACACTAAAATTTTTGCCTTTGTGAGCGCCATATCATAATTTTTCTCTTCCTCTTGCAAAGCATATTCAAATTTATGTAGACAAAGATAGTGCTTTCTTCCTTTCAAAAGAGCTACTTCAAATGAAAATGGCATTATTTTCTGTAATAATGGAATTTCTTTTTCTAATATTTGTTGTTGCAGTTGTACTGTTTGGGTACTTATGATGACAGGTTCCTCTTTTTTCGTTGCAAAATAAATACTTGGAAGTAAATATGCAAGAGTTTTTCCTGTTCCTGTTCCTGCTTCAATTAATGAAAATCTAGAATCTCTTAGCGCTGTATATATTTCCTTCATCATAATCTGTTGGCTTTCTCTTTTTTCAAACTTTGGCATATTCAATTCAAGTTTCTCAACTGTCTTATGCAAGAAAGCATCAAATTTTAATGAACACGTTTCACTGAGATTTAAAGAATAATTCCGTTTTCGAAGTGCAATATTTCTATACACTTCATAACCCTCAGCCGCTTTTTTACCATGCATCATTTTCTTTAAAATATTTTCAGAAAGTACATCCGCTATATCACTTTGAAAAACATCGCTTAATTCATAGAGCGATTGCAAGGTGACAAGTGGTAACTTTTCAATTTCATTTAAAAATTGTAAAAACAACTCCGCTGTTGCAAGAGCATCACTATCCGCACGATGTGGTTGATCGTGCTCTAGTTCGTGTTGTTTAGCTAAATCACGTAATTTATAACTATCAGCTGTCGGCAAAAGAATTTGTGCCAACTCAACTGTATCAACTTTTGGACAATGTATTTCTGTATATCCAGCCTGCCTTAATTCTTCCGTTAAAAAATTCCAATCAAAGTGAACGTTATGTGCAACAAAAGCTGCACCTTGTAATAGCTCAACAACCATCGGGGCTACATCTTGAAATAACGGGGCTTGCTTAACCATACTCTCATCAATCCCTGTTAACTCTGTAATAAATGGCGGAATCTCTCTCTTCGGATTAATAAAAGATGAAAAAATCTCTAATATCTCTCCATCTTCCACTACAACAGCTGCAATTTGGGTAATTTTATCCTTCCCATCCTTCCAGGAGTTCCCTGTCGTCTCTAAATCCACAACGACATAACGCTTACTCATATATGTAACACCTCAATTTCTTACCTATCAAACACAAAATTATATAATGTTACTATACCACGTTTTATCTCATCTTAATGAAAAGATGCACAAAAAAGCTATCTCCGTAATAGAGATAGCCTGCTTACTTATAATATCGTACCCGCTTTTTCAGCACCTAACATTTCAATAATTTGATTATTATCGTCTAATACTGCAATTTTCGGCTCTTGTTTATGAATATTTTCTTCTGCCACTAGACCGTAGCAAATAATAATAACTTTATCCCCTGGTTGCACAAGCCTTGCAGCTGCACCATTTAAACAAACAACACCGCTACCGCGTTCTCCCTTAATAACATATGTCTCTAAGCGAGCACCATTATTGTTATTTACAATTTGTACTTTTTCATTTTCTACAATATTTACTGCATCCATTAAATCTTCATCAATTGTAATACTACCTACATAATTTAAATTTGCTTCTGTTACTGTTGCGCGATGTAACTTCGCTCTCATCATTGTGCGAAACATAGATGCTCCCCCTTATTTAACCGTTAATGTTATATTGTCAATTAATCGTACATTCTCGAATTTAACTGCAATTGCTAAAATGATTCGTCCTTCAATTTTATCTATTACTTGCAGTGAAGGATAGGCATATAAATCAGCATAATCTACAATGCCTTTCGTATACGTCTCAATATACTCTTTCACAAGAGTTGTAACGATTTCTGCATTACGTTCGCCTGCCTCAATTCTTTCTTTCGCTACACATAGACTGCGGTATAAATGAGGAGCCTCTTCACGCTCTTCTTGTGATAAATACACGTTACGAGAACTTTTCGCTAATCCATCTTCTTCCCTTACAATATCCACTGGTACGATCGTAACCGGAATATTAAAATCAGCGACAAATCCTTCAATGACAGCAACTTGTTGTGCATCTTTCATACCGAAATACGCACGCGTTGGTAATGTAATATTGAATAGTTTCATTAGTACAGTCGCAACACCAGCGAAATGACCAGGTCTTTGTTTGCCGCATAATACATCGGTGCGCTTTACAACTTCTACTGTTGTCGTTTGTTCTGCTGGATACATTTCTTCTACGCTTGGATAAAATAAATAATCTACACCGTTTTCTTTTGCTACATTTTCATCTCTATCAATATCACGAGGGTATCGATCTAAATCTTCATTCGGGCCAAATTGTAGCGGATTGACAAACACGCTTAAAACTACAATTTCATTTTCTTCTCTTGCCTCACGTAATAAAGTCGCATGACCTTCATGTAAATAACCCATCGTTGGAACAAAACCAATACTTTTTCCACTTGCATGCAGTTCTTTTGTAATTTGCTGCATCTCTTGCACTGTAGTTACGATTTTCATTATTGCTTTCCTCCGTATAACGCTAAGCATTCTTCCTCTTTCATTGTGAATGAATGTTTTTCTTCTGGAAATTGCCCTGTCTTTACTTCAGTAACATATTGTAAAATCCCACGTACAATCTCCTCTTGAACAGACGTATATTGCTTCACAAATTTCGGAACACGATTTACGCCGTATGAGATAAGATCATGATAAACAAGTACTTGCCCATCTACTTTTTTCCCTGCTCCAATTCCAATCGTCGGAATTGTTAGTTGCTTCGAAATTAATTCCGCTAATTGCATTGGCACACATTCTAACACAAGCGCTATCGCACCAGCTTCCTCACACCTCTTCGCATCTTCTATTAATTTTTTTGCACTTTCAGCATCTTTTCCTTGTACTTTATACCCACCTAGTACTCCTACAGATTGAGGAGTTAAGCCCAAGTGTGCCACGACAGGAATCCCCGCATTCATCAAGTAATGAATAGTTGATACCACTTCCCCTGCACCTTCTACCTTCAGTGCATGAGCACCACTCTCTTGAACAATGCGGCGTGCATTCACCATCGTATCTTGAGGCGACACATGATACGACATAAATGGCATATCAGTTACAATAAACGTCTCTTTCGCTCCTCGGCGTACAGCTTTCGTATGATGAATCATATCCTCTACTGTTACAGGTACTGTTGAATCGTAGCCGAGCACAACCATCCCAAGGGAATCTCCAACTAGAATCATATCAACTTCAGCTTCTTCTGCTAACTTAGCAGATGGATAATCATACGCCGTTAGCATTGTAATCGGCTCACCTTGCTCTTTCATTTTCAAAAAATCTGTTTTTGTTTTCAAAAACTACTCCTCCTTTATACAGGAGAGAGGAGATGGCCGAAATCATATAAAAAAACCCCTCTGGCCATAAAAGGGCAGAAGGGTTGTGTGTTAGTCGGCATTATTCATCCCTCTGTCCCAGTCCGTTATTGGATCAAGGCAGAATCCAAGTTATTATTTTTTCGTATTGCTTCGAATGATGGTGCAGTTCGCTCTGATACTGCCCATATTCGAACTAATTATAGCAAACTCCAAAAAGGAATTACTACATTTTTTTGAAAAAATAATTTTTATTCTCATTACGATATGTGAAATTTTTTATAAATAACTCAATTATATAAAGATAAGTGACTCGTATAACTCTTAAACTTATGATGCAAGTTAATTGTGGAACATACTTAACAAAAGGAGAATTGCGAATGTCTATGAACAAATGGTTATTTCGATTCACTGGTCTGCTTGTGATGATTGTTGGGATGATAACTTTTAGCTCCTTCCATGCATTTGCCTCAGTTAACGTCGTAACACAACCTATCGATGCAACGAAAGTCATTGAAGTTGAACTGAATGATGATTTCTTTAACCCTAATGTCATCACGATACCGATTGAACAATCCACAACATTTCTTTTGAAAAACAAAGGTAAAAGCGAGCACACCTTTACAGTAAAAAAACTCGGCATTGACGTCGTAGTCGAGTCAGGAAAAGAAAAAAATATTACCGTGAAACCTACAAGTACTGGTACATATGAATTAATATGCCGGTACCATCTTCTTAAAGGAATGGAAGGCAAAGTAATAGTCGAATAAAAAGAAGTTCCAAAAAGGAACTTCTTTTACTTAATTTCGATATCTGCAGAATGAATGTGATGTACTTTCCCTTCATGGTCCTCCAGAAGCAATACACCATCCTCTGTAATTCCTTTTGCTACCCCTGTAATTGTCTCTCTCATCGTTCGAGCGGTAATTTCTTTCCCGATGCTCACAGCGTAACTTTCCCAAAGAATTTTAATGACAGAGAAACCATTTTGTAAATACTCTTCATATAATTTTTCTAGTTGTAAAAAGATTTGTTGCATAAGCTCTGCACGAACAATCGGCCTACCAGATTCAATCGCTAAAGAAGTAGCAATATGCTGAATTTCCTCATCAAAATGTTCTTGCTTTTGATTCGCATTAATACCAATCCCCATAATGACAGCATTAATTTTATCAGGATCCGCCTGCATTTCTGTTAATATACCTACAGCCTTTTTCCCTTGAATCAAAATATCATTTGGCCATTTTATTCCTACGTTTACACCCGTACACTTTTCAATTGCTTGTGCAACGCTAACAGCCGCTAACAAAGTAAGTTGTGGTGCATGATGAACCGGGATTGATGGACGTAAAATAATACTCATCCAAATTCCTGTTCCTTTTGGCGAGTACCATTTCCTGCTTAAACGACCTCTGCCCGATGTTTGTTCTTCTGCCACAACAATCGTTCCTTCTTCTGCACCTTCATAAGCAAGTTTTGCTGCAATATGCTGCGTAGATTCAACAGATTCTTCAAAATATACCGTTCTACCAATATGTTTCGTTTGTAACCCTAACTGAATTTCATTAGCAGTCACTTTGTCTGGCTTACCCGCAATGCGATAACCTAATCGACGCACAGCTTCAAGTTCATATCCCTCATTCCGAAGGTCCTCCATATGTTTCCACACGGCGGTTCTTGAACAACCAAGTTTATCACTAATCGTTTGGCCAGATACAAACTCGCCATCCGCTTCTGAAAAAACTTGTAATAACTGCTTTCTTATAGTAGATTGCATTCTTGCAGCCACTCCCTTATACACTCTTTCTCATTCACTACGTTTCCTTGTACGATTGCTTCCTCAATGTTTTGAATCATTTCAGCAACCCATGGACCTGGCTTTTTATTTGCCCAGTTTAATAAATCATTCCCAGTGACATTCATTTCTTGTCGACTCTTGATTGGCAATGCTTCAAACAACGTTTGCACTCGTTTCACAGATGTATTGTCATAGCTTTCAATCATCGCTTCATATACTCTTTCTGCCATTTCAGCGATATGAATTCCCGTTTTATAAAGAAGGACTGTATCCCAATCCTTCTCCTTTCTCGTACGGATTGTTAATAAAACTGCGACGATATCTTTTATTTTTTTATTCGAAAACTTCCATTGACGTAAAAAGACAGATGGATGTTCTTCCCCGATGCAATATAAGAAAAATGCCCATGCCTCAATGTCTGTTTCAAAAGAATCCCATTTATACTGCGTAGCTTGTAACAATCTCTCTTCTGACATTTGTAAATATGGCAGATGAGAAAAGAGTTTCGTTTCTACTAATTGTTGCAAACCCTTCACGCAGTATGTGCCAGTTAATAGTTTCTCAAACTCCACTGTAATTCGCTCAATTGCTATATGTTCCAGTAAATGTCCATATGTTTCAATTGCTTGTTTCGTTTTCATTTCTAAAGAAAAACCTAACGTACTTACGAATCGAATACCACGCATCATTCGCAAGGCATCTTCTTGAAAACGATCCGCAGCATTTCCAACTGTCACAATTTCTCTCTTTTGAATCGCTTCCTGTCCAGCAAATAAATCAACCATTTCGCCTTCTTCTGTCATGGCAATTGCATTCATTGTGAAATCACGACGTTTTAAATCCTCTTCTAATGAACGAACAAATTGAACACTACTAGGTCTTCGAAAATCTTCATATTCGCTCTCTGTTCGAAACGTGGTTACCTCATAAGGTTCACCATTTTCTACTACAATTACAGTTCCATGCTCAAGACCAACAGGAACATGTCTTGGAAATATAGCCATCACTTCTTCTGGTAAAGCAGATGTCGCAATGTCAATATCTCCAATTGGCCTATCAATAATAAGATCTCGTACGCTTCCGCCGACAAAGTAGGCCTCATGCCCTTGTTGCTTTAAAGTCTCAATAATAGAACTAGCTTTTTTAAATCTTTCCATTTTTGTCATCCCTTAGTACATCATAGTAAATCGTTTCATATTGTGAGACGATTTTTTCAGAGCGGAACTGCTCGTAAACACTTGCTCTTGCTCGCTCTCCCATATTACGGTGAAGTTCTTCATCCTTTAATAACTGAATGGCTTGATTTGCCACTCCCGTCGTATCGCCAACTTCACATAAATATCCTGTTTCACCATGTTGAATGACTTCTGGAATACCTCCAACCCTTGTTCCGATACAAGGTACACCACACGCCATCGCTTCTAATAAAACAAGACCAAAACTCTCTTTCTCTGATAGAAGTAACATTAAATCACTCATCGCAAGTAGCTCCGCAACATTATCTTGCTTCCCTAAGAATAAGACGCGATCTTCAATATGTAGATTTTTCACTAACTGTAGAATCGTGCAAAATTCTGGTCCATCTCCAACAAGAAGCAACTTCGCATCTACTTCTGTAACAATTTTAGCAAATGCCTGAACAACATCTTGCACACGTTTCACTTTACGGAAATTTGAAATATGAATGAGTATCTTTTCATTTTCACTTATACCGTATTCTTTCTTTAATTGAGTCATATCACGCTTGAAATATACACGTTCGTCTATAAAATTATATACCGTTTGAATATCTTTATTTGGTTTTACAAGCTCATGCGTTTCGTTAATTAATGAATGCGAGACAGCCGTCACAACATCGGATTGTTCAATACCAAAACGAATTAAATTATTTAACGAAGGGTCGGAACCTAACACAGTAATATCTGTTCCATGCAAGGTTGTAACAATTTTAATACGCTCTCCAATCATTTGTTTCGCTAAATAAGCACAAATGGCATGTGGTATTGCGTAATGCACATGTAAAATGTCTAGGTTTTCTCTTTGTGCAACCTCTGCCATTTTACTCGCTAATGCTAAATCGTATGGTGGATATTGAAATACAGAGTATTGATTTACCGTCACTTCATGAAAATAAATGTTTGGATACACTTTATTTAACCGGAATGGTAAACCCGATGTAATAAAATGAATTTCATGCCCACGTTCCGCTAATTGCTTTCCTAATTCTGTTCCAACAACTCCAGAACCACCTACAGAAGGATAACATGTAATACCTATTTTTAATTTCATTTACATCCCCCTATTAAATCAGCATGTAATAAAACCGGTTTCTTACTCATAAATCCTTCGGCATATAAGACTCCAACTTCTTTTCCAAACATTTTCTCACGAGCGACTACAGTTTCAACGTAACCTTCTGTTAACGGCGTTTTCACACCATCACTCCCTGTTGAAAACTGACTTTCATACGCTTCTAATGCTTCTACTTTTTGTGATACGTACTCACTTATATCTATACAGAAATTCGGTTTATGAAAACCATTAATCATATAATGATAAAAAGACTCCACACGATGTGGTGGAACCTCTGGCATATATTTACGAATTCCCGCTGAAAAAATAGCTTCTTCCACAAGTTTTGCACAATTTGCATGATCTGGATGACGATCTTCATAATACGGCGCAAAAACTAGTTTTGGTTTATATGTACGAATCACCTTTACAATTTCACGTATATATTCTTCTTTCATATACAAACCACGGTCTGGCATCGCTAAATTTAGTCTCGCTTTTACTCCCATGATACGAGCTGCCGCCTTAGCTTCTTCTTTTCTTAACTCTATCGTTCCATTAGAAGAAAGATCAGCTTCTGTTAAATCACAAATACCTACTTCATAACCTTGCTTCGTATATTTAGCAATGGTACCAGCCATGCCGATTTCAACATCATCGGCATGAGCACCAAACGCTAATATATGTAATCCACTCATAATTGTTCCCCTCATTTTCTAAACTTGCGGTAATCTAAATCTCCTCGCTCTAATGCGTGCATTAACATTTCAGCACTTGCCATATTCGTTGCAAGTGGAATCGCATATACATCACATAAACGAAGTAATGCATTTACATCTGGTTCATGCGGCTGTGCAGTTAGTGGGTCTCGGAAAAAAATCACCATATCCATATCGTTTTTGGCAATCATGGCACCAATTTCTTGATCTCCACCAAGAGGACCCGATTGATATCTTGTTACAACTAAACCAGTTGCCTCCATAATACGAAGTCCTGTCGTTCCTGTTGCAAATAATTCATGTTGCTCAAAAATTGGTTTATATGCGTATGCAAACGAAACCATGTCATTTTTCTTTTTGTCATGTGCGATTAAGGCAATTTTCATCCGTTGTCTCCCCTTTAGTCGATAATGTTTTCTAAACCGTACACAAGATGATCTAGATTCATTACTGTCTCAATTGATAGTTTTACACCCGACATAAATGATGCACGATTGAATGAATCATGGCGAACCGTTAACATTTGTCCATCTCCACCAAACATTACTTCTTGGTGTGCGATAAGTCCTGGTAAACGTACACTATGAATGTGAATGCCGTCTACATTTGCACCACGAGCACCTTCTAGTTGTTCTACTTCATTCGGGTGACCTTGCTGTTTTGATTCACGATTTTGACGAATTAATTCTACTGTTTTTACCGCTGTACCAGATGGTGCATCTAACTTTTGATCATGATGCAATTCAATTACTTCAACATCTTGGAAATACTTCGCTGCCATTTGTGAGAATTTCATCATTAGAACTGCACCAATCGCAAAGTTTGGAGCGATAATTGTTCCTACTGCTTTTTCTTTCGCATTCTCTGTTAATTGTTTTAGTTCTTCTTCTGTAAATCCAGTTGTACCAATAACAGAACGAAGTCCACGCTCAACTGCTAGCGTAACGTGTTGTTTCCCAACTTCTGGCGTTGTTAAATCTAACAACACATCAGCTTCTACTTCTTCTAAACAAGTATGTAAATCTGCGTAAACAGGTGCATTTAGCGCTGGCATGCCTGGTAAATCAGAAATTTTCTCTCCGCCATGCTTATAATCTACTGCTGCTACTAAATTAAAATGTTGCGTTCTTTCCATAAGAAGGACTGCTTCATGCCCCATACGTCCTCTTGGTCCAGCGATAATTACTTTAATTTCTTTCATTATTCTTTCTCTCCCTCATCAATACGTGTCCAGCGATCTTTATCGCGAGTATTAAATTTATTCATTACAATGTTATGTGCTGTTTCTAAATCAATATTTAAACTATTTGCCATACAAATCATAACAAATAATACATCTCCAAGCTCTTCTTCAATACTACGTTCTGTTTCAGTTGTTTTCTTCGGTTTCTCACCATAATAATGATTAACCTCTCTTGCAAGCTCCCCCATTTCTTCTGTTAAACGAGCCATCATTGCAAGTGGGCTGAAATAACCTTCTTTAAACTGACCAATATATGCATCTACTTCTTTCTGCATATCCTTCATCGTTTTTGCTTCCATACAATTCACCTCTAATCCTTCCTCTTTCATGTTAGCCAATTCATCGCGATTTGACAAATATTATTCCCCGCCAAACACCTATTTGCTACCCTTTTTTGGATAGACTATAATTAAGTGAAACTTTCTTTTATCTTTTTTGCAAAAGATCAGCCCACACCAATCGGGTTCTTGCAGCTGGTTTGCCCTGCTTCAGAGCTTTATCCCCTACCAGCCCTTGGAATGGGGTAAAGTGGAACTTCTTGTGCGATTTTTGCAAAAGCTTAGCCCAAACCCATCATTTTTATAGCCTTCACTATTTTCACTAACAACTAGAAATTACTTGTCATTATGTTTTACCGTTTCAGCGGAGCAATACCATTTACATAATTAGGAGGATTTCTATATGAAATCAAATTTGAAGATTCGAAATATCATTTTCATTTTAATCGGTTCCGCTATTTTTTCTTTCGGTATTGTGAATATCAATATTGAAAATCACCTTGCAGAAGGTGGATTTACCGGTATTACACTATTATTGTATTTTCTCTTTAAGTTTGATCCTTCTTATTCAAACTTAATTTTAAATATCCCTATATTTTTTATTGGGTGGAAGTTACTTGGAAGAACAACATTTATCTATACACTAGTTGGCACATTCAGCGTATCTTTATTTTTATGGATTTTTCAACGTTACGACGTTCTTAACTTACATTTAAACTTACAAAATGATATGACACTCGCGGCTTTATTCGCCGGGGCATTTATCGGTATCGGTCTTGGCATCATATTTAAATATGGCGGGACTACTGGCGGTGTAGATATTATCGCAAGACTCGCTCATAAATATGTTGGCTGGAGTATGGGGAAAACGATGTTTATGTTTGATGCTATCGTCATTATCGTCTCTATTCTTACCTATTTATCATACCGCGAAGGCATGTATACGTTAGTTGCTGTTTTTATCGGGGCGAAAGTCATTGATTTTATGCAAGAAGGAGCCTATGCAGCGAAAGGAGCAACGATTATCTCAGATAAAAACGATGAAATTGCTGCCAAAATTTTATCTGACATGGAACGCGGAGCAACCTTTTTAAAAGCTGTTGGATCATATACAAAAGTGGAACGGAACGTATTGTATTGCGTTGTTGCTAAAAATGAAATCGTGAAATTAAAAAATATTATTACTTCTGTAGATCCTCATGCCTTTGTTGCTGTAAGTGACGTACATGATGTAGTTGGTGAAGGTTTTACATTAGATGAAAATAAAAATCCGTTACATACATAAACCGAACTAGAAAAGCTCTTTCGCTTTTCTAGTTTTTTATTACATATTTTTTAAGTTCCTTTAAATCCTCATAAATAAGCTCCAATAAACTCCGATTATAAAAAATGGAAGCCGGATGAAAGGTCGGGAAAATATGATATTCTTTCTCTGACCATGTAAACGCTACACTTTGCATATCCTTTAATTTTTGAATGGGCTGTTTTAATAATTGTCCATGTACATCTGTGATTTTTTTATTTTTTCCTGTTAAACGTTGAAGACCGATATTTCCAAGCGTGACGATAAGCTTCGGGTTTATTTTCTCTAATTCATAATCTAACAAAGGGGCATGGGCGAGTATTTCTCCTTGATTCGGTGTTCTATTATACTTTTTCTGTATGATTTCACCATTTCGTTCTTTTTTCTCTCGCCACTTATACGGTCTGCTTCGTACAGCGCTTGTAATATATACTTCTTCCCTTGTAACATCAATCCGCTCTAAAAAACCCATTAATTGTTTTCCCGCTCTCCCGCTAAACGGAATTCCATTATGAATTTCTGTTTCACCAGGTGCTTCTCCTAGCAACATAAATTTTGGATTTTCAGGACCTTGTCCACTTAAAAAGCCTTCTAGCTCATAAGGAGCACTACGTTCTTTCACTTGTTTTACTAAATGACTTGGATATTTCATTTCCCCACCGCCTTTCCGCATTACTTCTATTATTTCTATTTGCAATACATTATATAATTCAATCCAAAATACAAAAAAAGACTATCAAATGATAGTCTTTAGTCATCGCTACGCTGCATACCAGTATACATTAATACGAGACGTAATAATTCAAATACCGCTACAGCTGCAGCTGCTACATATGTTAATGCTGCCGCATTTAATACTTTACGAGCTTGCCCATATTCATCTGTTGATACGATACCTAACGCTTCAATTTGTTGCATTGCACGCTTTGATGCATCAAACTCGACTGGTAATGTAACGAGTTGGAACACAACACCTGCTGCCATTAAAATAATTCCTAATAACAATAGTTTTGACATTGTCGCAAATATACCAATCATAATAAATACCCATGATATATTCGATCCAAAATTTGCCACAGGAACTAACGAATGACGAATACGCATAAAGTTATAATCTTGTGCATCTTGAATTGCGTGTCCTACTTCGTGTGCTGCAACTGCTGTACCAGCAACTGAATGACCGTAATAGTTATCTGTTGATAATCGAACTGTTTTGGCAGTTGGATCATAATGGTCTGATAAATGACCTGGTGTTTCTTCTACAGCTACGTTGTATAATCCATTTTCATCTAAAATTTTTCGAGCCACTTCCGCTCCTGTCATACCTGATGTTGAATAAACTTGTGAATACTTGCTATAGGCACTACGTACTTTTGACTGTGCATATAACGGTATGATCATTATGATCGCGAAGTAAATTAAATAAAACATCATGAACCTCCATTGAAGTTTTAATTATAGTACTTCTCATTCTATTTTCTTCTGCCATCATTGTCAATGAATAAACCTTACAATCCATATCTTTATTTATTTGCATTATCTATTCTTAGAGTGCACATTACTTTTTCTTTTTTCTCTCTCTCCTTTATACTTTCTCCATCCAACATAAGTTAATGTGAAGAGAATTAGACCTCCAGTAATTGTCATAAACCAAATGAGAGAGGGTGCAATTTCATCTTTTTTTACTGTGTGAAATATTTTTTGTAAATCACCTTTAATGATTCCTACTTGCATTTGTCCGCCTTTCGTATTTAGCATAACGTTACGAAATTCATCCAAATAAGATAAATGGGCATTTACACGCTGCACTTCGTTTTCTGGCAAGGCGATCATTAAGCTTGGATAAATAATATTAAATTCATGTAAAAATGTGTTTAATGTTTGTTGAAACTGTCCCGTATCTTCTTTTTTCATCGCTTTTTCCATTTGAGAAAAGGCACCCATTACTTTTTCTTCTCTTTCCATCCAAAGTGGTTGATACTTCGATACTTGTGCATCAACAGCGAGCTGCAAGGCTAACACATTATCAATTTTAACTTGTTTACTTAAAGCTTCTTCCGCCAGAGATTGTTTCGCCCTGTCGTAAGCTAACGAAATAACTCTAACTTGATCTGGTGTTACCTCTTGCTTCTTTTCATTCCCCTTTATGACAAACTGCTCCGAGAAATGTTGTAATACTTGTACTGCTTTTTCATCTTCATTACGCTTCACTAATTGTAATGAGTCATCTAACAACCCTGTTAGTTCACTCCACTCTTCAGCATATATACGTAACGGAAACATTATAATTAGAAATGCTATCAATCCAATTAATGTTCTCTTCATCACGGTCCCCCCTATAACTACTAGTACAAAATATGTGAATTGGGACAAGAATAGAACAGAACTGGACCGAAAAATATATTATCGTTTTACAAACAAAAAAATTCTCTTTAAACAGAGAATTTTTCCTTTGACACCCTTTTCTTTTTTACGAAATATCTATACAAGCTATAAGAAATTATACTACCTAATAAAATAAATAATAAAATAGCACACGCAGCATGCATAAAGAATTCTTCTGGTAACATTAATATAATCGGATCCGTTTCAATATCGAACATCCAATAATCATTACTAAATAAAAGCTTATGAAATAATACAAAACTCTTTTCAAAATTAATAGCGATCGGTAACATAAGCGCTATCGGAAAGATAATTGTTAAAATTGATCCGTGTAGTAAAAACTTTTCATTTTTCTTTTTTAATAAATACATGCCACCTACTATTGCAATCATAATTGTCGCATACATTACATATTGAATTTTCACTAAAATATTTTTAACATCTACAAAATGAATACGGCCATTTGTAGACATATCTAATGTAGGCAACTGTAATGCTCCGTCATAAAACGGAGATAAATATGTGATAAGCACATCATAATTTCTTTTAATATCAGCCTTCGTCATATCCGCTAAGTCTGGAATGTTTAAAAAATCAATTTCAAAATAATATAGCCATTTTCCGTATACAACCACCGTTGTTGCGAGTGCAAATATAGAAAATGCTATGCTATATGAAACAACTATCGTAATCAATCGATCCAATATTTTTGTACCACTCTTATTCTTCTTCATTGTCTCCCCCTAAATGTTCATAAAGAAAACTGTTTTCGGTTCTCACGTAAGCAATAATAATATGTAACACATAATGTGGCGATGCTTAGCCAAAACGTAAAATAACCAATTTCTCCTACAAACAAATGCATAATTCCATATCTCGGCATTTGCCAAAACAAATAATCAATTGCATCATTATGTAATGTCCATATAGCCGCTACCGCAAAATGCCATTTTTTTATGCGGTAAAACGGTGCATATAACACTGCTTGTACTGCCATCGCAAAATGCGATAGCATTAACATATACCCGATAAGACCAATAGGACCTTTTACATAAATCATAACCCCATTTACAACAACAGCCCATATACCATATTTTATTAAAGTAACAATGGCTAGCGCCTCTATGAATCCCCAATTCCTCTTTATTAAAAAAGCAATTATAACAAAGACAAAAAAGAGACTCGCCATCGGGCTATCGGGTACAAACGGCCAAAATATAGGTGAAGTTTCTTTTAATTGATTTCCATACCATATAAATCCGTATATCGTACCTAATATGTTAACAACTAATAAAAATAATAAGACAGAGCGTTGTCTTAACATTGCATACAAGTAAACCAAGCTGTATGTCCAACACCTTTCAAACAAAGTCATTCTTTTCTCAAACTCTACTCTATTATATAGTAAACTTTCTTTCATCAAAATAAAAAGCTGACTACAATTTTTTTGTAGTCAGCTTTTTATTATTTTTTATTATACTTTGCAACGAATTCCGAAAGTTTCTTCAGTTCCTCATCTGTACCTTTAAATACCCCTTTAGGCATGGAACCTTTTCCGTCTTTCGCAATTTTAGCAATTTCTTCTGGCTTTAAAGTTAAGTTTTGCAGTGCTGGTGCTGCTGCCCCGCCTTGTAAATTGTCACCATGACATGTTAAACAAGTATTTTTTTGCATTAATTTATAGCCATCATCATTTTTATCAACTGGTGCTGTTTTTACAATTGCTCCTTGTTTTTTTGCAGCTTCCCAGTCGTGGTGTGCTACAGATTCCCAAGTTAAAAAGATAATCGATGCAATTGCTAAAAGCATAAATCCAGTTGCTACAGGACGCTTCAATGGGCGTCTTTCTGGGCCTCGATCAAGAAATGGAGCTAACAGTAATGCGCCAAACGCAATCCCTGGCATGATAAACGCCCCAATTACAGTAAATGAGCCAGAAGCATAAGAATACTTTAATAACTGATACAAGAATAAGAAATACCAATCTGGAAGTGGTATATATCCGGCATCTGTTGGATCTGCCATTCTCTCAAGCGGCGACGGATGCGCCACTGTTAAACATAAATAACCGATTAAAAAAACTGCACCAACCATCCATTCTTTTAACAAGAAGTTCGGCCAAAATGCTTCTGTTTTCCCTGGGTATTCAGAATAGTCTTTTGGAATATTTGGTTTCCGAGCTACCGGTACCCGAGAATCTCCTACAAACTTCATCCCTTTGCCGCGATGCATAATCTCCCTCCTTTAGTTCTTTCCCCTTTAATTTAGCAATCTCTTATAGCGGACCGGAAATACCTTGTTTGCGAATCATGATGAAGTGGAAGGCCATTAAACCTAGAAGTGCTGCTGGTAAGAAGAAGACGTGAATAGCAAAGAAGCGAGTTAATGTTTGAGCGCCAACAATTTCGGAATGACCAGCGAGTAATGTTTTAATATAAGGACCAATAAGCGGCGTTTGCTCGGCAATTTGAATCCCTACTTTCGTAGCAAATAACGCTTTCATATCCCACGGTAATAAATATCCGGTAAAACCAAGACCTAACATAACAAAGAAAATAAGAACCCCAACAATCCAGTTTAGCTCACGAGGCTTTTTATATGCACCCTGGAAGAAAACTCTAAGTGTATGTAAAAACATCATTACAATTACGAGACTAGCACCCCAGTGGTGCATACCACGAACGATTTGTCCGTACGCAACTTCATTTTGTAAATAATAAACCGATTCCCAAGCATTTTTAATATCAGGCACATAATACATCGTTAAAAACATTCCAGATAAAATTTGAATTACAGTAACGAAAAAGGTAAGTCCACCAAAGCAGTAGACGAATGCAGAAAAGTGATGCGCCGGGTTAACATGCTCAGGTACTTCATGATCGGCGATATCACGCCATATTGGTGTAATATCTAACCTTTCATCTACCCAATCATAAATTTTATTTAACATCTACTTTGCACCCCCTTTTGGCTTCGCTTTTCCTAGATACAGTGTTCCATCTTTCACTTTAGATTCGTAAATATCAAGCGGAGCAAGGGGCGGCGTGCCTTTAACGTTCATCCCGTCTTTTGTGTAACGGCCCCCATGACATGGACAAAAGAATTGATTTGGATGTGCTTTGTCCGAATTCCAGTTAACTGTACACCCTAAATGTTTACATACTGGAGAGAACGCAACAATGTCTCCGCTTTCATCTTTATGAACCCAAGCTGATTTTGGCTCTTCTGACTTGTACCAACCATCAACCTGCTTTACCTTAAAGTCGAAACGTTTCGGCTCTGTTGTAATGTCTTTTACTTGTGCAACAGCAACCATATCCGTTCCCGCTTCTTTTCTTAACACCGGATCAAGCGCAAATCGCGTCATCGGCATTAAAATACCCGCTGCCATAAAGCCTCCTACCCCTGTAAGGGTGTAATTTAAAAACTGTCTTCTTGACACACGATGTTCTTTCTCGCTCACGAAAATTTCCCCCCTCTATCAGAAATTGTCCCCTCGTGATAAATTATATAAAAAATAAAAACTAGGACACTATCATGATATAATACGCTCATGCACAGGTCAATATCATACTACTCATAATAATAAGAACTTTCTGTTTATTATTACTTTCCCCATTTTTCTTCTAACATCACCATTATATTTTTTATATGTGCATGAATAACTTCTCTTTTCGCTTGATCACTAAATTGTTCTAACGCTAATGAAGGAAACCAAAATAAATCTCCCTGTAATTCTTGCATATCTTCTTTCCATGAAAAATCACTTGTAACATAAGCAATATGCTTAAAACCTTGCTCTTGTAAATGTTTTGTCCATTCTTGTAAACGACCTTTTTCGTTTTTTTGACTTTCTACTAAATACGTAAATGCAGGTAGTAAAAGCACTCTTCCTTTATATTCTCTTTCCAGCTCCATACTTAACAATTCGATAAATTCGCCTTGTTCTACTACCGTTTTCATTTCTTTTGCTGCTGAAATTGATAAAAGTGGTATAACACCTGTATCTACATACTCTCTTGCTTGCTCAAACTGTTCTACATCTTTTACAATCCATTTCAAATTACTTCCCTCCTTCCCTCTTAAATGACAGAACTTTCACTTTATATATATTAAACCATACTAAAAGAGGTAAAAAAAGAAAAACTACCTATATTAAGGTAGTTTTTCTTAAAAAGTCTGAAATTTGTAAAATTTTATGAATCCAAATGAATTCTACAACATCTTTAACTCCGCTGTTAACTTATGAAACGCTTCCTTATCTTGCTTATCTAGCGCTTCATCAATTTGTTTCAAAAGGCGTTCTCTTCTAAAAGAAAATACACTTTCTTCTAAAAATCTTTCTGCAAGTAAACGATCTTTTTCATTTACTTCAATATGCTTTGGTAAATACGGGTTTTCTTCTAATACAGCTACATAATTGGCATTTTGAAACGATGATTTAAAATTGAGTTGAATATAAATATCCTCATCTCGATTTAAACGAATATCATGGAACGATTTTTCAGCATCTGTTGTCATAACATTTTGTTTAAAAAAGTGAAACGGTGTATCTTTTACACAATTCGCGGACATCACTAAGCCACGCGGACAATATTTTGCATGCTCTACGAAGTGGACTTTATGCATCAATTGGTCGTGACTCATTAAATAATTCAAAATCCATACACATTCACGCTGTTTCAGTTGGTAATTATTCAAAAACCATTTCACAAAATCCTTCTTCTCGTTTACAGAAACAGGGGTATTCATAGCAATTAAGTCCCTCCTCTGTCTTTCTCTTTTCTTTTTAGATTCAAGAAGCGGCATTCAGTTTCCTTCCAACTTATGAAAAATCCTCTAAATTATATAACAATTCTTCAATATGAATTTGTGTCGGGTCTAGTTGTATTAACTGAGTAAATACTTCTTTCGCCTCTTTTCGCATACCTTCTTCCAATAAGAAATAACCGTACTCTTCCAAGAAGTCTGGATGATTCTTAAAAGAAGTATATGCACTTTCATAGTGTTTTAATGCATCCGAATACATTTCTAATTGTTTTTTTGCAAACGCAAGATCCCAAAGTAGTTGTGTATCTGGTTCTCCGCTATCAATTGCACGCTCGACAACAGAAATTAGCTCTTCATACTTTTCTTGTTCCTTTAAGATATACGCATATTTTAATGTTGCACCTAAATGTCCTGGATCTAACTCAAGCGCTTTTTGAAGTACTTCCTCTGCTTCAGCTATTTTTCCTAATTTCGCCGCTATGTTCGCTAATTCTACATAAAATGGTACAGAAAGCTCATCTACTTTTATTCCTTCATGAAGTGTTTCATAACTTTCTTGAAGCATTCCTTCTTTTTCATAGCTTTTCGCTAAATACATGTAAAGTGATGCATACTCAGGATCTAATTCTTTTAGCTCTTGCCAAGCACCAATTGCTCGTTGATATTCTTCACCTTGATATAACGTGAAGGCATATCCAAATAATGAATGAATATCTTTTTGTTCCTCTAAACCTGCTTCGTAATAAGAAATTGCTTCTTCCCAATTTCCAATCGCACTTAATGTTTCTCCGAGGCGAAGTGCAATGACAACACCACCCATTACTTTATGTTCCGCTAATAGCGACTCATAATAAGTGATTGCCTTTTGTTCTTCCCCTTTACTGCTATATAACTCTGCTAATCCAAACGTAATAACTGGTTCGTCAGGCATGATTTCTTTCGCCTTTAATAGTTTTTGTTCTGCTACATCATCGAAACCTTGCATTTGGAATAAATCCGCAACAAGTAATAACGATTGAACATATAAATCATCATTTTCCGGAATATCATGAAGCACTTCAATCGCTTCATCTTCTTTATCTAGATCAATATATAATTCTGCTAAAAATACAGTGAATTCACTTTCTTCCGGATACAATAAACGTAAATCTTCTGTAATAGCTAACGCTTCATCCGTAAATCCAAGTGTATGATAATAGCGAGCGATATCATACTTCTCTTCATCATTCGCAATTTTTAATTGTTCTTTTAATAATTGTAATCCTTTTTCCGCTTCACCATTTTCAATATATGAAACAGCTTGTTCAAACTTTTGCATAAACGTCTCCTTTAATTATAAAGAATATTCTTTTCTGTTCATTTCACCCGCTATTTGCAGGCAGCCCGATTGGTGCGGGCTAATAATCAATGAGGGATGAATATCCCCCACTGATTAAAGTTTCACTTTATCATAAGCAACTAGGTGTAACAACGCAACCTTTAGAAGGGGCATACTTCTTCTTGTACTTTCACTCATAACGATTCGAATATGACACCGATACCGCATTACTACTTTCTATTGTACCGTTTTCTTTCATTACCGTGCAAATAACTTTCCTTATTAATTATTGGCCCGCACCAACTCTTTACAGTTCTTCTTTATTTAAATAAAAAAGACTCCTATATTAGGAGCCTTTACAAACTCTTAAGAGTATGTTTCTTCTTTCTTTACTTGCTCGTTTACAATCTCTTTCAATAGTTCTATAATTTCATCATTTTCTTCTTTCAAACCGACAGTAATACGAATACCATCCTGTATACCAAATGCAGCACCAGAACGAACAATATAACCTTTCTTCATTAATCGTTCGAAAGCCTCATTACCAGGAATACCAAGTTTTAAGAAAATGAAATTTGTTTGAGATGGATAATAGAATACGTTATATTCCTTACAAAACGCATAATATTGATTTAATCCTTCTTCATTCTTTTTCACACATTCTTGTAAAAACGCTTGATCTTCTAATGCAGCAAGTGCTACAGATTGCGCTACGGTCGATGTATTAAATGGTAATCTTGCTACTTCTAACTGCCCAATTAACTTCTCATTACCAACCGCATATCCAATACGGAAAGCAGCTAAACCATATGCTTTTGAAAACGTGCGTAAAACCATAAGGTTTTCATACTTTTCAAGAAGTGGTAATGTTTGCGGATAGTCTTCTGCTCCCGCATATTCATAGTATGCTTCGTCCATAATAACGAGCGCTGACTTAGGAACTGATTCTAAAAATGAAAGTAAGTTTTGTTTCTCTACATATGTACCTGTTGGATTATTCGGGTTACAAATCCATACAATCTTCGTTTTATCATCTACTTGCTGTAACATCGCATCTAAATCGTGAATACCATCTTTCAGTAGTACTTCACGAACTTCTGCCCCTTCAATAACAGCATGGTGATGGTATTGCGAGAATGTTGGATTCGCCATTACAACATTTGTTCCTTCGTGTAGTAATGCACGGCTAATCATTTGAATGACTTCATCTAAGCCACTACCAAATAACAGTTGTTCAGCCTTAACACCTAACTGCTCTGCTACTTTTGTTCGAAGTTCAAAAGCATACCCATCTGGATAAAGAGCGTATTGACTCGCTAAAGAAGTTAATGCTTCTGTTACACGTGCTGAGCAACCGAATGGATTTTCGTTCGATGCTAATTTCACGATTTTTGATAACCCATATTCCCTTTTTACTTCTTCAATATTTTTTCCAGGTACATATGCTCTCAAAGTTAACAATTGCTCTTTCACTCTCATTTTTCTTCCCCCAGTCATTTTATTCAATTCGATTACGAGACAGTTGCAATCCCTCACTGTAATCGTTTATCTTAACCGCCACTATTACGAGAATACCTCTAACACTTCTTAAGCCATATCCTTTTGAAATGCCTCTAACGCAATATGAACAGTCTCATCTGGAATAGATACGACATTCACTACCCCATATTCCTGCATTAATACCATACGAATTGCTCCAGCATTCGCTTTCTTATCTTGTTTCATCAATTGAACGAGACGCTCTACATTCAAATTACTTGGCATTTTTGGATAGCCGTACTTTAAGAACCACTGCTTCATCTCTTCATATGAAAGATCAACATTGTACACTTGCTCACTTAAAAACAAAGCAAATAACATTCCAACAGCTACCCCGTCACCGTGAGTAATGTTTCCATATCCTAGTTCTTTCTCAAGAGCATGGCCTAACGTATGTCCAAAGTTCAAATGAGCACGTACACCTTTTTCTGTTTCATCTTGCGATACAATGTTTGCCTTTACAGGAATCGCCTTCGTTAATATATGAATTAATTTCTCATCACGAAGATCTGATAATGTTTGCACTTCTTCTTTCAGCCAATGATACAGATTTACATCACCAATTAGTGCATGTTTTATCACTTCTGCATAACCTGAACGCCACTCTTTTTCGGGAAGAGACTGTAAAAATGGCGTATGATATACAACTGCTTCTGGTTGATGGAATGCCCCTATCATATTTTTACCTAACGGGTGATTAATCGCTACTTTCCCACCTACTGCGCTATCGTGAGCTAATAAAGTCGTTGGAACTTGAACGAAGCGAATTCCACGCATAAACGACGCAGCAACAAAACCAGCTAAATCTCCAATCATCCCACCTCCAAGTGCGATAATTAAAGAATTTCTATCTAATTTATTTTCAAGAGCTGATGTATGAGCCGCATAGAAATTTTCAAAGGACTTCTCTTTTTCACCACTTGGTACAACGAACGAAATTACATTTTGCTCTATTTGCAACGCATCTATAACTGTCTGTAAGTGTAAAGACGCAACAGCTTCATCTGAAATGATCATAATATTTGATACAGATGGCTGCATGTTTTGAACGATTGTTGTCAAATGTGACAACGATTCTTTTCCTACATGTACATCATATTCTTTTGATTTCGTTTGAATATGTATGTTTTCCATTAAAATCCCCTCGCATATTCATTATGTTTCTCAATATTTTCACGAATAAGGTCGATACGATCTAATCCGAATTGTTCTATTAAAGCTGTCGCTAATTCCCAAGCTACAACCGCTTCTGCAACGACACTAGCCGCTGGAACAGCACAACTATCCGAACGTTCAATACTCGCTGTAAAAGGCTCTTTCGTATCAATATCGACACTTTGAAGAGGTTTATATAGTGTAGGTATCGGTTTCATCACACCGCGCACAACAATTGGCATTCCAGTCGTCATTCCGCCTTCTAAACCACCTGCGTTATTTGTTCTTCGTGTATATCCATGCTCTTCATTCCAAAGAATCTCATCATGAACTTCGCTACCTGGTCTATGTGCTGCCTCAAATCCAATTCCAACCTCGACACCTTTAAAAGCATTAATGCTCATAATTGCAGCCGCTAATTTTGCATCTAGTTTTCGATCATAATGTACATAGCTACCGACCCCAATTGGCATTCCTTCCACAATTACTTCAACGATGCCACCGATGGAATCACCATTTGATTTCGCATCATCAATTGCTTTTATCATTTGATTACCAGCTTCTTCATCTAAACAACGTACAGGTGATGCTTCTGTAATGCTTTTTAATTCTTCAATTGAACGATACGTAGTCTCCTTAGCCTCAACGCCGCCAATTTCAATTACATGGCCCGCTACTGTAATACCAAGTTCCGCTAACACTTTTTTAGCAACCGCACCAGCAGCAACACGTACTGTCGTTTCGCGAGCTGAAGAACGTTCCAGTACATTTCTCATATCTCTATGACCATATTTAATCGCACCATTTAAATCAGCATGTCCAGGTCTTGGTTTTGTTACTTTCCTTTTCATTTCTTTTTCTTCTTGTTCCGTTAATGGCTCTGCACCCATAATTTTTGTCCAATGTGCAAAATCACGGTTTTCAACAACAAGTGCAATTGGAGAACCTAATGTCTCTCCATGTCTAACACCACTTACAATTTGCACTTGATCTGTTTCGATTTGCATGCGTCTACCACGCCCATATCCCTTTTGCCTTCTAGCTAACTCTTCATTTATATCAGCCGCAACTATTGGTAGACCTGCTGGTACACCTTCTATAATCGTTGTAAGTTGTGGACCATGAGATTCACCAGCTGTAATATATCGCATACGTTATTCCTCTTTTCGTATATGTATTTATCTCGCTATATTAAGCAATAAAATTATCCTTCATTACTCTAAAAATATAAAAAAATTATATACTACATCAGCCATTCGCTTATTCCCCGATAGGCCGTTTACTTTACATATCAATATATCATAACAGCCTAAACTTCGTAACTAATTACAATAAAAAAAGTGCAAGAAGAATACCCCTATTCTCCTTGCACTTTCTACTATTATCACAGTTATTAAAGCGTTTACAAATTATTTCAAAATAATTAGTAAATCCATTCATTCATTAATTTTGAGTAGTCAACTAATTCTTCTTCTTTAAAGAAAATAGCAATCTCGCGCTCTGCACTTTCTAACGAATCAGAACCATGGATAATGTTTTTCGCAACAGTTACACCGAAATCTCCACGAATTGTTCCAGGAGCTGCTTCATGTGGTCTTGTTTTACCCATCATGTTACGAGCTGTATCTACTACACCTTCACCTTGCCATACCATTGCGAATACAGGGCCAGATGTAATAAAGTCTACTAATTCACCAAAGAAAGGTTTCTCTGTGTGCTCAGCATAGTGTTGTCCAGCAATTTCCGGAGTGACTTGCATTAATTTTGCACCAACTAATTGAAAGCCCTTCTTCTCAAAACGAGCTACAATTTCCCCAATGAAGGCACGTTGTACACCGTCTGGTTTAACCATTAGAAATGTTTTTTCCATAAAAAATCTCTCCACTTCTGAATTATGTATGTAATTGTATATCCCCACACACATATTAACACCCTTATCACAATTGTGCAATAGTTTTGAAATAGAGAGATTATTTTATTTTTTAGAAAAAACACTAAAATTTTCGTTTTCCAATATACTTTGCTACATTTTGTAATGCATACTTCGCTTGTCCACGCGGGAGTGGTTTTATAATTTCTAATGCTTTATGTAAATAACGTTCACTAAACGCAAATGCTTTATCAATAGCAGCACTATTCTTCACAGCCTCAATAATTTCTTTCATTTCATCCGCTGTTGTATTTTCATGTACAGATTTGATTTTCTTACAAAGAACTGGATCTTCCATCGCATATAGGGCAGGAAGCGTAATATTCCCTTGTAGTAAATCTCCGCCAGCAGGCTTTCCAAGTTTCTCTTCTGTAGAAACGAAATCTAAAATATCATCAATTATTTGATACGACATTCCTACAAAATACCCATACCAAAACAGACGATTTACCGTATCACGATTAGCGCCAGTAGCAATTGCTCCTAATTGGCAACTCGCAGCAATTAATAATGCTGTTTTTCGCTTTATTCTCCTTAAATACGTTCTTAAATTTTGATCATAGTTATACTTATCTTTAATTTGTTCAATTTCACCTTTACACACTTCTAAAATGGTATGCGATAGCGCCTGATGCGCCTCAGGAATTTCGATATTTGTAATACATTCAAGAGACTTAGCGAATAGATAGTCCCCTGTATACATTGCAATGCGATCTCCCCATTTCGCATTCACAGTTGCACTACCACGTCGTAAAAACGCAGCATCAATAACATCATCGTGAACAAGAGAAGCCATATGAATAAGTTCTAACGCAACAGCTACATGCTTAATTGCATCTAACTTATAATCTCCAAATTTCCCCGCAAGCAACACAAATACAGGACGAATTCGCTTCCCACCAGCTTCAATAAGTTGTAATGCCGCCTCTTCTACTAATGGCTGTTCAGAAGCAACTGTCTTTTTTAATTCTTTTTCTATCACATTAATATCCGATCGTAAAAAAGAGTACATAAGTTGTAACTTCATATTGTTCACCTTAACCTAAAACTTCTTTTTTCTTTTTCTATTTTGATTCTGGTTTCATACCTAAGTGCATCGCTGCTACCCCAAAAGTAAACGGCTTCACTTGTACACGTTCAAGTCCAGCTTTTTCGAACATATTAGCCAATTCTTTCATACCAGGGAATGTACTAGCGGATTCTTGTAACCATGAATATTCTTTATAACTTTTCGCAAATAACTTTCCAAATAAAGGCATGATATATTTAAAGTATAAAACATACCCTTGTCGAAAACCAATCATTGTTGGCTGAGATGTTTCTAAACAAATTACTTTTCCACCTGGTTTTACTACACGCGTCATTTCTTTTAATACGTGCATATAATCCGGTACGTTACGTAAACCAAATCCAATCGTTACATAATCAAATGTGTTATCTTCAAATGGAAGTTCCATCGCATTCCCGTGTAGAAGTTCAACTTGTTTTAATTGTAACGCCTCTACCTTTTGCTTACCGACAGATAACATATTTTCACTGAAATCTAAACCAACAACCTTGCCCTGTTCACCTACCGCTCCAGCTAGTGCAATTGTCCAGTCCGCTGTCCCGCAGCATACATCAAGTGCTTTACTACCTGGTTTTACATCCATAATGCGCATCGTCTCTTTACGCCACGCTTTATGTCTTTGAAAACTAATTACAGAATTCATTACATCGTATTTATCAGAGATTTTCTCAAATACATCATGTACTCTTTCTTCTTTTGATTGTTGCATGCTCGTACCTTCTTCCAATGTAAAATTGCTTATGTCTTCGATTTATCTCTTAACACAGAGTTTATTTCGCTTATATCTGTGTGATTTTCTAAAAATTGATTTTCTTTCTTTCTAAGTTCCACCATCCATCCATTCATAACTGTTTCTGCATCCGCTTTATCGTTCAAAATCTCTTGAATAGCTTGAAAAACAGGTGAATGTTGTTTATCAGCGTATCGTTCACATTCTTTTTGAAGACGGTTTTCCCCTAGTACATACGTTATAAACGGCTTCCAATGTGATAAATGAAAATGATCACATGTTTTTTGTAAGAGTGCAGACTCAATCGTTACTACACTTTCCATTATGTCATCAATCGTTTTATGCGCTTTTTGATATAACATTATTTTGTGTTCATTAATTTCTTTAATTCCTTCAGCAAGCGCACGAATTAAAACAACATCACGATTCATAGACAATAAGTAATAATATAACCCGCTATAGTAATCACCAGCAAGCACTGTTAACTGACGACATTTATGCGATTCATTTGCTTCTTCCCCTGCCTTATTTGATACTCTTTCATGAGTATCAAGCGCAATTTGAACAAGCATAATCGTTACTACATAATGCTCAATTTGTTCTATATGTAATTTTGCACTTTTTAAAGCACCATATAACAATGCTATTTTCTCTTCATCAATATATGGTTCTTCAATATAGTTTATAAAATAAGGATGGCGTAATTTCTCCATCAATTTCTCTCTTATACCCGCATACCCTCCGTAGATGTCACACACAAAAATCACCCTTGTTTTCTAATTCATAAAACTTATTATAACACATTCATTCTATTTTCTATAACCAAAACTTGGCTACTCTTTCCAAACTTCCACCGAATGAAATAACATCTTCCATTCTTGTAAGTAGTCTTTCCATTCTCACTCTTCCTTCCTAAAACTATATCATTTATTTACAAAAAAAAAAAAAGAAAAGCAGTTTCCCACTTTTCTTTACTTCGTTTTAATAAAAGATAAAATTTCACTACGTGCCGCAGCATCATTTTCTAGCACACCACGTACTGCTGTTGTTACTGTTTTCGCGCCTGGTTTTTTCACGCCACGCATCGTCATGCACATATGTTCCGCTTCTACTACTACCATTACACCATGCGGCTCTAGTACTTCCATAATAGAGTTCGCTACTGTTGATGTAATACGTTCTTGTAGTTGTGGACGACGTGCAATTGTATCTACAGTGCGAGCTAATTTACTTAACCCTGTCACTTTTCCGCCTTGCGGAATATATGCAACGTGAGCAACTCCATAGAATGGAACTAAATGATGCTCACACATCGAATAAAACGGTATATCTTTTACTAATACAAGCTCCTCGTGATCTTCTCCGAACACTTTATGTAAATGTTCTTTCGGATCTTCATGCATACCTGAGAACACTTCTGCGTACATTTTTGCAACACGCTTTGGTGTATCAAGTACTCCCTCACGATTTGGGTCATCTCCGATTGCCTCTAAAATAAGGCGTACTGCATGCTCAATTTGTTCTAAATTAACTTTTGCCATCCGCTAGCCCTCCCGAAAACCTAAAAGTGATACGAACACATTCTAGCATATTTATGTTTTTAAAAGCAAAAAGAAGAGTTTCCAAAAAGGAAACTCTTCTTCCCTGTTAATATGTAAGGATTATTTAACCGCATCTTTTAACGCTTTACCAGGTTTGAATGCAGGTACTTTACTTGCAGCGATTTCAATCTCCTCACCTGTTTGTGGGTTACGACCTTTACGAGCCGCACGCTCACGAACTTCGAAGTTACCGAATCCGATCAGTTGTACTTTATCACCTTGTTTTAAAGCTTCTAAGATAGAATCAAAAACAGCGTCTACTGCTTTTGTTGCGTCCTTTTTAGAAAGGGAACTTGCTTCTGCAACAGCATTGATTAAATCTGTCTTGTTCATGCCATTCACCTCCTCCCAAAGATAAGACTGTATAATGATCATAAAATGAGTCTTACTTTCATTTGTAGGCAATTTTTGCAAATTCTATACTACAAAGATGTAGATAAATCATTATCAACGCCTATATTATACGATTCTCCTTTATAATTCAATATTTTTAAGTAAATTGTTACTCTTAAAATGTGAAAATCTGATGAAACTTGACAATTTACAACAATATATTAGATAATGACTGTTTATTTTTCTATTTTATATGCAAAAATCAAAAAAATCCCTCTACGATGAGAGGGATTTTTTTCTTATAATATAATCGCAATTAATCCGCCAGATCCTTCATTAATAATTCTTTCTAGCGTTTCTTTTAATTTATATCTCGCATTTTCTGGCATTAAAGATAGTTTCGCTTGAATACCTTCTCGAACAATAGAGCTTAGCGAACGTCCAAATATGTCAGAATTCCAAATTGATAATGGATCATCTTCAAAATCCTGCATTAAATAACGAACCAATTCTTCACTTTGCTTTTCAGTACCAATGATTGGTTCAAATGTAGACTCCACATCTACTTTAATCATATGAATAGATGGAGCTACAGCTTTTAATTTCACACCAAACCTTGAACCGTGTCGGATAATTTCTGGCTCATCTAAGCTCATATCAGCTAACGCAGGCGCCGCTACACCATATCCTGTTTGCTTTACCATACGCAGGGCATCCGCCACTTGATCGTATTCTATTTTCGCATGAGATAAATCGAGCATAAGCTTCAATAAATGATCTTTCCCTCGAATTTCTACCCCTACTACTTCTTTTAAAATTTGATCATATAATTCATCTGGTGCATATAAATCAATTTCTGCTACGCCTTGCCCCATGTCAATGCCAGCTAGGCTTGCTCGATCAATAAATTCATACTGACTAAACTGCCACACGACACGGTCCACATCACGAAGACGTTTTATATCCTTAACAGTCTCTTGAACAGCTTCTTGATAACTTTGGCGTAACCAATGCCCTTCATTTAACACCATTACCCAGCTCGGAAGGTTCACATTCACTTCTAATACCGGGAACTCGAATAACGCTTCTCGAAGCACATTGTACACATCTGTTTCTCTTAAACTTTCAACACTCATCGCAATGACTGGAATATCATATTCTTCAGATAAACTTTGACGCAATTGCTCTGTATCTGGATGATACGGCTGTACAGTGTTGATGATCATAATGAAAGGTTTTCCGACTTCTTTTAACTCATTTACGACACGTTCTTCTGCCTCTATATAATCTCTTCTTGGAATTTCACCAATCGTTCCATCTGTTGTAATTACAACACCAATTGTTGAATGCTCTTGAATTACTTTACGTGTTCCAATTTCTGCAGCTTCATGGAATGGAATAGGCTCTTCATACCAAGGAGTATTAATCATGCGCGGACCATTCTCATCTTCATAGCCTTTTGCTCCTGGAACTGTATATCCAACGCAATCTACTAATCGAATATTCACTTCAAGACCTTCATCTACTTCAATAGAAACCGCTTGGTTTGGAACAAACTTCGGTTCCGTCGTCATAATTGTACGGCCAGCAGCACTTTGAGGCAGTTCATCCTGCGCCCTTTGACGGTCCGATTCATTCTCAATATTAGGAATAACTACAAGTTCCATAAATTTTTTAATGAATGTTGATTTCCCTGTTCGAACAGCTCCTACAACTCCAAAATAAATATCACCGCCTGTGCGTTCCGCAATATCTTTAAAAATATCTACCTTTTCCAAGTGATTCCCTCCCTCAATATTTTTGGGAATAATTCCACGTTTATAGTCAACTAATACCTTCTCTAACGTTGCCTATAATATCTGATATAATATAATGGTATTCTAGAAGTTCGGACAATATATCATATAATTTTGTCCAATTTCATATGACTATTAAAAAAATACCTTTTGTTTGCATCGCAAGTTGTGTAACATAAAAAACCTTTCTTCTAGAACTTATTCACTAAAAGAAAGGTTCATGACTTATGATTTTAAAAAAATTGGTTCTCCATCCTTTACCGTATACGGCAAAGAATACGCAGGTACAAATGGTGAATCTTTCGAAAGGATATTTCGTATATCTTCTCCCTCCTTAAATTTCCCTTCATTCTTTTTCAACGCTTCATATAAGTCGATTCTATAATCAACAAAAAGTTCTCCTTTTTCATTGATTACAAACGGAAGTCCTTTACCAGAATACGGACTTGTTACTTGCGGTACATCTTTATATCCTAGTTTTTTGAAATCTAATTCATACACACCATCTGAAATTACCTTTTTAAAAGGTGGATATTGATGTTCATCTCGATACATCCGAAGCTTTAAAGATAATTCCTGAATTTGTTCAGCCATCCTAACATCAATTAACTTTACTGTCGGGTTTGTTTCAACGTCTATTAACACGTATTGATATACTCCTCCGCTTTCATACGCGTTCCCTGGCGCTTCTTGTATGTAACGCGGAGAAATTTTTTGAAAATCGATTGGATACTTTTGATAAATAGGCGTATTCATATCCCGCGTCTTAATTGGCAATATCCCACTATTTTGCTCCTTAAATGTCGCAACAGCTTTTTGAACGACCTGTAGCTGATCTTCATAAGGAACAGCATTTTGTTTCATATTTTCTTTCGGATATAAACATCCTGTTAAAAGGCTCATACAACAAAATATTAAAATAATATGGACTTTTTTCACTAGCAATCACCTTTTCATACTAATATAACTTGCTCCGTATGTAGAATTTTCGAGACCATCCCATTTACTGCTGTACAGGTCCACTAAATACAACAAGAAAAATAACAATTCCTGACACAACCATAAGGGTGTAGGCTACCAAAGCTGTAATCCCTTTCAAAATTTTATTCTTTATTTTATATCTGCTTAGCAAAATAAAACTTACTGCAAAAAACATAAATCCAATTGCCCCTAACGCAAACCACATTTTTATAAGCCCTTCCGACATATACACACCCCTTTTTATTAATCTATTTTTATACTATTTTAACAAATTAAAATCTTTAAACAAATACAAAAAGAACATTTTACTACAAATTGCGAATATGTAACTGTAATCAATACGTTTTTCCGTACTTTCCACTCTCCATAAACATAAAAACCGAAGCGAGTGTATCCTCTCGCTTCGGTTGACCAAATATGCCCAAAACAGCTCTATTCCCATACTTTCATGGCTATCATATGCAATCTACAAACTCTTTGTTTCTCATATTTTATTTTTTAAACATTTTGCTTAACGAGCCAAAATCTGCTGGCATATTATTGTTAATAATCGCTTTTACAATTTGATCCTCTTGTTCTTTCGGCACTTCACGTCCTGCCATAAGAGCCACTTGATGAATCAATTGGCGAAGCACAGTTTCATCACGTAAATTCGCATTTTGTACAGATGATGCTAATTTAAAAATATCTTCTTTATTCACTTTCGCTTCTTTTTCAATGTTATTAAAAATGTTATTATCCATTCTTTTCACCCTCTCCTCAAGTTACTCTTCATCCTATGCAAAAATAAAAAAATGGTGAAAAGACCCAAAAAAATAAAAAGCGACAGAAGTACAATTGTACTTCTGTCGCTTTTCTTTAAAGTAAGTCAGGTATAGCTTCTACTTCGTGTTTTCGAACACGTCCCATTAATGAGCCTACTGCATCTTTTACATTATTCCCATTAAATAGCACGTCATATAAAGCAGCTGTAATCGGCATTTCCACTTCCATTTTCTCTGCCAATTCATGAGCAGCTTTCGTTGTTCTTACACCTTCCACAACCATACCCATGCTTTCTAACACTTCTTCTAAAGAGTGCCCTTTTCCGAGTAAATTACCCGCGCGCCAATTTCGGCTATGAACACTTGTACAAGTTACAATTAAGTCTCCCATACCAGTTAGACCAGCAAACGTTAACGGATTTCCACCCATTTTTCTTCCTAAACGAGCAATCTCTGTTAAACCACGTGTCATTAGTGCCGCTTTCGCATTATCACCTAATCCAAGACCATCAGTTATCCCAGCAGCTAACGCGATAATATTTTTTAACGCACCACCAAGTTCAACTCCAACGATATCTGGATTTGTGTATACACGGAAGTAACTATTCATAAACAAATCTTGTACTTCCTCAGCCGCCTCCATACGCTTTGCTGCAGACGTAACAGTTGTTGCTTGACGTAAACCAACTTCTTCAGCATGACTCGGTCCAGACAATACAACAACATCTTTTATTAAGTCCTCTGGAATTTCTTCCTCAATCACTTCCGAAATACGTTTTGACGTACCAGGTTCTATCCCTTTACTTGCATGAATCCAAGTAGTCGGACCCATTACATATTTCTTCATATCTTGCAATACTTCTCTGTACGCTTTCGTTGGTACTACAAGAAGTACTACATTTACATCTACTAATGCTTCTTCTAAAGAAGAGTAGGCTACGATTGTGCTTGGCAATGTAATTCCTGGAAGGTATCGACTATTCTCATGTTTTGTATTAATTTCATCCATAAGTTCAGAACGATTTCCCCAAATACGTACATCATGCCCATTGTCAGCTAATACCATCGCTAACGCTGTTCCCCAGCTACCTGCTCCAACTACTGTGATTTTTGTCATAAAATCACATCCTCTCCATTAGTCTCTTGCTCTAGCGATAATGTGAATCGGCGTTCCTACAAAGCCAAATGATTCACGTAAACGATTCTTTAAGAAGCGCTCATATGAGAAGTGCAATAATTCTGGATCGTTTACAAACACAACAAATGTTGGTGGTTTTACCGCAACTTGTGTTGCATAGAAAATCTTCAGACGACTACCGTTATGTGTTGGCGTTGGGTTCATCGCTACCGCATCCATAATTACATCATTTAATACATTCGTTTGAATACGGATACTATGGCTCTCATTTACCTCATCGATAACCGGAATTAACGTTTGTGTACGTTTTCTCGTTTTCGCAGATAAGAATACAATCGGTGCGTACTCCAAAAATTGGAAGTGAGCACGGATGTTTTCTTCAAATGCTTTCATTGTTTTCTCATCTTTTTTCACTGCGTCCCATTTGTTTACAACGATAACAACAGCTCGCCCTGAATCATGAGCATATCCAGCGATTTTTTTATCTTGTTCAATAATTCCTTCTTCACCGTCTAAAACGACTAAAACAACGTCAGAACGTTCAATCGCTCTTAGTGCACGAAGTACACTATACTTTTCTGTACTTTCATACACTTTCCCTTTTTTACGCATACCAGCTGTATCGATAATTACATAATCTTTACCGTCTTTACTATATGGCGTATCGACAGCATCACGAGTTGTTCCTGCTACATTACTAACGATTACACGTTCTTGACCAAGAAGAGCATTTACAAGTGATGATTTCCCTACGTTTGGACGTCCAATTAAAGAGAAGCGAATTGTATCTTCATCATATCCGTCTTCTTCAATCTTCGGAAAATGCTGTGCAGCTTCGTCTAATAAATCACCTAATCCTAATCCGTGTGTACCTGAAATTGGGAATGGCTCGCCAAATCCTAATGCATAAAAGTCATAAATATCACTGCGCATTTCAGGATTGTCCACTTTATTTACCGCAAGTACAATTGGTTTTTTAGAACGATATAAAATTTTTGCAACTTCTTCATCCGCTGCTGTTACACCGTCACGACCATTTGTCATAAAAATGATAACATCTGCTTCATCAATCGCTACTTCAGCTTGTTGACGAATTTGTGTCAAAAACGGCTCGTCTCCAATATCAATTCCACCTGTATCAATAATGTTAAATTCATGATTTAACCATTCTCCAGCGCTATAAATACGGTCGCGCGTTACACCTGGAATATCTTCTACGATTGAAACTCTCTCTCCAACAATTCTATTGAAAATAGTAGATTTCCCTACGTTCGGGCGGCCTACTATTGCTATTACTGGTTTCGGCATATACTTTCATCCTTTCAACTTGCTTCTGTTTATTATGTAAAAAACCCTTCTTTGTGCAAGAAGGGATTTGCATTCCAGAATATTTCTCAACGTATCAAAACACCTCACATTATAACACACGTTGCTAATGTTTCACAATAATATATACATTCTCTTGTAAGCGATGCGCAATACCATCTAAAATTGCCTCTAAATTATTTGCAACAAATTCTAATTCCTCTGTCGATTCACAAGTAAATAAAGGGGCACCACCAGCAAATTTCTCCGGCGTTGTTGTAATAACTGCGAGAATTACACTTTCTAACATCATCCCTTATCTCCCCTTCCTTTCGGGGCTTCCGATGACATATGAACAGCACTTTCTAACGTCGGCACATTCCCTATGACACCTATCGCTTTCTCTGCATCTTGATCTTGCGGCAAGACAAAGATTCCAACCCTACCATCTTCTAAATCACGCTTTGCTAACGGCACAAGCGCTGGCGTACCAGAATCTCTATAAATCCCCAAAGCAACAGAAACATCATGCAAAATAGCCTGCCGTTGTCCTAAGTTGGAGATTGTCACCATTGCATCAATTGATTTCGGCTTTAAAATAAAACCCATTCCATATTTCATAATTTCTTCTTGTCTTGCTGGCAATCCAATATTCATAATGTAAATATTATCAATATACAGGCCTGCTCCTTCAAAACGAAGTGGAACATGCTCGATATCAACAAGATCATGTAACCTTCTACCAGACATTAATTTTTTCGCGATAAAAAATGCGACGATAGCCATAATTACTCCAGCAATCCATGAACGGAACCCTATATACGCAAACGTCGTCGCAAACGACGTTAACATCGCCAAATAGTTGCGACTTTCAAAAACTAATGCAATTCCTTCAATGTATGTATTTCCACGCGGTACGAGCTCATAACCATCTAATTGTTGCAATGTATTTCTTTCCATATTACGCACATCACGAAACTGTGTTGCTGCTAACGTAAGAAACGTAATGGCAGAAAAATCTTTTTTCAAAATGGACGGAATCGCAATCGCTCCTAAAGCAGCTGCAATTAACCCCATCGCAATGTGAATAATTTTTCCGTGAAGCCTCGTCGGATATTGCCGCGTATCCGTCCGGAGCATTAGCACTCTCGTTACTGTCCCCGCTATTACGCCGCATAAAATGGCTGGTGTATATTCAGTCATGTATTACCCTCGCCTTTCTTTTACGTGTTTTTCTCTTGAACTGTTCCATATATATTGATGCTTTTGCAATCCAAAATAAAATTGCCATGAACAATGTAGAAACGGCGACGATATCAAAAAACGCTAAACTTCCGTAATCATAAGGGAAATGTAGCTTTCGAAAAATAAGTGTCACTAACAACTCACCCTGTAACATTCCTATATAAAGAGAACATAATCGTAGTATGCGATTATCATGTAATAAAACCGATGCATACACAAGAGCGCTGCTTAACAAAAACAACCTGTCCACCACAATCCAAATTGGATCATATACTTCTAACAAATGAAAACTTGTATATAACATTGCAATAATAAGTGCCGAAAGTAAGCTATATATTTTTTTCCAAATGGAATAGAGCGTGATTCCTATAAAAGCTACAATACAAAGCAAAAATGCATTTACTGATACCGTGAATGAAGCAATCGTTATATGTAACGGAGAGCAAATAATTAAAATCAATATACAAGCGCTTATCTTCCACCGAATAGAGTCCTTTTTCATAAAAAAAGTTACAACAATCCACCCTATCCAAGCTACAAAATAAAAAGTACTCCCTTCCATCATTTCACCTCCTATGTTTTCCATTATGGGAACTTTTTATGAAAGTTAATCCACTTTCTTCGCGCATAGTTTTTTCATATAACAGCAACACTTTTAATAAGGAGGTGCTATTCATTATGGGTAAAGATCGTCAAGAACGAAAACTAAGAGAATCACGCCGCGTTGAATCTGACCGTGACCAATCACTACAATATCCGGGTGCTACTGGACTGGATACACCAGAGCAAGCTCGCAAACAGAATCAGCACTAACGAATACAAAAAGACGGTTTCGATATTGTACGAAACCGTCTTTTACATTTTTGTTTATATTGAAATAATATTTTATATAAGAATCTTTCTATACTTTATTTTTATCCCTCCCTATTTCCTTTGGCAAAATCAAAACTTATTCAACAATTTAGTAGCACAATATCTACATTTTTCAGTCGCAACTTTTACAATATAACTTATATACATAAGAGAAATTTCATTTTTATAGAATATTAATTCCATCCCTCACTTTATATTACTAAAACGAATAAAATACAAAAAAATCAACCAAACGGTTGATTTTTTATCTTCTACTATAATGTGTCGTATCAATACCACGTTGCGTTAACCAATGATATGTTTCGCCCTTTACAACAAGAGGTACAGATTGCAATTCTTCTATCGTCTTCGCACCGAGAGCTGTCATAATAAATTTCAAATCTGTATGTAAAAGGTCAATTTCATCCACTAACTTCTCGATACCATCTTGCATTAAAATGCGTAAAAAGTATCCAGCAAACGCAGTTGTATTCGCCCCTAATGCGATTGCTTTCGCTACGTCAAGCGCTGTTTGTATACCCCCAGATGCAATATAAGAGAGGTTATTATTTGTAGAGGTTGCTTCAATAATCGAGGTAGCTGTTTGTATGCCCCAGTTATTAAAATAAGAAAGCATTCGCTGTCTTCTTTCATTTTCAACAGCAGCAAAATTCGTACCACCTTGTCCGCCAATATCAATTGCCGTTACACCCACGCTCGCTAACTGTTGCATTGTTTCCTTACTCATCCCAAATCCAACTTCTTTTACAATGACAGGAACTTTACTATTTAAAACAATTTTCTCAATGCGCTGAAGTACACCAGTAAAGTCACGGTCTCCTTCTGGCATCGTTAACTCTTGTATGACATTTAAATGAATTTGCAATGCATTTGCTTCAATCATATCAACGGCACGCTCTGCCTGTTCGATAGTTGCCTCACTACCTAAATTAGCAAAGAAAATACCATTCGGGTTTACCTTTCTGATAATCTTATAAGAAGCAGCCTCACTTTCATCTTTTAACGCCGCCATTTGCGAACCTACAGCCATAGCAAGATTATGATGTTTTGCTACATATGCTAATTGCTCATTAATATGTAACGTTTTCTCTCCTCCACCACCAGTCATCGCATTGATAAAAATCGGCGAACTTAGTGAAAGTTCGCCGATTTTTGTTTCACATGTTATTGTGTCATAACTTGAATTTGGCAAACCTTGATGCACAAAATCAATATCATGAAAGCCATGCGTACGAGACTGACCAGTAGAAAGAGCGTATTCAATATGATCTAATTTACGTTTTGCCCTTACCACTTGTACCCCTCTTTATTTCTTTAATTTTTTCAGTTGTTCACCAATAATATCACTTAATTGGAAAGTAGCAGAATCTGCATTTGGCTCATACTGACTGTAATCTTCAATTACATTATTTTCCTCAAGCGCTTCTTTTATACTTAAAGAAATACGTTTCTCTGCCACATGGACTTCAAGCACTTTCACTTTTACTTCTTGTCCCATTTCCAATACTTCATTTGGATTTTTCACGTGACGATTTGCAATTTGAGATACGTGCACAAGACCTTCAACGCCAGGTAAAACTTCAACGAATGCGCCGAATGTAACAAGACGTTTTACGACTCCATCACGAATATCTCCAGCTTTTAGTTCGCCAGCAACATTTTCCCAAGGTCCTGGTTGAGCTGCTTTAATTGATAAAGAAATACGTTGTGTATCAGCATCAACAGATAATACCTTCACCTTTACCTTTTGACCTTGCTCTAATACTTCAGAAGGTTGCTCTACACGTTCGTGTGAAATTTGTGAAATATGAACTAAACCGTCCACACCACCAACATTAACGAAAGCACCAAAATCAGTTAATCGTTGTACTGTTCCTTCAACAACGTCTCCTTCTTTTAATGAAGAGATTGCTTCTTTTTTCTTAGAGTCTAGTTCTAATTCTACTACTGCTTTATGTGAAAGAATCACACGATTTTTTTCGCGGTCTAATTCAACAATTTTCACAGCTAATGTTTTGCCTTTATAGTCAGTAAAATCTTCTACATAATGTACTTCTACAAGTGAAGCTGGGATAAAACCACGAACACCAAGGTCCACAACTAATCCACCATTCACAATATCTTTTACAGTAACATCAAACACATGACCAGAAGTGAATTTTTCTTGTAATTCTACCCATGCTTTTTCTGCATCAACAGCACGTTTAGATAAGACAAGATCTTCTTCTTCTAATTTAATAATCTTTAATTCTAGTGTTTGATTTAATTCTACAACATCGCTTGCTTTTTCAATATGAACGTTAGCTAATTCACTAATTGGAATTACGCCATCTGTTTTGTATCCAACATTTACAAGCACTTGTTTCTCTTCAACTTTCGTTACAGAACCTGTAACAACGTCACCAACTTGTAATTCTTTTGAATCCATAACTTCTTCATTCATTTTCTCTACCATGGAAATACCTCCCTACAGAATTGACAAAGCATTTTTTATGTATATACGAAATGAAAACAATTGTTTTCATTTGCATGTTTAAGAATTTATCATCACATACTCAAGTTCCATACATTTCACTAGAAAATATATTAAACCTATATAAATAGTATACAGCAAAATCATCTTGAAGAAAGTATGTTTTGAAATATAATAGCGAATATATTCTGAAAGTTTTATCTCTCTTTTACTAACTTCTTACAAATCCAATCATTTGTCAAGGAAAGAGACTCACAATTCACGTATCCTTTACATTTCTATACAAACAAACAAATAAAGAAAGAGGATATCCCCTTTCTTTATTTCGCAAACACTCCTGAAACAATACTCATAATTTTTTGGACAACTTCTTCAATTGATAAAGAAGTTGTATCTAATTCCAATGCATCATCAGCCTTTTTGAGAGGAGAAACTTCGCGTTCTGAATCTAATTTATCACGCTGAGCAATCTCTTCTTTTAACTGCTCTAAATTAGAATCAAAACCTTTATTCATATTTTCTAAATGTCTTCTTTCTGCTCTTTCTTCTACAGAAGCAAGCATAAAGATCTTCACTTCAGCATCTGGTAACACATGTGTACCGATATCACGACCATCCATTACAACGCCGCCTTTTTCCGCTAACTCTTGTTGACGACGTACCATTTCTTCACGAACAAGACGATGTTTGGCCACAATCGATACTCGATTCGTCACCTCAGGTGTACGAATTACTTCCGAAACATCTTGTCCATTTAAAAATACAAGTTGTGTATTTTCTCCTTGCTGAAACTCAATTTTTACATTTTTTACAACTTCCATTAACTGCTCTTCATTTTCAATATCCACTTTTTGCTCAAGGGCTGCATATGTAATCGCACGATACATTGCGCCTGTATCAATATAAACGTAAGAAAGCTTCTTCGCTACAACTTTCGCAACTGTACTTTTTCCAGCAGCTGCTGGACCATCTATAGCAATTGAAATTTGTTTATCCATTGTAACACCTCATTTTTTCACTTATAAAACAAAACGAAAAGCAGGTATTCTCCTGCTTCTTCTCATTTGCTTCACGTCATTAAATCCTCAATTATTGTAGCATAATCCTTCATAGAAGAAAATGAAAACTACCTATTCACCTGTAAGATTTCTGCTTTGTTTTTTACCATGACACCTTCATAATAAACAATTTTAGATAAATATTTAACTGACGACTTATGTATAAATAACAGTTGCACAACAGAAAGACAAATGAATTGTATTACTAATATACGAACAATAATTCGCTCCACTTTTTTCAACGTAATTGCTCCCTCCTATCCTATATTTACACATCGTACATATAGCAGTTAATTTTATTGTCATTTTCGAGGCATACTTTTATACATTTCCATTGTCGAATTTACTCAAAACATGTTATGTTCTAAATGTATTTTTTTACTTGAAAGGGGTATAAGCATTGAAAAGAATCCTAGTTTTACACACAGGTGGAACAATTGCAATGGAGGAAGACAAAGAAACTGGGGTCGTACAACCAGGTGAAAAAAATCCTCTTTTAAAATTTATTCCTGATTTAGAAGGCGATGTTGATTTAATCGTTGAAGATGTGTTCCATCTACCATCTCCTCATATGACACCGAGCGAAATGTTACAGTTACAAGTCATCATTGATGAAAGAGTAAAACAAGACAACATTCATGGCGTAGTCATTACGCATGGTACGGATACATTAGAAGAAACTGCCTATTTCTTAGATTTAACAGTACAAGCAACTATTCCGATCGTTGTGACAGGCGCAATGCGCTCTAGCAATGAATTAGGTGCTGACGGTCTATATAACTTCTTATCAGCTGTAAAAGTCGCAAGCAGTAATGAAGCCGCAGAAAAAGGCGTTTTAGTCGTATTAAACGACGAAATTCATTGCGCTACAAATGTAACGAAAACACATACAAGTAATGTAGCAACATTCCAAAGTCCACAATATGGACCAATTGGTATGGTAACAAAACGTGGTGTTGTATTCCACCATGCTTTAGTACATCACGAAACATATTCAGTAAAACAGGTTTCTAAAAATGTAGTCGTTCTAAAAGCGTACGCTGGTATGGACGATACATTGTTAGCAGCAATTGAAAATCTTCCAGTAGACGGGATTGTTATTGAAGCACTTGGACAAGGTAATTTACCCCCAAGAACACTTCCTAGTCTAGAACGATTAATAAATAAAGGAATTCCTGTCGTATTAGTTTCTCGCTGTTTTAACGGCATCGTTCAAGATGTATATTCCTATGAAGGTGGCGGCAAACAATTAAAAGATATGGGGATTGTATTCACATACGGTTTAAATGCTCAAAAAGCACGTATTAAATTATTAGTTGCACTAGAGAATACGACTTCACATGAAACAATCCAAAATATGTTTATGCACGATTAAAAAAGAAGCTGTCGAAGTTTATTTCGACAGCTTCTTTTTACATTTCTCTTGTTGAAATGGTTTGCGCAATCGCATCCCCATGAAATCGACCATTCTCAATAAATATTTCATTTGCATTATTTCCAGCAGCAATTACACCTGCAATGAAAATATTTTCAGCGTTTGTTTCCATCGTATCCTCTGCAAAAATCGGACGTCCTGTCTCTTCATCAATTCGAACACCCATCTTCGTTAAGAAGCTATGGTCAGGATGGTAACCAGTCATCGCAAATACAAAATCATTTTTGATTGTATTTGCCTCACCGTCCACTGTATACGTTAACGTATGTTCAGTAATTTCTTTCACATGAGCCCCAAAATGCATGTGAATTGTACCATTTCGTACTAATGCCTCAAACTCTGGCAAAATCCACGGCTTTATACTTGGTGAATACTCACTTCCGCGATATAGTACCGTTACACGCGCACCTGCTTTAACAAGCTCTAACGCGGCATCTACACTCGAGTTTTTTCCACCTATAACCACTACATCTCGATCAAAATAAGGATGTCCCTCTTTAAAATAGTGAGCTACTTTCTTCAATTCCTCACCTGGAACATTCATATAATTTGGATTGTCATAATATCCAGTTGCTACAACAACATACTTTGCTATATATATTTCTTTACTTCCGTCACGCTTTGTTGTCTCAACATGAAAAACTTCTCCATCTTTTTGAACTTTCTCCACTCGCTCAAAAGCATTTACACGTACAGATTTACGCTTTACTACTTCACGATAATACGCAAGCGCTTGATTTCGAACTGGCTTACGGTTTTCCGTAATAAAAGCTACATCACCAATTTCCAATTTTTCACTAGAAGAGAAAAATGTTTGATGAGTTGGATAATTGTAAATCGCATTTACAATGTTTCCTTTTTCAATTACTAACGGATTTATCCCTACCTTTTGCAACGAAATTGCTGCTGCTAATCCGCACGGACCGCCTCCAATTATGATAGCTGTTTCTTTCTGCATACCCGGCTCACTCCTAGTCTTCTACCAATACACTATTTATAAAAACAAGAAAAAACCTACTTACAGCAGTAGGCACCTATCTTTATTGTATTCATTTTTCATATATTTGTCATCTAAACGAAACGTACATCCGATAGACATCTGCTAAAAACTGCTGAAATTTAATACCTTGTTTCCCTAATACATTTTCAGGATCAATCTTTCTAGCTGGGTCAAGTGTTTTATGTGATACGATAGCTTTTTTCGGATTCAAGCCGAAATTTTGACATAAATACGCATGATACCACGTAAAACGGGTATACGCTTCCCAAAAGTTAACATCACCGCCATAACAAAGTTCCACTCCAATGGCCGCCTTATTCGCATCATAACCATATAAGTCATTATCGGTCGACACACCATACCGAACATGGTAGGCCACTTCATTTATAGGAATAATTTCTAATATTGTTTTGTCATCTATAAATGTATGTGCCGAAGCTTTCGGTTGTATTTCATTAAAATAATCTCGATTCCCTATCGCATTGCTACCAGGATTCCCCGTATCATGACTTACAATAAACCTGACTTTAGAAAGAGGGATTCCCGGTCGTGAACTTCCATATCCAATATAATTACGTTCTATAGGAAACATCGCCATTACTACCAACTCCCGCTTCAGAAGATTACCTTACTTCTTTATATATGTATTCGGTAGCAATGCCCTTATAGCATATTTCTTACGCGAAGAGAAAATCGAAAATATTTGATGTGAACACCATAAATAATAAAATACTTACAGCAACGCCATAAAAACCGTAAAACCAAACACAATCTTCTTTCGTATCTAAACCGAAAAATTTATTTACTGATTGTAATAATGTGCCGCGCTTACTTTGTTTGTTTCTTAATACTTCCACTCGCTCTACAACATCTGCTGGCATCATAAATCTTTGGTCTACTGTCATTTTCATCATTTATCTCTCCTTAAAATCATTTCCGTTTTGTTTATCTAAGGAAAGTATAGCACGTTTGTTCGTATAGAACAAGCGTTCTTTTGTTTTTCTTTTTATTTTTATTTTTCAGCAAACGATGTAAGAATCGTGATTACAAAGGCGATAATCGGCCCTACTACAACCGCACCAAATATTAAAAACAGCAGTCCTTCCCCGAACACCCGAACGATACTTGTTTTTTCGGGTTTCGTCGTTCTTGCGAGTTCTCCCTCTAACCTCTTAACCTTTTCTTCTAGTTGTTCTACTCGTTCCATCATTTCATTTTCCATATACAACACCTCACTCTAATACTTCAACAAAAAAAACGTGATTCCCTCGAAAGGAATCACGTTTTTTCACATTATAATATTATACCCAACCTCTGAAGCGACTTGCTTCAGCCATTTTACGAACACCGACCATGTACGCAGCTAAGCGCATGTTCACTTTACGAACTTGTGCTGTTTCATAAATAGAATCAAATGATCTTACCATTACTTTTTCTAAACGTTGTTCTACTTCTTCTTCAGTCCAGTAGTAACCTTGGTTATTTTGTACCCACTCAAAGTAAGATACCGTTACACCACCAGCACTTGCTAATACATCTGGAACAAGTAAAATGCCGCGATCAGTTAAAATTTTAGTTGCTTCTAATGTTGTTGGACCATTTGCAGCTTCAACAACGATTTTCGCTTTAATATTATTAGCATTTTCTTCTGTGATTTGGTTCTCAATTGCAGCTGGAACTAAAATATCACAATCAAGTTCTAACAATTCTTTATTTGAAATTGTATTATTAAATAATTTGGTTACTGTACCGAAGCTATCACGACGGTCTAATAAATAATCAATATCTAATCCGTTTGGATCATGCAATGCACCGTAAGCATCTGAGATTGCAATAACTTTCGCACCTGCATCATGCATAAATTTAGCTAAGAAGCTACCAGCATTACCGAATCCTTGAACAACAACGCGTGCACCTTTAATATCAATGTCGCGTTTTTTTGCAGCTTCGCGAATACAAATTGTTACACCTTTCGCTGTTGCTGTTTCACGTCCATGTGATCCACCTAATACAAGTGGTTTACCTGTAATAAATCCTGGTGAGTTAAATTCATCAATACGGCTATACTCATCCATCATCCACGCCATAATTTGAGAGTTTGTGAATACATCTGGAGCTGGAATATCTTTCGTCGGTCCTACGATTTGGCTAATTGCTCGTACATAACCGCGGCTTAATCTTTCTAACTCACGAAATGACATTTCACGTGGATCACAGATAATTCCACCTTTACCTCCACCATATGGTAAATCAACGATACCACATTTTAAACTCATCCAGATTGAAAGTGCTTTCACTTCATTTTCTGTTACATTCGGATGGAAGCGAATTCCACCTTTCGTTGGACCAACAGCATCATTATGTTGTGCACGATATCCTGTAAATATTTTAACAGTCCCGTCATCCATACGAACTGGTATTTTCACTGTCATCATACGAACTGGTTCTTTTAATAATTCATATACTTCGTTTGGATAACCCAATTTTTCTAACGCTTCACTGATAACAATTTGTGTTGAATTCAATAGTTCAAAATGTTGTTCCCTTTGTTGTTGTGTTTTTGTTTGAGTTCCCTTTTCGGCTACCATAGTAAGTAAACCCCCTGTAATTTCACTTGTTTAGTAAACCTTCATTGCCTAGTATACACCGTTAAATTTGGAATGCAATAGAAAACGCTAACAAATATATACAAACTATTTTCTTTTGCAAGCGTTTTCACTATCATTATAGTCCTTTTATCGCTTTTAGAAAAGTAAAATACTTAAATATTTAAATATTTTTTATTTTACTTACATACAGCAATTTGAAAAGATTCATTTAAGTAAATGAAAAAAGAAAACCTTAGCTATATTTTATTAGCTAAGGTTTTCTTTTTTCACAAAGTAATTGTGTATTTGTTCAATTGCTTGAGAATCCATTAATTCTTTGCCATATTCCATTAGGCGATAAATAGTTGCCGTCGACGGATTACCATATTCCGCTAAAATAGCTATAAAATCAGCCTTCAGTAATTGAATTTGCTCCTCTTCTTCCATCCAAAGATAGAAGCGTCCATCCCACGTATATAATTTTCCGCCAGTTACATCAAGGTTATATAAACGATTCGACAGGTTAATTACGTCATCTAGTGTAGCAAACTCATAAAGTATATGCTCGCTTTCATCTAGAGTCACTTGCATTTCAATAAACTCGTCACGGAACTCATCATCTGTATCAACTTCTTGATGTTCTTTCGTTACAATTACGACCATTCCTTGCGCTTGTAGAGAAAATACTTCAACTGCAATCGGACCATCCGCTTCAAATCCTAATTCCTTATTTGCTTCTTGCATCATATCACGAAATAATTGCTGTACTTTCGGTGCATTTCTCCACAAATCTTCTTTCGTTAATCCTCGTTCAGATAAATCATCAAATGTTAAGAAAATTTTTATTTTATTGTAATTTAATCGTTCCAGCCTCATCTCATACCCTCCCTACGTAACCAATGAATATAATTTTTATTATATGAAATAGAAAATAGATGGTTCTTTTCGAACAACTATTCTAACATTTTTAACCAATCATCCCATTCTTCTTTCGTATCACCAATTAGGTTTGTTTGAATGTTCAACTGATTTCGAGCACTTATTTCTCCTATAACCCCAACAGAAAAGGTCTCATTTTTTTCTTGTAATACATTTACGTTCTTAAGTTCTCGTTCATCATCAAAAGAGACTACTACATATGTAGGTTGTATTTGCTCAACAGCTAATAAAATACGATCTTCTGCTAAGCTTGACCTAATATATATCACCTCATATCCTTTTAATCGTAAATACGTTGAGAAAACAAACCCTTTCAACATATTATTTTCTAACACAACAACTTTGTGTATAGAAGAAAACGATGATGCATTATGGTACACCATCCCTAGACGAGTTTGTAAAAATGATACGATATATTGGAACTGCACCATTGTAACTTCATTATTATTTTTTAACGTTAACAATTTATTTGACACTTGAAGAACAATACTTGCTATAACTTTTTCTGTTGCATAAATACTAAAAGCCTCGTTTAACAATGCAGAAGTTGTAATTTCATCAAATTTTAACAAAGCTTGTAGTAAATCGTCCACTAAAACAACTTCTTTATCGTAATGTATTTCTTTTTGAACATCACTCTGCAAACGATTCCCTTCTAATAATTGAACTGCTTGTCCAATCATCATGCCGGAAGAAACCTTGTCCATTAACCATTTCAAAATTTGAACATGCTCTTCTGTATATAATCGATGCCCCGCATGATTCCGCTTTGGGGCAATAATTTGATATCGTCTTTCCCACGCACGAAGCGTACTCGGCTGAATTCCAATTATATTCGAAACAGCTTTTATGTTATATTTTCCGTTTAGAGTTGGCATTATTTCCCTCCCTGTAACGTAATAATATGTGTTTGAGCAGGTGCTCGGAAACGAAATGGAATCAACGTTGTTCCATAGCCATTACTAACAAAAAGGGTCACACTTGAACGCTTATATACGCCACCTTTTAAATATTTTTTAGATGGGAATAATCGGATTTGCCCTCCATGTGTATGTCCACTTAACACAAGGGAAATTTGTTCTTTTCCAGACATTTTGTTTATTATATCAGGGTTGTGGCTAATTAATATGCGAAAACCATCTTCTTTACAATCAGCCAACGCTAAATCTAAACGATCACGTTTCATCCCAACATCATCTACACCGAGTAAACAAATTTTCTCTCCAAATTCAGATTCAAATACAACTCTTGTATTATCTAAAACTTTCACATTATTTTCTAATAACAAAGCATCTAATTCATGATATTCAATCTCATAATCATTATTTCCCCATACAAAGTATACAGGAGCTATCGCTCTTAACTTTTGTATATTTGCAGAGATTTGCGATAAAGGGACACCTTTTTCCGCTAAATCACCACCAATAATTACAATGTCTACTTTTCCTTTTACTTGTTCAATTAAAGAATTCGAAATGATCCTTCTATGAATATCTGATATAAAAAATACATTTACTTTTTGAAAACTTTTCGGAAACTCTTCAAATATTAAAGTATGTTCTAGCACCGTATCACGCATTGCTTCTTTATACATAACAAGAAGAAATATAATACCAATACATATGAGAGTACTTAATAAGATAATCCATATCATATATTTTTACTCCCCTCCTCATAAAGATAATCCTCAGTTTTTATAGTAAGTATTTTACTAACTCTCTTGTTTTGTGGACTTATCTTTTATCGGAATTTTTAATTCTTGACCTACATTCACTTCATCTTCTTGTAAGTCATTATACTTTTTAATTACTTCGATCCCAGTTTCATCTGAAAAATATTGCTTCGCTATACTTTCTAAAGTTTCTCCCTCTTTCACCGTATGCGTTACGATCTTCTCAGAAGATGCTTCGGAATCAGATTTAGCTGAATCAAAGAAAATGACCTCAAAGGCACTTTTCCCAGCGTTATTACCATCACTTTTCACCTGAATATATTTATCTGTATACCATAAAATACTAATTGGTAGTAATATGAATAGAAATGTTAAAACTCGGACGAAAATATGATTCATTTTAAACTTTTGTTTGTTCTCTTTATTTCTATGAATTTCACTACGCGGCGGTAAACCTTCTTTTTCTTCCACTCGCTCAACTTCTAATTCCTCTTCAAAGTCAGGAATTCGTTTCCTCATGTTGTTCACCACCACCTTCCATTTATTTTCTTAATTGGAGTCCCATTATAAAATCTACAAGAAAGTGTGCAAAGATTGTTATAAACAAATTTCCTGTCCATTCAAATACGTAACCAAAGACAAAACTAATGAAACAGACGAAACAAAACAAAAACGGCTTTTTTATATATCGAATATGTAACACTGCAAATACTAAACTCGCTATTACAATTCCAAAGTGCGTCTGCACTACACCTCTAAATAAAAATTCTTCTGCAAAGCCGATAATGAACGTAATAACGAATAGATGCATAATTGACATTCCTTGAAACATCCTATCGTTAATACCCCCATCATCAAACCAAGACTCCGGAAATACTCGCATTGCAACATAATCTAATAACACAATACCAATCGCTAACAAGCCACCTATTATAAGTATAGACATCGGTTCCCATTTCCACAGATTATACACCGATTTTATATCTCGGAATAATATATATGCTAGTAAACAACCGATACCGATAATAATGAACTGTGTGATATACAGATTTAGCCTTATTTCTTTCGGACTCATATCTTCAATATTATGCCTTTGAATGTTCATCATTCCCCCATCTTTTCTAGACCGAAAAGCTTTTGTAACTCTGTTTCCCAATTATAGTCGAAATCCGATTGTTGCGCTTGTCTTTTTTTATAATCTGTTTTTGTAATATGACAATAGTCACAGCAATTCTGCAACTCGTCCTCTTTTCTATAACCGAACTGTTGCAGCAAATATTCACGTCTACATCCTTTTACTTGTATCCATGATTTCATGTTTTCTAGCTCACTATATTTATTACGTAGTCTTATTTCTACTTCAGCTATTAATCTGTTCATAATTTCATCTGACAAGCTCTCTAATATTAATTTTCGCTGTTGTATGATTCCAAGCCGCTCCAGATGATAGCGGATGAAACGCCAATATTGTTCATTAAATCTTGCTGCATTATAACAAATTTCTTCTACCTCTTCTATTGGTAATTCTTTCGTTTGAAACATTCTTTCTTGTAGTAAAGAGAATAAAAATTGTATTTGTGACGGACTCGGCAATTCGTCTTCAATGATTGAAATTGGTAAATCGTGATCTAACGGACTACATAGTAAGATAGCTATACTCGGTTCACCATCTCTTCCAGCTCTTCCGATTTCTTGCAAATAAGAAGCTATATTAGTCGGATAATGGAAATGAATAATATATCTTGTATTCGACTTATTTACTCCCATACCAAAAGCGCTTGTACATATTACTAGCTGTAACTGGTCATTCATAAACTGCTGTTGAATTAACATACGCTCTTCATGTTCCATACCACCATGATAGAAAGCGACACCAATCACGCCTTTTCCTCTTAAATATTCCGTTAAACGTTCTGTCCACGCTCTGCTTGAACAATATACAATTCCTGGCCCTTGCAAATACATAACCTGGTCCAAAAGCGCTTCTTTCTTCTCTTCTATCGTCTCCACAAATTGTACTTCCATTGCAATGTTTGGACGATCAATAGAGTATACATGCTGCGTCACATTCTTCAAATCTAGACTTTCTGCTATATCCTGGAGTACATCTTTCGTCGCTGTAGCCGTTAATGCTAGCACCGTAGGAGACCCGATATTCTCAATGACTACATTTAGTTTTTTATAATCTGGCCTAAAATCATAACCCCATTGCGAAATACAATGGGCCTCATCGACAACAAATAATGAAATATGAACTTTCTTCAATTCTCTTATTAACAATTCCGACTGTAACATCTCTGGCGAAACAAAAATAAATTTATATGAAGCTAATTTTTTCATCGCTTCTCTTTTTTCATGTAATGTCCGAAAACTATTAAATGCTATCACTCGGTTTTTCACAACATATTTTAATTGTGTAACTTGATCTTCCATCAAAGATAATAATGGCGATACTACAAGTACCGTTCCTTCTTGCATTAACCCTGGAAGTTGATAACACATAGACTTCCCTCTTCCGGTCGGAAGCATTGCTATAACATCTTTTCCTTCTAATAAATCTGTAATTACTTCTTTTTGACCTGGACGAAATTCAGAATATCCAAACCACCTATATAAATATTCCTCAAGTTTCATTTATACCCTCCATCCGCGCCAATACAAGACGAACTTCAAAATAAGAGATATCCTCTCCGACCGCTTGTTTCAACTCACGCAACTTACGTGTTTGTAATGTATCAATTACTCTCGTTACTTTATCTATTTTGTCTTTTTCCATAAACATCTCGATAGAAAAGTCTCTCTCTCGCAAAGCAATTTCAACAAAATGGTCTTCTATCGTTGCAACCTTTAAATTTCTAATTGTAGCTATTTCTTCTAAAGAGCGCCCTTGCCTCCAAAAATTATATGTTTTTTTCGTTGATAAACTAAATAATTCAGCTCTCTCATTTGGATAAGAAATAATCTCAGCTAATAATGGAAATTCTTTTTCTTTATCTCGAACTTCTTGTATAAGGAAATGAATTGTACCCCAAAATAAAAAGTACACCCTGAATATATCTTGTTTCGTAATTTCCGCTAACTGCTGTAATGTACAACCGATACGTTCATATCCTGTTAATCTATATGTTACAATCGTCGCTTCTACCACATCACATTTCCCTAAAAGGTTATGTATTTCTTCCCATAATCTTTTCGCTAATTCACTTCGCCTATACGGCATACCTGTTAAAAAGCGTTTCACCCACACCATTATTTCTGTATCTTGTTGAATAGGAATAAACTTCGTATTATTCTGTTGTAAATTAGATATAGTTTGAATAGTTAAAGATAATCTTTTCCAAAATGTTTCACCTAATTCGCCATAGTGCAAACCATGTAAATGCGCTGGAAAAGCATACCCTTCCTCCCATGTATGTAACTGCATTTTACCTTTAGGTGTTAACAAATATGTATTTTCATGTATCTCTTGAATCCAATCCGCTTGCAATAACTTTGCAACTTCACGATCATATTCAGTTCTATTTAACGATTTATATATTCCAAACAAAAAAGAGATTCGGAACATATTTCCATCTTGTAACGTTTGCGAAGAACGTTTTCCCTTTAATAAATAATAAATAGAAGAAACGGTTCTTTCACCATTCAATTGTTTTAAACAATACAATAAAGTATATTGTAGTTGCATTACCGCTTCCACCCTTCAATCTAACTTAATTGCTTTTCGTATGATACCCATCTACCTTCACTCATTAAACTTATCATATCGGCAATATATACTTGTATATATTCTATTGTACCAAACGAAATAACATTTACGTATTTTGAAAATCTTATGACATAATGCAAAAATTAGTTGACACTCTAATTGATAAGGATTATCATTATAATTTTATGTTGAAAAGTTTTAAAAACCGTTTTACAATAAGGTTATAATTTTTATGGCGAGCTTTTCACATACATATTATCAGGAGGGAAAAAAGATGGCAAAATATACAATCGTTGATAAAGATACTTGTATCGCATGTGGTGCTTGTGGCGCTGCTGCACCAGACATTTATGACTATGATGATGAAGGTATTGCATTCGTAACATTAGACGATAACCAAGGTATCGTTGAAATTCCAGATGTATTACTTGAAGATATGATGGATGCATTCGAAGGTTGTCCAACTGACTCAATCAAAGTTGCTGACGAATCATTCGACGGCGATGCTTTAAAATTCGAATAGTCTTTTATTAACTTCAAAAAATCCCCCTCATTCATTTGAGGGGGATTTTTTGTTTTCCATTTTCATTATATTTAATAAAAAACCATTAGTAGTTCCATACTACTAATGGTTTTATTTTATATTTATGCATTTTTCATTTTTGCAAACACCCATACTTTCAGGCGTGAGAATAACGCTACAAATACAATTGTCACAACAATTCCTTTAATTAAATTAAATGGTAAGATTGCCGTTACAACCGTCGTTCTTATAGCTTCGCTAGACATAGCTGGTGAATTTAAAAACCAAGTGTAAGCTGGGAATATGATGATGTAATTTAATACACTCATAATAAGCGCCATTGTAATTGTCCCTAGCATTAATCCTGTCGTTAAACTTTTAACAGTACGATACTTTCTAAATAAGAAAGCTGCTGGTCCAATAAATAAACATCCTGCAATAAAGTTAGCAATTTCTCCAACTGGTACTCCCGTTAAACTCCCTTGAATCCCGTAATGTAAAATGTTCTTTATCGCCTCTACAATTATCCCCGCAACTGGTCCGAAAATAATCGCAGCAATTAAAGCTGGCACATCACTAAAATCAATTTTTAAAAATGGCGGAAGCCCTGGGAACGGGAAGTCCAACATCATCAGTAAATATGCAATACTACTTAGCATCGCTACACTCACCATCTGCACTACACTGTTTTTTTGTTTCATCTTTCTCTCTCCTTTTCCATCGATCATCTCATGGAAAGTGGAAAGGTTCTGCTATGCCTACTTTTTCATAGAACGAAAAAACCCTTTGTGTTTTACACAAAGGGAGAATTTAAGGCACATCAAACAGACGTTCAAATCCATATCTTTTTTGAACGCTTGAACCTCCATCTTCTCCCATCCAGACTATACTGTCGGCTTTGGAATCACACCAAATCCTGCCTTAACGGCTCGCGGGCTTAGAACAAAATCACATATAGTTCATCACCGCCGGTCGGGATTTTCACCCTGCCCCGAAGATAGACCGATATTCTATTTTCCATTTCATTATACAACAACATGATCGTATTGTGAACAAAAAAAGCGTAACTTATTAAAAATAAGTTATTAATTTTATACAATCGGAACGATTCATTATATTTTACAATACACTCCATATTTTTTAGTATTCGGCATTTCTCCTATGAATCCCCTAGTCATATATAATTAAAAGTGATAAGATGTTGAATTGTTAAGATAAGAACATTTTCTGGATTATGGAGGAAATGTCATGAAGAAAGAAAAAAGACACTCTATTCGAGAAGCAATGAAAAAAAACTTACGAAAAGAATACTTTTACTTAAAAAAAGAATTACTTTTCTACTGTCCGATTGATTTAGGCACATTCTCAAGCGAGACATACTATGCTGCTTTCGATGAGGATGGCATCAGTATTTATCAGTATGATAAAAAAACAGAAAGTAAATTAAAATTATGTGAGCGTCATCCGTGGAAGAGTTGGAATAAAGTGAAGGTGGATCATTATTTAACAACTTCTCAATTTATTTTCCAAGGGGAGCGAAACTGGATATTATCCCTTTTCCAAAAAGGAAAAGAAGCTCAAAAAATAATCGAAGAGCATACCTCTTTACAAACTGAAGTTGTTTCCCGCTCTTTCTTAAAAAAACTTCCAGGTTTTCGTTCTAATACACCATTGAATAAATACATCGGCAGCATTTGTTACACTGCACTTATTGCATTTTTATTAAAATGGATGATTCCATTTCAAGGACCACAAATCGCCCTGTATTCCATTTCAATCGGTTGTATGCTTCTTGGTTTACTTTGTTTGACAATCGGTTTAATTGAACCGACTATTGTACTGTTTCGAACAAATGAAAAAACAAGAACGAAAGTATTTTACTTATATAGCTACTTAGCTATTTCTGGATTTATATGTGTCTTTATTTTTTGGTAAAAAAAGAGCTAGTTGTGAACTAGCTCTTTTTTACTTTACATATAATTGTTGATTTGGATAAATAAGCTCTTGCCGCAGTCCGTTTTTTTCTTTAATTTCCTTAACTGACATACTAAATTTCCGTGCAATACTAACTAAAGTGTCCCCTTTTTGGACGACATATAACGATGAAGAAACGACTTCATTTCTTTGTTCATTTAAAACAAGCAACGGATTCATCGCATTCTTTTTCGCCATCGTCCATCTTCCTTGATGAACTTCTAAATGTAAGTGCGCACCTCGCGATTCTCCTGTATTTCCTACTTCTCCAATTATTTTTCCTTTTGAAATATAATCCCCTTGAACTACATATCTCTTATTTAAATGTGCATATACAGCCTCATATTCTCCATGTTTAATAAACACAACGTTTCCGTAACTACTGGAATAATAAGACTTTGTTACCCTACCTTCTTGAATAGCTGCCACAGGTGCGCCGATGGGTGCCGCTATATCTATACCGTAGTGTTTTCCATGCCTTGTCCCAAAATAATCACTTATCTTTCCCTCAACAGGCCATGTCCATTGATTTTCCTCTGCGTACACATGTAATTGAGATAAAAACAATACTGTCAATAACATGACTCCACATTTTAACACTTTCATATACATCCTCCGTTTTCTAATTACCACCATACCTTCTCTATTTTGGTATATTACAGAAAAAAGTATACAAAAAAGAAAGTGGATCACTCCACTTCCTTCTCATTTTTATCACGGAAAACGATTGCACTGCGATTATACTCTACATCTTTTACTTGTAATCGAGCATTTATCACTCTAGCTACTGCAAATAAATAATCAGATAATCTATTTACATACTTTAGAACAACTTTATTGATTTCCCCTTCTTTTTGTAAAGTCACTATACACCGCTCCGCTCGCCTTACAACCGTACGTGCCATATGAATAGCAGCAGCAGGCTCGCTTCCACCTGGTAAAATAAAGCGCTCTAGCGGCGGTGCTTCTTCTATATACAAATCAATCCTTCTTTCTAAACTTTCGACCATTTCAATCGTCACTTTATAAGGGATTTTCCCTGTTACTATCGCCAAGTCTCCTCCGCAATCAAATAGTTCATGTTGAATATTTTCAAGTTCATTGTAAATATCTCCCAGAGACCCACCTTGTAGCTTCGTCATCGCATATCCAATATGAGAATTTGCCTCATCTATCGTGCCATATGCTTCAACTCGGATATCATCTTTATCCACTCTGCCACCTATTACACTTGTTTTCCCTTTATCTCCTGTTTTTGTGTATAATTTCATCGCTTTACAACACCCCTCTTATTATTCTTCATTAGACTAAGATAGAAAAAAGTTCTACTATTATTTATTTAATTGATTTACAAAAAAATAAAAACAGTAGAACTTTATTCATTATCAACTTTAAAAACACATATCTAAATTATACGATTCGGTAAATATACAGAGAATGTAGTTCCCTCTCCAACAACACTTGAAACAGCAATTTTTCCCTCATGACCTTGCACAATATTTTTCGCAATCGCAAGCCCGAGTCCTGTTCCACCTTTTTTCCCACGTGTTCTTGCTTTATCAGCTTTATAGAAACGATCAAATAAAAACGGAATATCTTCCTCGGGAATACCAGCACCCGAATCTTGCACTTCAAAAATAAGCCCATTATTTTTCGTATCAATTACAAGCGTTACATGACCGCCTGCATTCGTATGACGAATTGCGTTATCAATTAAATTCGTCAATACTTGTTCCATACGATCTGCATCAAACGGGTATTGCTCAATTGGATTTTGGAAATCAACCGTTAATTCGACTTCTTTATCCTTTGCAATCCCTTGGAATTTTCGGCCTATTTTTTCAACGAAAGGATGAATATCTACTCCACCGATATGTAACTCTACATTACCACTTTCCATACGCGCTAAATCTAACAATTCATTTACAAGTTTACCTAAACGGACGGATTCATCATAAATAATTTGAACAAACTCATTAATTTCTTCTTTCGTTTGCACAATATCATCTAAGATTGCTTCACTGTATCCTTGAAGCATTACCATCGGTGTACGAAGTTCATGTGATACGTTCGCAATAAAGTCTTGACGCATCTTCTCAAGACGACGTTCTTCCGTCATATCACGCAATACTGCTACAGCCCCGCGAATTTTCGTTTGGTTGTAAAGCGGCGTCATAAGAACTACGTAGTTACCTTTTTGTAAATTAATTTCAACTACTTGTTGTTGTTCGCTTTCTACAACGAGATGGAATAGTTCAACAAGTTCAGAAGGTAGCTTTTTACTTAATTCTACTTCTTTTTCTTCTTGCCAAACTTGTAAGAAATGTTCCGCCGGCGGATTGATTACAACAACTTCGCCTTCTTGATTTAACGTAATAACCCCATCTGCCATACTACTTAAAATACTAGCTAACTGTTCTTTCTCTTGTTGCAGGGCATTCATATTAAACTTCAACTGTTTCCCCATTTGATTTAAGGCCGTTGCAAGCTCACCAATCTCATCCTGAGATACCATAGGAGCTTTCGCATCAAACTTCCCACGTGACACCTCAAAAGCAACCTCACGCATTTTACGAAGTGGTGCTGTAATCCGAGTAGATAAGAAGAATGCAAAGAAAGTTGTTAATATAATCGCAATCCCTGCTGATAAGAATATAAAATCAGTCGTTCTTTCCATACCTTGTATCGGTACTTGTAACGATTCGTATACGAACACTGCACTTTTATTTTTTGACTGTACTGGTTTTCCGACAATCATAATATCATTTTCAGTGTTTTTATTCTTTCTACTATTAGAGGCTTTTCTAATGTTATTCTTAATTTCTTTTTTGTCTGTAAAAACAGCCGCTAATTCTTTATCTTCTTTCAAATCATCCATTGTAAGAGTGACTAAACCTTCTTGTTTCGGCGAAGAAGATATTTCTTTACCATCTTCTACAATAATGATCCTTGAAAGTGGATCAGAGAATTTGTACGCGATATTCTCAATCGTTTTTACATCGGCACCTTCTTCAATTAATTCTGAAACACTTGTTGCAACTTTTTGAAGTCTAGTTTCACTCATATCAACATAATATGTTCTAAAAAACTGTGAAAGTAAAATTGCAACAAATCCAAGCACAAACGAAACGAGAAGTAATATGGTCATCCATAACTTCCCTACTACACTTCTCCAAAGCATCAGTCGTTCACAACCTCAAATTTGTAACCTACGCCCCAAACGGTAACAATCATCTTCGCAGCGTCTGGTGATTTTTTGCTTAACTTCTCACGTAAACGCTTTACATGCGTATCAACTGTACGTAAATCTCCGAAGAATTCATATTGCCATACTTCTTTTAACAATTGCTCACGATCAAACACTTTATCAGGCGCTTTCGCTAAGAATAATAGTAATTCGTACTCTTTCGGTGTTAAGTTCACCTCATTACCATCTGCTGTAACACGGTGTGCATCATTATCAATTGTTAAATGAGGGAACACAGTAACATCTTTTGTCGTTGTATCTTGTGTAAAGAATGTTGTTGGTACAGAACGGCGTAAGACCGCTTTCACACGAAGCACTACTTCACGTGGGCTAAATGGTTTCACAATATAATCATCTGTGCCTACCTCAAACCCTTGTACTCGGTTTACTTCTTCACCCTTTGCTGTCAACATAATAATTGGTGTCGCCTTCTTCTCACGAACCCCTTTACACACTTCAATACCATCTTTACCAGGCATCATAAGATCTAATAAGATTAAATCATAATCATTTTGCAGTGCCATTTCTAAAGCTGTATCACCATTATCCGCTTCTTCAATTGTGTATTGTTCTCTCTCTAAATACATTTTCAACAAACGACGAATACGATCCTCATCGTCTACAATTAAAATTCTTGATTCATTTTCCATTTTTACCCGTTGCGTACTTTTACCACAACGGTTCACACCTACCCTTCTACACTATTATGTTGCGCTATTCTCGTTTATTTAAGCAATCTTCTAAATGTTTCACTTCCCATATTATGCTTCACAAGAATAATAAAGTTTGTTCAATTTTTTTCCAAAACTATGTATTTTTTTTGAACAGTATATAATGTCCTCGACATCATTTTACAAAATCAACCGCTACTTTGTCATGTTTTTCTCAAAAAAGAAGAAAAGTTGACAAAAATAAAATAGGAAAGTGACATACACTCTCCTATTTTATTTCTCTATGCGTATGAATGTAAACCCGCGATAATTAAGTTTACTACAATAAAGTTAAACATAATGATTGCAAAACCAATTACCGCTAACCATGCCGACTTCTCTCCGTGCCACCCTTTTGATAAGCGTAAATGTAATACCGCCGCATAAAAGAGCCAAGTAATAAGCGCCCAAACCTCTTTCGGATCCCAGCCCCAAAAACGTGTCCACGCTATTTGAGCCCAAATCATCGCAAAAATCAATGCACCTAATGTGAAAACAGGGAATCCAATTGCAATAGATCGGTATCCAATTTCATCTAGTAAATCACTATTCGTATTCTTTACTAACGGCTGAAGCGCCGCTGATACTCGTTTCCGTAAAACAAGTCTTAATACAAGATAAAGTAACGTCCCAACTAACACTGACCAAATTACAGTATTTAATTTTTTCGCATTTACAATCGCTGGGACTTCAGCTTTTGGTTCTAATTTATTCTCTGTCAATAACTTCCCTTCATGCGGTCCAACTAAAGCCGGAAGGTTGTACTTCATCTCCACTTGTTGTTCATTTTTATCAATCCATTGAAACTTCGCTTCATATTTCATACTAGAAAATACCGTGGTTACTCCAATAAATCCAACTGTACAAACAAGCGTGAACACAACCGTTTCCAACCAAAATGTACGTTTGCTTCTCGTTGATTGATCTACATTCTTTAATAAATACATAACGCCCGTTATAAAACTAATTGCTAAGATCGCTTGTCCTGCTGCTGCAGTCGTCACGTGAATATGTAACCAATTACTTTTTAAAGATGGAATAAGCGGAGATATTTCCCTTGGAAACATACTCGCATATGCAATTAATAAAAGCGCAACTGGTAATGCAAAAAGTCCAATTATACTTACGCGGTACATAAAATACATGACAATAAATGCTCCGACAAGCATCATGCCGAAAAACGTACCGAATTCAAAAAAGTTACTAACTGGTGCATGTCCTGATGCAATCCATCTTGTAACAAAATATACTGTTTGTGCAATAAATCCTAAAATTGTAATCGTTATTCCTACATTTGCCCATTTGTGACCTTTTTCTTTAATCGCTCCCCCGAAAAATAGAGTGGCAATTAAATATAAAATAAATGCGGTAAAGAGAAAGTTACTACTTATTTGCACCATATCGTTTCCCCACCTTAACTAATTTTTTTATCCACTACTTTATCATTTGGCTGCGGAATTGCTGTACCTTCTAGTACTCTTTCAATATCTTTCTTTAAACCGAACCAATTTTTATTCGTATGTCCTGCAATCCACCATTCATCATTAACGCGTTGTATCCAAATACGACGATGATTCCAATACATTCCTTGAATAACACCAACCATAAATATAAATCCTCCAATACCGAGAATCCAAAGCGTTAAATCTTTCCTTACAGTAAGTGCTGTTGCATTTTGCATTTCCACACCTGCGAAAGACATTTTATACTTATTATTTCCATCAGGTTCTATATTTTGCTGAATACCAACAAAACTCACTTCACCATCCGGTGTTTCAGGCGTAAACATTTTAAATACAAATGCAGGGTTGTTTGGTAATTTCGTTTTTGTATTTGGTCTTCCATTCTCATCAAAATAAAAATCAGGGAAATAGCTTAATAGTTCTAAAGAATAACCATTTCCTAAATCAAATTTTTCTGTAGGATTCGTTAAATTTACTTTAATTGGTCCCCACTTTTGATTATTTTCTTTGTTTTGTAAGTTAAAAGACATGCTTTTAAATTCACTTTCTTTATAATCCACTTGATAAACAGCGAACTGATCAAATTTCATTGGCTCATTTACTCGAATTTCCGCTTCTTTTACTTTTTCTAACTTCGGTTTTTGTCCAGCTATATTTTCACCGACCGCTTTATACAATACGGCATTCGTTTGGAAGTTTTTCGCAATCATTTTATCACCTACACGATCAATCGCTTCATCAAAAACTTCCTTGTCCTTACTCTTATCATAAACTTCCTTTATAAACTTCTCGTTTTTTAAATAGTATTGCCCATCCGTTCCTGGTATTTCTTTCGTTTCACCATCACGTAACCAAAGTGCTTCATCTACGTACATACTCGGTAAAAAACGGAGCATTGCACCGAATAAAAAGATAATGAGACCGATATGATTCACATATGGACCCCAGCGTGAAAACCGTCCTTTTTCAGCTAAAATGTTCCCATCTTCCACTTTCACATTATAGTTCTTTTTCTTTAAATTCATTTGCACTCTTTCCAAATCACCATCTTGCGGTGTACCAGTGCCATATACCCTTTGTCTCTTTAAAAAGCTAGGATGCCTTTTCACCCCTTGCTTCTTTAATGCTTTATATAGCGGAATGACACGATCTAAACTACATATCACAAGTGAAATACCAATTGAAGCAATTAAAATCATATACCACCATGAACCGTATAAATTATTAAACCCTAATTGATAGTATAATTGCCCTAAAAATCCGTATTCTTGCTTATAATATTCAGCGGGTGCAACCCCTGGAGTTATGTACATTTCTTGCGGAAAAATAGTTCCGATCGCCGATGCAGCTAAAGTAATTACAATGAGCCATACACCCACTTTTACAGAAGAGAAAAAGCTCCAAATTTTATCGACTATCGTTTTTGTTTGCGTGAGAGATCTTCGAGCACTCCCCTCATAGCGCATATCCAATAGTTTTATATTTTCATTGCTTTCAAACGGTTTCCCGCAAGCTTCACAAAAAACAGTTCCTATTGGATTCACATGTCCACATTCACACTTAATTTCTTTCAACACTCTCACCGCCCTTTTATCTATATGCACTATTGTATATTCTAACCTTAAGTTACCGCAATACTCAGAATTTTTAAACCGAAGGCGCTATAGGTAAGCACCTCCTATGTAAAGGCTTTCTTTATTACGGAGTAATTTTCTTTAAATATCCTTCTAACTGTTCTTTCGTTTGTTCACCTATAATTTGTTCCACTACTATTCCATTTTTATCAATCAGGAAGCTTGTCGGTAATGGTCCTACCCCATATGTGCTTATGATTTTTGTTCCTTTATCAATGGCAACCGGGAATTTCAAATCATATTGTTTCACAAAGTTCTTAACAGCAATCTCTGTTTCATCTGCATCTAACGCAATAATTTCAACGCCTTTTTCTTTATACTTTGGATATAATTCGTTCATATAAGGCATTTCTTTCTCACAAGGTTTACACCAAGTGCCCCAAAAGTTTAAAAATACACCTTTTCCCTTTAAATCTTTTAGTTCAATTTTCTTTCCTTCTAAATCTGTCACAACGAAGTTAGGTGCTTCTTTTCCGATTTGCATTTTCTCTTTATCAGCAAAGAATCCTTGATAAAGTGTAAATCCTACAGCACCGCTTAAAATGAGCAGAATAATAACGCGAAATAATAAGCGATTTTTTTTCATATTGTCTCCCCTCTCTTCGACGAGTGATGAATATATGTATTTTTTAATAAATCACCAGCGGAGCATTCCACTGGTGAAATTTTCACAATATCGATTAGCGAGGCTTTGTAGAAGCCAATGCACGTAATTGTTTCACCTCATGTGGTGTCAATTCTCTCGCATCACCAGGTCGCAAGCTTCCTACTTCTAAGAAAGCATAGCGTTCACGCTTTAGTTTCACTACTTTACAATCTAACGCTTCAAACATACGACGTACTTGACGGTTACGCCCTTCATGAATTGTTAATTGTACAATCGCCATTTCTTTACGCTTGTCCCAAGAAATAATCTTCACACGCGCTGGTGCTGTTTTTCCATCTTCTAGTGCAACACCACGTTCTAACATGCGAATTTTCTCACCTGTTAGTGGACCTTTTATTTTTGCAACATATGTTTTTTCAACTTTATATCTAGGGTGCATTAATACGTTTGCGAAGTCCCCATCATTTGTCATTAATAATACGCCAGACGTATCATAATCTAAGCGTCCGATTGGGAATAAACGTTGTGTAATTTCAGGGAAAAAGTCTGTTACAACATTTCTTCCTTTATCATCTGATACACTTGAAATTACGCCAGTTGGTTTATATAGTAAAAAATAAACAGGTTCTTCTTTTTCAAGAGGAATGTTATTTACTTCTACTTTATCTTGAGGAGTGACTTTCGTTCCTAACTCCTTCACTATTTTTCCGTTAACTTTCACTTTTCCTTGCTGAATTAATTCCTCAGCCTTTCTTCTCGATGCAATACCTGCTTGCGCAATCACTTTTTGTAATCGTTCCATTTCTTTTTTTCACCTCGAATTTATCTTACCTTACATTAGAAAGACTTGGCAACCGCATACACTTGACGGCTTTTCGCTTCATCTCACTTAAACAACATAGCGATGATAATAAACATATAAAGGTCAAATCATGTTTTTACCTTTTATTATTGTCCATCTTTTTCATATTTCTCACAATAAAAGTTCATCATTTTGTCAAAATTACCGCATAAAAAAACCACTATTAAGCAACAACTTAATAGTGGTCGTATACGTATTATAAGCGAAATAGCATAAAAAATGAATAGTATTACTTAAACATTAAAGAAACAAACACAATGGAACAAATAATTCCGATTAAATCGGCAAAAAGTCCTACTTTTAATGCATCTCCCATTTTTCTAATTCCAACGGCTCCGAAGTATACTGTTAAAATATAAAAAGTTGTATCTGTACTTCCTTGCATCGTAGAAGCTAGCCTTCCAATAAACGAGTCTGGCCCATATGTGGCAATTAAATCGGTCGTAATACTTAAACCAGCAGAGCCTGAAATAGGGCGTATAAGTGCTAGCGGAACAATTTCTGCTGGGACATGAATTAAATCTAACATTGGCTTCATTACCGATATCATTGCATCTAATGCACCTGAAGCTCGAAATATAGAAATAGATACGAGCATCCCAACCATAAACGGTAAAATGGAGATTGCAATTTGAATTCCTTCTTTTCCTCCCTCAACGAATGATTCATAGGTTGGCACTTTCTTGATCGTACCATATAAAAGAATAAAACCAATTACACAAGGGATTACCCATAATGAAATTGTATTTACAATGCTCATTTTTTCCGCCCCTTCCTACTCCTTCTTCGGTAAAAATAGCGGTCAATCCAGATCGCTCCGATCATAGAGAGTACTTGTGCAATGAATGTTACCCCAACAATTTCAGTAGGATTCGCTGATTCATACGTCATTCGAATCGAAATGACAGTTGTAGGAATTAAAGTAATCGCTGATGTATTTAATGCGAGAAACGTCACCATCGAACGGCTCGCCGAATCCTTTCCTCCATTTAACTCTTTCAATTGTTCCATCGCTTTAATACCAAGAGGGGTCGCTGCATTACCTAATCCAAAAAAGTTCGCCATCATATTTGATAAAATAAATCCCATTGACGGATGATCTTTCGGTATTTCTGGAAACAACCTTTTTACAATCGGCATAAAAAGTGACACTAACTTTTTTAACAACCCTGCTTCCTCTGCAATTTTCATTAAACCGAGCCAAAATACTAAAACACTAATGAGTCCTATACAAATTGTTACTGCATCTTTTGCCCCGTCAAATACAGCTTTATTTATTTCTTCCATCGTTCCGTTTATCATGGCATAAACAATCCCAATCACCGCCATCGCAACCCATACGAGATTAACCATCGCTCCCAACACCTATCATATGAGAAAAAATTTCTTTCACATTATTCCAATACATTCCCGTTGTAGCTACTAACTTTCGTTTACTATAAAATAAATTCCGTTCTCCAACTTTCTCATTACCAACATAAATTTCTGTCTTCCCAACCTTTACCCCATCCTTAAGTTTTGCACTTTTATCGAGTTCAACTTTTAATACGACATTCTTTCTTTCCTGCTCAGTTAATGGCACCGCAAAACTATTTTTCGTATAAACATGATTGGCATATTTCTTTTCAGTTATTTCAGCAAGGGCTCCTTGCCCTAAAACATTCGTTTGCTTAAAACGCTCAAAACCTTTATCAAATAAATTCATATGATCATCCCAATCACTAGAAGCGCTCAACGTTACGACAATTAGATCTAGTCCATCTTTTGATGCTGTTGTAACAAGCGTCCGTCCTGCTTTCTTCGTAAAACCTGTTTTCCCTCCTGTTGCAAATTCATAATACGACGTCACGAGTTTATGTTTGTTTTTCCACGGATAATCCCATGAATCTGATTTATACGTTTTTGTCCCAAAAATCTTCTTAAAGGTTTCGTTCCCCATTGCATACTTCGTTAAAAGCGCCATATCATAAGCCGACGAATAATGAGAGCCATCTCCATCCAATCCATGTGGGTTTGAAAAGTGCGTATCTTTCATTCCAATTTGTTTTGCCTTTTCATTCATTAAATATACGAACCCTTCTATACTTCCTCCTACATTTTCAGCAATTACTTGTGCTGCATCATTACCAGATCTAAGCATGAGTCCGTATACTAAATCCACTAACTTCACTTTCTGTCCAGGTTTTAAATAAATCGCTGAGCCTTCTACTCTCACCGCTTCATTACTAACCGGTACCATTTCTTTCATTTTTCCTGATTCAGCAGCTAACAAGGCAGTCATAATTTTTGTTATACTAGCAATCTTTTGTGGCTCATGTTCTGCTTTTCCGTATAATACACGACCTGACTGTTGCTCCATTAATACTGCATTTCGAGCACTAACATTACTGTTCATCTTTGCATATGTAGGAATTGGCATAACGCTTGCGTACATAATAAGAAGCGTGATTATTACACAAATTCGTCTCATATTTCCCCCCACGTCCTTTTGGCACTTTTTGTACAAGTGTATGCTTGGCCTTTTAAAATATGAACGAAATCTCCCTCCCCCTTCCAATAAAAAAGACGCAGAGAGCCTGCGTCTAATACGGTGTCCATTCAATTTGTTTCGCACTTTCAAATCTTTTTTCCACATCAGGCCAATTGACGACATTCCACCAGTTTTTTATATATTCATCTTTTCGATTTTGGTATTGTAAATAATACGCATGTTCCCACACGTCTAGTACAAGGAGCGGTATCGTATCCCATTGTGTAAATAATTGATGAAGTGTACTCTGCAAAATTTCCAACCGTCCAGATCGTGGCACCCAAACAAGAATCGCCCATCCTGACCCTTCCACTTTAGAAGCTGCTTCTGTGAAATGTTTTTGAAAACGTAAAAAACTCCCAAAATCTTGTTCAATTTGTTGTGAAAGAGCCCCTCTTGGACTTCCGCCACCATCTTTTTTCATGTTATTCCAAAATATCGTGTGTAAGTAATGACCTGATCCATGAAAAGCTGCTTCTCTCTCCCAATGCTTAATTAGATCAAATTGATTTGTTTTTCTCGCTTCTTCCATCATCTTTTCTGCTTTATTTAATCCTTCAACGTAACTACGATGATGTTTATCATGGTGTAACATCATAATTTCTCTAGAAATATACGGTTCTAACGCATTATACGGATAAGGTAATGGCGGGAGTGTGTGTCCTCCAATTGGAACAGCTCGTTCACTATCCCCTCTTTCATATAGTTCATATTCCTCTTCTCCCTGCACAAACACTTCCTGTAAATGATGCTGAATATGCTCCACATCATCACTTATTTCATACATAAACTCTGCATCTGTATCATACTCATGTTCTTTCATACGGTCTAATAACGTTTGAATTTTATAAGCAAGCATATGGACATCATACACTTCCATTGCACGACTATCTAAAACATGAAGAACACTTTCACACCAGCTTTCTACTTCATGAAAGTAATCTGTAAATACACCTTGCTGACTCATGTTACACCTCCTTAATGCTATCCCCTTAAATATATTCAAAGGAAATCCCTTATATAACTGTATAAAAGGAAAAGAAGCTAAGTCCCCTTAGCTCCTTTTTCGCCATTAATATTTGTGTAACATCTTTGTTTGATAATCCGTCTCATAATATTCTAGTTCTTCACGCATCAATTGAAATTTACCTTCTAAACTCTTCATCACTAGCTCTATAGATGCAGGTGGCGTTTGTTGAAAAACGATGGAATTTTTCCCTGTATAAGCAGACCGACTATTTTCGTACCAATGATCATTCTTTGGTGAAAAGAACTCTGCTATTACTTGATGATAAATTTTATATAGAATCTTTTCAGCTGCTGTTTTTCGAAATGGCTGGCTATTTAATAAAACAAAACATGCATCATGTCCCTCTTCACAAAAAACAAGAAGACGTCTTATTGACGCTAATAACCCTTTATAATATTGTTCATTCCCTGCTGGTGTTTCTTCTAATAAAGAAGGCAACGTATGATAATTCACATAATTGGTTATCAAAGTAATAACATCTTCTAAAAACATAGAAACTTGTTCTGTTTGATTTTCAACCATTAGATTAGACATTTTTTCCCTCTCCTTTGCCATTTCACGCTATTTCTACTCTTTTATTTTTATGTAATTCAGCCAATATTTCTTGTACTTTCACCACTGTTTCCACATCAAAATATTGTTGGAATTCTTCTATATTATTTAAATACAAACGTTTTTGCATGCGAAGCTCATTCTCTTTCAGTAAACAACATATCGCTACAATATCCCGCAAATATATGTCTTGTTCTTCTACTTTACATACTGGATTTCCTTCAAAAGGAGTAATTTCTCGTAAAACTTCTTCAAAATACCGAACGTATAAAACGGAAAAGGTTCTTTCTTTATCATTTAATATATATGTCACTTCAGATCTATTAAAAAAATCTTCTGATGTATTAGGTTTTGCTTTCTCTAGTTCATACCCCGCATAACCTATTATAATCATCTACTTCCCCTCTCTTCCTTCTTTCAACTCATTTTAACTTAATTTTCTGACAAACGAAATACTCTTTTAAATATAACCATCATAAAAAATAGCTTCCTTATACAGGAATTTACCTTTTTATTTTTCTTGAAGTTTGTCATAATAATATTATTGTCTCAGTTTTCTTATACAAGGAGAGTTGTATTTATGTCGTTTTCATGGAAACGTTTCTTACAAATCGGAAAAATTATCTTCCCATTTGTTGTATTAACAATTGTATTCTTTCAAGCAAAAAAAGAATTAGCAGGCATTTCTTTTTTAGAAGCGATCAATACAATTAAAAACATTCCAACCGGAGGAGTATTTTTAGCAATTACACTTGGTGCATTTGCTGTATCAACAATGTTCTTTTATGACTATGTTATGCTTCGTTATTTAAAAGCTGATATACCAGTCCAAAAGATTTTTCGCATCTCATGGATTGCTAATACTTTAAATGGATTTATTGGATTTGGTGGTCTCGTTGGAGCTGGTGTACGCACAATGCTTTATCGTCCATACATAAAAGAAAATGGCAAACTTATTAAAAGTATCGCCTGGATGACAACTGCGTTTATTAACGGACTCGCAATTCTTTCTTTCCTCGGTCTTATTGGAATATTAGACACAAGTTTTATTTTGCATGAAAAACCGTGGCTATGGCCTGTTCTTATCTTCTTCGCCCTTTTCGTCCCTATATACATTGGCTTTTCTAAACTAAAAAATAGAAAACCAAAGCAAACTGAAGGGCAAGAAGGAGAAGGAGAAGAAGAGAAAAATCCAACTGTTTTATACTCATTAGTTTCATTAGTTGAGTGGGTATCTGCCGGTATTGTTATGTACGTCATACTAATATTATTTGGCATCGATATCGAATTTCAAAAGTTTTTAGGTGTGTATGTAATTGCTGCTTTAGCCGGTGTTGTTAGTCTTGTGCCTGGTGGACTTGGTTCATTTGATCTCGTCTTCTTAACTGGACTCGGACAGTATGGCATTGATACAGGCGTATTACTACCTGCTATGTTATTATATCGCCTCGTCTATTACATTTTACCTTTCTGCCTTGGTCTTATTTTTGCAGCATTTGAAATGACAGGCGTGGCCATTAAAAAGTTTGAAGATAAACCTTTTATTGCGCCTGCATTAGAAACAACTGGTGTTATATGGACTTTGCAACGTGATTTTCTAGGAAAACTAGGTTCATGGGCCTCTGCTGCTTTAACAGTATTTGCTGGATTAATGGTTATTTTATCGACCATTCTACCGACAAGTATAAACAGAGCACACGCCTTACATATTCTAGCTCCAAAATATCTTATTCAATTTTCTTTTAGCTTATCACTAACATTCGGTATTCTCCTCCTGATCCTTTCACGAGGCATATATTATGGAACAAAGCGTTCTTACTATATGACGATTATTTCTTTAGTCGGAGCAGCCATCTTTAATACGTTAAAAGGGATTGATATTGAAGAGACGTTTATTTTATTAATCGTACTTGCTGTATTATATATGCTTCGTAAAAGATTTGTACGCGAGAAAATGGAAGTCTCCCTTTCTGATATGGTAAAAGTTTTTATATTCTTACTCATAACTTTATATTTATATAAAAACTTAGGTATTTTATTTGCAGGTGCAAAAGAAGCTTTTAAACCTGATTTTGTCGTTCGTAATATTACGCAAGTGAAACGAAGTGCATTAGCAGCTGCGTTTTTCGTTCCTACATTTTTACTGATTGGCTCACTCATTGCCAATCGTTATCGAAGTGAATTTCCCGGGCAACCAGCTAATGATAAAAGATTGCAAAAATTTTTAGATGAGCATGATGGAAATGTACTTAGTCATCTAGGATTTTTAGGAGATAAACAATTCTTCTTCAGTAGTGATGGGAAAGCGCTCCTTCTCTTCTCTATAACTGGAAAACGTCTCGTTGTGTTAGGCGATCCAATTGGGGATCCTTCCTCCTACCGTACTGTGTTACAAGAGTTTTTAGCTGAGGCTGATCGATTTGGGTACATTTGTGTATTCTACCAAATCGAAAGTAAATGGATGAGTTTATATCATGATTTTGGTTACAACTTCTTTAAGCTTGGCGAAGAAGCTGTCGTTGATTTGAATACATTTACAATAACGGGGAAAAAACGGGCCGGTATGCGAGCGACTTTCAATCGTTTTGAACGAGAAGGCTATACATTCTCTATTCACCAGCCACCGTTCTCAAACGAGTTATTTGAAGAGTTAAGAAAAGTTTCAGATGCGTGGCTCGGCGGAAAAAAAGAGAAAGGTTTTTCGCTCGGATACTTTGACCGTGAATATATTAGCCGCGCACCTATTGCTACATTATCTGATGCGGATGGAAAAATCATCGCATTTACAACTTTTATGCCCGTATATCAAGACGGATCGTTGTCTGTTGATTTAATGCGATATTATCCAGATGCACCTAGCGGCATTATGGATGCAATTTTCATCCACCTATTCCAGTGGGCAAAAGAAAATGAATACCATTCCTTTAATATTGGTATGGCACCACTTTCAAATGTAGGTTTATCGACACAGTCTTTCTGGTCTGAACGAGTTGCTGCTGCCATCTTTAATAATGTTCGTTATACGTATAGTTTCAGTGGTTTACGACATTTTAAAGAAAAATATAAACCAGCCTGGAGCGGTAAATATTTAGCATTTAGAAAGAATCATTCTTTACCAATTACAATGCTCTCTGTAACAAAATTAATAGGAAAAAGAAAAAACAGCTAAATATTTAGCTGTTTTTTCTTTTTTGAACTTGTACAATAAATTCTTTTTCATATTTCTTACCATTTATATAGAAATCTCCCCATATTTTATACGTTCCTTCAGCAGGAAATGTAATACGATATTGCAATTGCTCATCTGTATCAACAGGTATTGCATATAAAAAGTTTTCTCTCGTTTCGTCCACGATATAGAGCTCCTCCACTTCTCCTCTCTCTGAATGTAATTTCAATTTCTCACCCTTTTTTGCTTGGAATTGAAATGTTAACGTCGCTGGTTCATTTGGATGCAATGCACCAAATAAAAGAGAAACTTCATACTCCCCTATTTTTTTTGTAAGTACACTATCGATTGGGAATTTTACTTTTTTCTTATTTTTCTCCTCTACTTCTCTCCCAAAATCTTTCTTTGCAAATGATTTCACCGACTTATTTTTGTCTTCATATAAAAATATTGTATATCTTTCATCTTTCGCTATTTTGGAAGACACTTTATATGATCCATTCCCTGCAAATGTAGGTTTCATTTGTTGTACATGCTTTAATTGTCCATCCACAATAACTGCCCGAATTTGATCATTTACACCACGAACTTCGTTATTTTTATTATTTAGTAATTGAAACGAAATATCTACTTTCTCATTTCCTTTTGCGTATGACACATCCCAGTTTACTTCCTGAATAGCACCTACAGTCTCTGTAGTTTCTTGATACTTTTTTATGTAAAATCCTCCTACTACAATAAATAACAAAGCAACAAATCCAATGACAAGATTTTTCAAGACATCACCTACCATTTTTATTGTCTCTGTTCATACAAAACTTCTTACTTATATATTCTAGATTGTGATTTATGAAATCCTCCTGTTTTGCACATATTACAAATAATAAAAAGATTTTAATTGAAAGGATTCGTAGTGTATAATGCAAATGATATTGATTTCTATCAATACAATATAAGGAGGACTTTTCATGAGTGTACATATTGAAGCAAAACAAGGCGAAATCGCTGAATCTATTCTATTACCTGGTGATCCATTACGTGCAAAATATATCGCTGAAACATTTCTAGAGGACGTTACATGCTATAATAACGTGCGTGGCATGTTAGGCTTCACTGGAACTTATAAAGGAAAACGTGTATCTGTTCAAGGTACAGGTATGGGTGTTCCTTCTATTTCTATTTATGTAAACGAATTAATCCAAAGCTACGGAGTTAAAAATTTAATTCGCGTTGGAACTTGCGGTGCGATTCAAAAAGACGTAAAAGTACGTGACGTTATTATTGCAATGACAGCTTGTACAGATTCTAATATGAACCGTTTAACATTCCCAGGTTTCGATTTTGCACCAGCTGCAAACTTTGATCTTTTAAAGAAAGCTTACGATGCTGGAACTGAAAAAGGCTTACATGTTCGTGTTGGTAATGTTTTAACAGCAGATGTATTTTACCGCGAAAGCATGGACATGGTTAAAAAACTTGGAGATTACGGTGTACTAGCAGTAGAAATGGAAACAACTGCTCTTTACACTTTAGCAGCGAAATACGGTGTAAATGCGTTATCTGTATTAACAGTAAGCGATCACATCTTCACTGGTGAAGAAACAACATCTGAAGAGCGTCAAACTACATTTAACGAAATGATTGAAATCGCTTTAGATGCAGCAATTCAACAATAATACATTAAAGAACTCGTCATACGTCTGTCGAGTTCTTTTTATGTGACTTTTTATTAAAAACTACTTTCGGAAGAGACAGATTTTCTCCTCTACTTTTGTGTACCATTTGTTATAATAAAGAAATCATTTACAGTATTTCTCACAAGAGGTGACGCAGTGAAAAACAGAAGTATCGTCTTTAAACTATTTTTATTAACATCGACATTATTTACAATCATATTCCTCCTTTTTTTCTTAGGACAATCTCTATTTTTAGAAAAATTTTATATTAATAAAAAAGTAAAAACAGTTCAAACTGCTTTTGAAAAATTCGTAGCTAATTATGAAAAAAGCGAAAAAGATCCTGAGGAAATTAGAAAACTAAAACAAGAATTTCATGATAAAACAAATGCTGATATGCAATTTTTAAATTCTGAGGGCATTATTAAAAGTGACAGCAATTACTACATTGATGTAATTAATCCTAAAAATAATGAAACATATTTCATTCCACTCAATAATCTTTTAACGCCTGAAGAATATAAGAAATTCGAAAACTTAGGATTGAAAAAAGATGGCATGATAAATGTCGTCGGTTTGTTACGAGGGAGAACAATAACACCACTAGAATTGACAACAAATTATAATAGATGGCAAAACGAACGTGTCACTTCAGATTTTCAATCCATTAATGGAAACTCTTCCAAAAATAGACTTACAAACCGCTCTAAAACTGTAACTCAAATTGAGTTTACTGGTATTATATCTAAATTACAGCTCCCATCAAAAGCCGAGGTTCGGCTTGCAAATGATTTTGAAACATTACAAGCCGTTCAATATTTTGCAGACATTATTAGAAATGGCACTGCTAACTCGCACCAATTAAACACTTATATAATAGATGGCGGAGAGAATATAAAGAATAGTATCTTTGTAAAACCTATTATGGAAGACGGAAACATTACAGAATACGCTTTTGCGATAGCATCTTTACAGCCTGTTAATGAAGCAATGCTCGTTTTAAAGGATTATTATGTCTATGCCTTAATCATCGTATTTCTCGTCATTATTTTGTTATCCTTCTACTACTCAAAAATCATTGTGAAACCATTAATTAAAATTAATCGCGTTACAAAAAAAATGGCCAATTTTGATTTTAGCGAGAAATTACCTGTGACAGCAGACGATGAGATTGGTGGACTTTCCGGTAGTATTAATACGTTATCGGTAAACTTAAAAGACCGAATTGATCGATTAAATGTTGCCAATACAAAATTACAACAAGATATTGAACGTGAACGTCAATTAGAGAAAACGCGAAAAGAATTCATTTCTGGCGTATCACACGAATTAAAAACACCACTTAGTGTAATTAGAAGTTTCGCAGAAGGAATTAAAGATGGGGTTAGTAAAGATACGACGTATTACACAGATGTTATTTTAGAAGAAACCGAAAACATGAATAGACTTATTGTTGAAATGTTAGAATTAGCAAAATTAGAATCAGGTACGTACAAGCTAGATATGACGACATTCTCAATCGGTGAATTAATTCAACAAGTCTATACAAAGTTATTATTTAGCATGGAAGAAAAGCATTTACAAGTGAATATAGATGTAGACTCTTCTATATTTGTTCAAGCGAATCGTAGTCGTATTGAGCAAGTGGTTGTGAACTTACTTAGCAATGCCATTCGCTATACGCCAGAAGGAGAAAAAATACAAGTTTCCGTTATAGCAATGGAAGATACAGTAAAAATACAAATCGAAAACACAGGAAACCCTATCCCAGAAGAAAGTCTTGAAAAAATTTGGGATCGTTTCTACCGTTTAGATGCATCTCGTAGCCGTCATACTGGTGGTACTGGTCTTGGATTATCAATTGTAAAAAACATTTTAGACCTTCACCATGCGGAGTACGGTGTATATAACACAACTAATAGTGTTGTATTCTACTTTAATTTACAAAAAGTAAAAGAAGTCAAATAATTTGTCTTAATTTCACTAGGAGTTCACATGAAATTCACACTCTCCCTTTATAGTAAAAAACAAGTTAATCCTTTCCTTTACACATATAAAAGAGGAGAGTGCGTGAAATGAAACAAGCAGGACAACCTATTCAAAATGAAAAACAATTAGAAACTATCAAAAATATACTTTTACAATCTTCGAAACGTGATGGCTTATTATTCGTATTAGCTGTAAATTCTGGCTTAAAAGTAAGTGAAATCTTACAATTAAAAGTTAGTGATGTAATCGATGAAAATGAAAATGTTCGCCATTCCATTTTATTTTACAATGAAAAAGTAAAGAAACATAAATGGTTTGCTGTAAATGAAGACTTACAGCACGCAATCGAAGACTACATGAAAGAACGTAAAACTTGGAAACGTAATGAACCATTATTAAAGTCTCAAAAAGGAACAAAATCTATTACGAGACAACATGCATGGTACATTTTAAACAAAGCTGCAAAAGAAGTTGGATTAGAAGGGATTAGCTCACATACACTTCGAAAAACTTGGGGATATTGTGCATACAAATCAGGTGTTGACATCGCATTTTTACAACACTTCTTTGATCATAGTACTCCATCAAAAACTTTAAAGTATATCGGTATTGCTTAATAACTCTTATACATAAAAAAGGTTACCATTTTATAAATGGTAACCTTTTTTATGTTTCACATTCTCTTCCCTTGTCTCTCCTATATTGTAGTGGTACTCTAATAGTAAGGGGGAGAAATTATGAACACATTAACAATTGAATTACCGAAAGAAACGGCTGAAAAACTTGATTTATTAAAACAAGCTTATGAAAAGAAAACAGGTGCTTCCATTTCTGAGAGTACTCTAGTTCAAACACTTATCTCAAAAGAGTTTATCCAAGCGATAACTCCTTTTGATTTACAACAATTCGTCACTGGAAAAGAACAGCATTAATTGCTGTTCTTTTTTTGTACTTTATCAAGAGATCTCTTAATCAGCCCTCACCAATCGGACTTTTACGAGCAGCCCGATCCCCACCTAACTTCTTTGCTTCATCCAAACCTTTTATCCTTTTCGGCAAGAAGACTTCATCTGATTTGTGTTACGGGTGAAACCCAACAATTCAGATGGAGATGAATTGTCGTCAGTCAATAAGGATGAACTCTTTTGTTTCGCTTATAACAATTTTCTCGGGGGGAAAGTTTGTTTCTTTTTGTCTTACGATATGTCGGAAATAAGGAGAGAATATATCTTAAGATAACGAAATTGGATAATCATAATCATTTTGTTACTTGCACCAAAAGGAATTAATAAGTTAATTCTTTAAGAAAGGTGGTGAAAACAATGGCTAAAAAGAAAGCAGTGAAAGTATTACGGAAACAAAAGAAAAGAGAAACGCTGCGACATTTCACGCAGAAGCAAAATATCGGACGAGCTTGTTTCACGGCTAAAGAATTTCGTTTACTTCAGCGCATGTCACATAGTTCAAAAGCATTGCGAAATGTTGGGTTGTATACCATGAAACAAAGTTATTTGAATCATAATAAAATAGCTACTGTAAAAGAAGTGGATACCGCCATGCAAGCCGATATGAATTACTGGGGCGTGCAATCAAACTCTGTCCAAGCGATTCGTAGAGCCTTATATGCAGAAGTGAAGAGCTTTTTTAAGGCATTGGAACAGTGGAAGAAAAATCCTGAGAAGTTCACAGGTCGTCCTAAGTTTCCGAATTATTCTCGTTCCACTGACAAAAGAATTATTGAAATCTATCAAGTTCCAAAAGTAGATGAGAACGGGTATTGGACCATTCCAATGAGTGTTGCGTTCAGGCAAAAATTCGGTTCCATTCAAATACGTATACCTAAAAATATAAGAAATAAAAAAAGCTCCTACATTGAGATTGTACCAAAGCAAAAAGGTCGGTTCTTTGAGGTGCATTTGTTCAAATCCCGTTTCATAAACTGATTGCAGCAATTGAGAATAAATGTATAAAAGAAGGTATGCGATTTTTCAAACAAGAAGAAAGCTATACTTCAAAAGCTAGTTTTCTGGATAAAGATCCGGTTCCAGTTTGGTGGTCTAAGGATGATAAGACCCATTATTACTTTAGTGGCAAACGAATCATGCGCGGTCTGTACCAAAGTAAATCAGGGAAATGTATTCACGCTGATATTAATGGTGCATTAAATACATTGCAAAAATCAAGAGTGGTAGAATGGGATGACAATCTCAAAGTGAAAACGCCGATTCTATTAGAAGTGCAAAAACGTAAGGTTGTTGCTTCGCGCATAGCTTAGTGGGTGCGTCAACCATCCATGTGTACTCGACTTGTCGGGGCTTGTAGCACACGCCGGATTCATCTGAGTGGTGGCTTCTTTCATAAGGAAGAACTGCTCTTTTTCGAAAGGGTGGTGCACGTGGGAAAGCAATCGTTCGTTGCCAGTACCAACCAAAAACATACTTGGGGTGTTACCATATGGTGGCATGAATGCTAGAGCGTCAACTGTCTAGCGATAGATGAAAAGACCTAGTGTTCTAACTCAAGCCCCCACTGAAATGTTTTATCTCAGTGGGGGTAGTTGACTTGGAATCTCCCTACCATTAATGTCTCATAAAAAGTTTTTTATTTATTTTTCGGAAAACTATTGACAATGATAATGATAACCATTATCATTTATTACGAAGCCAACAATTGATGAATCAACCAAACGCTCAGTAACATTGTTACCCCTCTTTTTCATATAGAAAGGCACTGTACATTCCCCCTGTTTGTACAGTGCCTTTCTTGTTTATTATCATTCAAACAAATTTAATTGCTCGGGCTTCGGCTCACCATATGTAATGTTCATCATTTTCATAAGCTGTTTCGCATTATCCGCTGCATCTCCGCCTGAATTGTTGTTAAATAGTACATATATGTTCTTTGTCTTCTTTTTTAATTGCTCTAATCTTTCTACCCATTCTTCTAATTCTTTATTGTTGTAGCGATATAAGCAACGAACCGCTCTCCAATTTTCTCCTTTATCAAGCCACCCATGAACATTTCGACCATGAAAACGTATTAACACCAGCTCTGCATTCGTTACTTCTAGTACGAGCGGTACTGAACCTATTCCGGCCTGTGGCTCATCACAAATGGTATGAATCCATTTCTCTTGTTCCAAAAACTGTAGCGTCTTATCTCTCATTTCCGGATAAAACCATGTTTGATTCCGAAATTCTATGGCACATGGCAAATCTCCCATTTTTTCTTTCGTATATCGAAGAAAATCTACATTTTTCTTTTTGCAATCAAACCATGGTGGATATTGAAATAAAATCGTTTTTAATTTACCAGCTTCTATTAAAGGAAGAATGGATTGTTTATACACATCAAACATTTCATCAAACGTAGAAAAAGGAATTTCACCTTTCATATGTCCCGTCATCCCTTGATACGCTTTTACGACAAACGAAAAATCATTCGGTGTCTCCATTGCCCATTTTGTATAATTTCGTGCAGGTTGCATCGCATAAAATGAACTATCCACTTCTACAATAGGAAAATGCTCACTATATGTTCGTAATTTATTTCTATTTTCATAGGGATCTATATATAAAGAATCGTGGTCTCCCCATCCTGTTACTCCAATGAAAAGCAAATATATCCCTCCCTTTTTCACTTCACTTTCTATTCATTCTACTCACTTCCTGAACACTTCGACTAATCAATTTCATTAAGTAGCCCCTTCTTTCAGAGTATCCGTATAAAAATATGATATACTAGATGGAAGAATTTTTAAATTGAGGGGTTATTTATTTATGCTTCCAAACGATGATATTGTATCTCATGAAAAACGAATAGAAGAACTAGAAAACAAAGTACGTTTTTATGAAGAACTTGTGAATCAATTACCACATCATTTCACATACAAAAATCCACATATTGGTTTACAAATAAAGAAAACGAGAACGACTCATTCCATTCAAAACATACAAAAAGAAAATAAAGAGGCTCATTTTCAACTTACTTGCGATTCATTATTTTTATTTGAACAACTTGAAACATACTTTGTTCATATTTTTGATGCTTTTTCACATCATGTAACCTTTGTTGATAATAAAGGAAATATTACATTATGTAATCAAATTGCAGCAGATGATTTTGGTGTAGTACGAAATGATATTATCGGAAAACCAATTCAACAATTACTACAATTACCAGAAGAAAAAATTAAAGCCCTTGAAACATTAAGAACAGGCACAGAAATATATAATGAAGAAGTTTTAGACAAAAACTATGGCATTTTAAATAACCGAATTATTCGTGATTATAACGGAGAGATTTTTAGAGTTATTAGTGTCTTTCATTATTTAAACTCAGAACGTGATGCTGAAAAATTTTCGTTAGCAGGAAGAATCGCAGCTGGTATTGCACATGAAGTACGTAATCCTCTTACAACCGTACGAGGTTATTTACAATTTTTACAAGAAAGTGTTTCTCCATCTAATAAAGAACTATTTAAAAACTTACTTATTCCTGAATTAGATCGCGCGAATAGTATTATTACAAAATTTTTATCTATTTCAAAAACACGCGAATTTACAAGAGAACCCTTTCCAATTAATACGTTTTTACGTGAATATATTCAACAATTACTAGCTAGTGAAGTCTTTTTACACAACATTTCAATTGATTATAATTTCTCTACCGAATTAGATGATATATTAGTCCATATTGATCGTCACGAGCTTGTACAAGTTTTTTTAAACCTATTTCAGAACGCTGTCGATGCGCAAGGTGAAAAAAAACTTTCTATCCAAATCACTAGTTATCGCCTAGATAATTTTGTTCGTATTACATTCACTGATAATGGGATTGGTATTCCTCCAGCCATTCAAGAATATATCTTTGATCCATTCTTCTCAACAAAAGATTCAGGTACAGGGCTGGGCTTGTCAGTAACGAAGAAAATCATTCAAAATCATAACGGTACATTAAAAATGACTAGTAATGAAAACGGGACAACTTTCACTATTTCAATTCCAATCTTACCTAAAACAGCCCTTGAAAAATTAACTCAATGTGACTAAAGGACTAACCCACGAACTGCATGCCAATTGTTCAACATTCTCAGCAATTGGCATGTAGTTTTTTATGTTGCACTTTTCTTCTTTACAGTATATAAAACCTTCTCTATATCTTACTTATTTTTTGCTAGGTGGGCCAATTTCTTATTTTTTTAGAAATGGTAGTTTGTCCATCACGAATTTAATATAAATTTCATTTTAATATATAGTAATGACTATTGATTCTATGAAAGAAAGGAATGAACAGATGAACAATAAAAATAAAGGAAAAGTATTTTATGGGAATGATTGTTGCGAAGTCAGAGCTTGTAGTCATATTAACATTTCTAAGTCCGAACTTACAGAATTCGTTAAACTTCTTCAAGCTCTTGGCCTAGCTATTCAAGCTGTCTTTCAAAACCCATCTCAAAATAATATCGATAACTTAATTGCCGTCCTCAACAACCTACAAAAATTCCTCAATTGCTTAGATCTATCTCCAGCACAAAAACAAATTGGAAATTCTATTATTGCTAATCTATTAACTATTTTAACGACAAATCCATTCTCATGCGGAGCATTGTACGTTGAGCTACAAAGCCTGCTTAATTATTTATTGTATATTGCTAAGTTATTCAAAGTAGATTGTTGTACGATCGACAAACTAGTTAAACTCATAACAGAAATCCAAACTATCCTTGTTCAATATGGATCAGGATGCCTTGGTGGTGGAGGAGCAACAGGTGCTACTGGTGCTACTGGACCTCAAGGTGCTACCGGTCCTCAAGGACCAGCGGGTGCTCAAGGTGCTACTGGACCTCAAGGACCAGCGGGTGCTCAAGGCGCTACTGGTGCTCAAGGGCCTCAAGGTGCACAGGGACCAGCGGGTGTTCAAGGTGCTACTGGACCTCAAGGTATTCAAGGACCAGCGGGTGCTCAAGGTGCTACTGGTGCTCAAGGACCGGCGGGCGCTCAAGGTGCTACTGGACCTCAAGGACCGGCGGGCGCTCAAGGTGCTACTGGTGCTCAAGGACCGGCGGGCGCTCAAGGTGCTACTGGTGCTCAAGGACCAGCGGGCGCTCAAGGTGCTACTGGTGCTCAAGGACCAGCGGGCGCTCAAGGTGCTACTGGACCTCAAGGACCAGCGGGTGCTCAAGGTGCTACTGGTGCTCAAGGACCAGCGGGTGCTCAAGGTGCTACTGGTGCTCAAGGACCGGCGGGTGCTCAAGGTGCTACTGGTGCTCAAGGACCAGCGGGCGCTCAA
>NZ_JBYTED010000002.1:280118-341874 GCF_058792175.1 Bacillus sp. EB106-02-03-XG38
ACTGGACCTCAAGGACCAGCGGGTGCTCAAGGTGCTACTGGTGCTCAAGGACCAGCGGGCGCTCAAGGTGCTACTGGTGCTCAAGGGCCAGCGGGTGCTCAAGGTGCTACTGGTGCTCAAGGACCAGCGGGCGCTCAAGGTGCTACTGGTGCTCAAGGACCGGCGGGCGCTCAAGGTGCTACTGGTGCTCAAGGACCAGCGGGTGCTCAAGGTGCTACTGGACCTCAAGGACCAGCGGGTGCTCAAGGTGCTACTGGCGCAACTGGACCAGCGGGTACGCCAATTCCTGTAACGATCGCAGCAATCGGAAACTCCAATGCTCAAACAATATCACCTGGAACGAATATCCAATTTAATCAAGTTTTTGAAATAAATAATATCGATTTCAATGACACTACAGATACTCTAACAGTTTTAGAAACAGGCGTATATGATATTAGTTTCTCAGCATCTACAACTTTCCCAGGATCTTCACCGTTTGGATTCGGTATTTCATTCAACGGCCAACCACCTACTCGTAATTTCTCAACTAACGTTATCGGTAGTGCTGTATCGTTCTCTACAATCGTTACTTTACAAGCTGGTACAACAATTTCTGTACAACCTACAGCAAACACTATTTCTATTCCAAACACGGGCGATACAACTGCAACACTATCTGTATTCCGAATTTACTAATTTTCACTTGAAAAATATATTTATAATAATATGTATCGTTTAAACGTGCATTAAATCTCTCTTTATATAGAAAGGAGCACTTATTTGGGAGGATAAGTGCTCCTTCTTTACGTTTCTTTACCTCAAATTTACTCTATCTTAATCCTCATTTTGTATGATAAATAGTGAAGTCAAAGAGATGAAAGAGGGATGAAAATGAGAGTTATGTCACTAATACGCATTTGGTTTGCTCTTATGGTATGCATTATTTTATGTGTAGGATTTTTTTTAACTCTAAAATATTCCACTATATCAAAAGCAGAGAGAAGAACTGTTCCATACAAACTTTTGTATACGAAACAAAGCAACATCCCTTATTCCAATGCCACAAATAATGAAAAAAAAGTTATAAAAGGAATGCTCATTACGAAAGCTTCTAATCCCGAAACATTACTTCAAATCGCTGAAACGATTAAAGATCAGTATACAAGTAAAGAAATTGATGAAATTATACTCACTATCCATAATGAAAATAATGGTAATTACGAAGAAGAATTACCGTATGAACCTATTAGTAAAGGAAAAATAATCGTCACATATGATTCAAAATCCTTTGGCAGTACGAACATTATACTTAACGAGTAATAACTAGTAAGAGTAGAGGAAAATCTCCACCATTTAAAGTTTCATTTTGTTTTTTATACGAAAAAGAGGCGAATTTCGTTATCCGCCTCTTCCTTTTACCAAAATGAAGGAATCCATTCTTTCACTTTATCAATCCACTCTTGTTGCTCTTTTTTTCTTTGTTGTTCTTCTTCTTGCCTTCTCTTCTCTTCTTCTTTTCTTCGTTTTTCCTCTTCTATTGTATTCAATTGTTTTTTATAATCGGCCTCAGATATGAGCGATAACTGGAATGCTTTTTGAGCTGGATTGGCATTCGCTTTTCTCATAATATCCCGGAACATTGTCGTCGTAATTTGACTCCCGCCTGGAACATAATGATCACTATCTGTTTTATCATATCCTACCCAAATCGCACCTACTAAATCTGGTGTGTATCCAACAAACCATGAATCCTTTGCACCAGTGCTTGGTCCATTTACAATTTGAGTCGTTCCTGTCTTACCAGCTGTATCAACATTATTAACTTTCGCCTTTTCGCCCGTTCCCTTTTCGACAACACCTTTTAATAAATATGTCATCTTTTGAGAAATTTTCTCGCTTGTGACTCGTGTCTCTTTCTTATACCACTTTCCAATCGTTTCACCTTCAGCATTTTGTATCTCTCTAATCGCATGAGCTTCCACTTGAACACCGTCATTTGCAAATGTACTATACGCTTGAGCCATTACAAATGGGGATGTTCCTACATGCATACCGCCTAAAGCGATTGGATACGTACGATCTTCTGGCACTAATGGAATACCAAATCGCTCTAAAGATTTCAATCCTTTATCTAATCCAATCTGTTCCAATAGCCAAACAGCCGAAACATTATACGACTTTGCAACAGCTTCATACATTGTCACATCACCGTGAAAAGTATGATCACTATTTTGTGGTTTATATTCTTTAATATTAAATGGTTCATCTTTCAATATATCGTATACTTCATACCCTTGCTCTAACGCGGGTACATATACAGCTAAAGGCTTTAACGTTGAGCCAGGTTGTCTTTTTAATTGGGTTGCATGATTAAACTGTAAAAACTGATACGGTCCTCTACCTCCAACTAAAGCTGGTACACCACCTGTTTTTGGATTCATAAGAACTACACCCGTTTGCATAAGTTGGTCTGAGCCACTATCTTTGAAATAACTATCATTATTCACAACGTCTTCTACAGCCTGTTGTTTTTTCGGATCAAGCTCTGTATAAATACGATAACCACCCGCTAAAATTTCATTTTGTGTTAATTCGTACTTGTCCATCGCTTCTCTAACAATATAGTCTACATATTGAGAGTATTTCCCCTTGTATTTATCATCCACACCACGTTTTAATACAAGACCGCTCTCTTTTTCTTTATTATACTGTTCGTCAGAAATATACCCTTGCTCTTTCATTAAACTTAATACGACATTACGTCTTTCAATTGACTTATTAAAGTTTTTATAAGGAGAATATGCAGATGGTGCTTTAATTAATCCTGCAATCGTTGCAGCTTCTGAAATTGTTAAATCTTTTACCTCTTTATCAAAATAAGATTTAGCTGCTCTTTTTATCCCCCAAGCACCTTCACCAAAATAAATTTGGTTCATATACATTTCAATAATTTCATCTTTTGTATACGTACGCTCTATTTTTTTTGTTAAAAAATATTCCTTTATTTTTCGAGAGTATGTGCGGTCTTGTGTTAGAAATACATTTTTCGCAAGTTGTTGAGTAATTGTACTTCCCCCTGCTACAACTTCTCCTGCTGTAATATTTTTAAAAACTGCACTTATAATTCCACTATAGTAAATACCGTGATGATTAAAAAATTCCTTATCTTCTACTGCAACAATTGCCTGAACCATAACATCAGGAATATCTTTCCTTTTAACGCCTTCTGTTTTAGAAGAAGCTAATTTAGTCGCAACTTCATTATTTGCATCATAAATTAAGGTCGGTTGCGGAACAGCTTGTTTTAATTCAGATATGTCTTGAATGGAAATTATTATATTTATAGCAATAAATAGAGTAGCAAGTAAACTTCCTAATACAATTAATGAATTACGAAGTTTCTTTCTCTTATTGAACCACTCCTGCATTTTTTTTAAATGAGTGTTCTTCAATTTCATTCGTTCACTTCCTTCGTTTGTTTACACTCTTCTTTTCAAAAGGAAGAATATACCTCCTTTTAAATTTATTATAATAGCGTAGTCTTTCCTGTAGTGTAAAGCTTTTCTTTCACATTCATACTTTTTGCAAGAAAAGGACATTCTACAAGTAAGATATTCAATGTTGATTATTAATATTATTAATACAACAATAAGAGTTATGTTAAGTTTTTGTAAACTTTTCGATAAAATGTTTTAAAAAACGACAGTTTTTTGTTAGAATTGACTAGCCAATATATTTTACATATATTACTTTTGTGGGGGTAACTAATAATGGTCTTTAAATCAAAAAAAGATAAATTTTCTGAAATGTTAATGAATGTTTCCGAAAATTTAAAAGAAGGCGCGCAGTTTTTCGTGGAGTATAAAATTAAAAATGCTAGCGATTTAAAAGAGTTTTCTATGCGCATGAAAGAGTATGAGTCAAAAGGTGACTCATTTATTCACGAAATCATTATGGAGCTAAACAAAGCGTTTATTACTCCTATTGAACGTGAGGACATCCTACAACTTGCAATGAGTATGGATGATGTATTAGACGGATTGGATCATAGTGCTGGTCTATTCGAAATGTATTCTATTACAGAAGCTGATGAATACATGATTAAATTTGTAGAAGCAATTAATCAATGTGCGATTGAAATTGCAAACTCTGTTGAATTAATGTCTAACAAAAAATTAGTCGACATTCGTACAAATGCGATTAAGATTAAGGATTACGAATCACAATGTGATGATATTCGCCGTCATGCGATTAAACACTTATTCTCTCGTGAAAAAGATCCGATTAAAATTATTCAATACAAAGAGATTTACGAAGAGCTTGAAGAAGTAGCGGATAGCTGCCAAAGCGTTGCAAACGTACTAGAAACAATTATTATGAAGAACGCGTAAGGAGTTTGATCATGGATACACTCTTGATACTGACCGTTTTAGTAGTCATTTGCGCTTTAGCTTTTGACTTTATCAATGGATTTCACGATACAGCAAACGCTATTGCAACGGCTGTTTCAACGAAAGCTCTAAAGCCTAGACATGCAATTGTTATGGCAGCTATTATGAACTTTTTAGGTGCAATGACATTTACAGGTGTAGCAAAAACGATTACAAAAGATATTGTTGATCCATTCGCTTTACCAAATGGTTCTCTTGTAATTTTAGCTGCTTTACTTGCGGCAATAGCATGGAATTTGATTACTTGGTACTACGGTATTCCAAGTAGTTCTTCGCATGCAATCATTGGCTCGATCGCAGGTGCAGCTATCGCTGCTGCTGGTTTTAGTTCATTAAACTTTAAAGGTTTCATAAAAATTCTTGAGGCTTTAATCATTTCACCGATTATCGCCTTTGTTATCGGTTATACCGTATACAGTATTTTTAAAGTCGTCTTTAAAAACTTCAATTTAACGAAGACGAACAAAAATTTCCGTATATTCCAGATTTTCACTGCCGCATTACAAGCTTATACACACGGTACAAATGATGCGCAAAAAGCAATGGGAATCATCACGATGGCTCTTATGGCTAATAGCTACCATACTTCTAGCGACATCCCGTTCTGGGTACAATTATCTTGTGCAATTGCAATGGGTCTTGGTACTTCTGTCGGTGGATGGAAAATTATTAAAACTGTCGGTGGACAAATTATGAAAATTCGTCCTGTAAATGGTGTAGCTGCCGATTTATCATCATCACTTGTTATTTTCGGGGCAACATTCATTCATTTACCAGTTAGTACGACGCACGTTATTTCTTCTTCTATTTTAGGGGTTGGTGCTTCTCATCGTGTAAAAGGTGTAAAATGGGGAACTGCAAAACGCATGTTAATTACTTGGGTTATCACACTTCCTATTTCAGCTTCTTTAGCTGCTTTATTTTACTCTTTATTACACTTAATCTTTTAATTAAAAGTCGTCTTCCTTATTTTTCTAGGAAGACGACTTTTTTGTGAACAAAGCTTTTTCTCATGAAAAAGCGTGTATAATAATTGGTGGATAAGTTATATAGAGGAGTTGGCAATTTTGGAATACATCATGTTACTTTTCATCGGGCTAATCGCCGGGACAGTCGGAAGTCTAGTCGGGCTTGGTGGCGGAATTATTATTGTTCCGTTACTAATCGGATTACACAGCCTATCACCACAACTTGCAGTAGGGACTTCAATGGTAACAGTCGTTTTTACAGGACTATCTTCCACCCTTACTTATATGAAGCATAAACGAGTAGATTACAAAAGTGGACTTATTTTATTTATCGGGAGTGGCCCTGGTGGCATCATTGGCTCGTGGGCAAATAAATTTTTAAACCAAGATACATTTTCTTTATATTTTGGGATTTTTCTTATTTTTGTCTCCATTCTTCTTATGTTACGAGACAAATTAACCCCCCTTTCTTTATCAAATATGACGGTAATTAAGCGTTCTTTTACAGATAACGAAGGAAACACTGTACACTATCAATTCCCACCGCTTCTCGCTATCTTTATCGCCTTTATAGTTGGGTTTATATCTGGGTTATTTGGAATTGGTGGCGGTGCCTTACTTGTTCCAGCAATGATGCTACTTTTTGCATTCCCAGCACACATTGCTGTAGCAACTTCGATGTTTATCGTATTTCTATCAGCAATTGTAAGTTCGGCAACTCACATCTCTCTTGGAAATGTCAGCTGGATTTACGCATTAATTCTTATTCCAGGTGCATGGATCGGCGGAAAAATCGGGGCGTATATTAATACAAAATTAAGTGGTAAAGCCGTAATTAATTTATTACGTATCACATTAATTATTCTCGGAACTAGATTAATTATTACTTCTTTTCTATAACGCGTTCTTTTTAGAATGCGTTTTTTCTTATACACATGAATATAAAAATCCTCCTAAGAGAACAAATAAAATGAAACAAACACATAATAGCATGTAATTAGAAATATGTACTTTCTTCACGTTGACCACTCCTATAACTGCGACTGTTATCTTTATGATAGCGAAAAAATAGTTTACTTGCAGTTACAAAGTGCTAACAATGCAAAATCATTTATTACAAATTTTATCCTTATATTTCATTTCTTTGTATATTCTATCGATTTAATAAAAAAAGATGTCATATTGACATCTTTTTTAATGAAGAAGTGACCATCCCATAAAATCCTCATGTACTTGGCACGCCCTCTTATCGTTTCGATCATATAATTCAGCATAACTATCTGTTTCTTCATCATAAGCCATCGTATAAATAATTTGGCCGTCTACTTCAACGGATAACACGACTCCACCCTTCATCTCTTCTACATGAATGATAGCATTCGCCGGAATTCTCATATCCGTCATTTTTATCGCATCTAACAATATACTAAACCCCCTACAGCGTATTCATTGCTAGTACTATTACACACTAAATAGTATACTACTGTAATAGCATATATTTCGTCAATGAAATTGCTGTTTAAAAACATATTGTCTGTATACATATACGCTAAAATAAAAGTAATAGAAATGTTTAAATGGGGGGCTAACATTGATTTTACACAAAGGAGATGTACTATTCCGTCAAGGCGAGGACGGTCCTTTATATTTTATAAAAACAGGTTTATTAAAAGTAGTAAGAATAGAAGAAGATGGAACACCTTTTCTATTCAACATTATCGTTCCAGGAGAAACGATACCTCATCATTCTTTAATTTCACCGAAGGAATATCACGGTACAGCAATCGCTTTAATGAAAACAGAAGTTGAACTTATAAGTAGTAATGAGTGGTACGATCAACTTCAAGCGAATCCTGCATCATATGCAAATATCGCCATGCAATTACAATCAAAATTAAGAATGATGCAGCAGCGTATCGATCAATTGACGACCGTCTCGCCAAAAGAACGTCTTCATCGCTTACAAGAATGGTTCACACTATATTTAGGTGACATTCCTATATATGAAATATTAACGCAAACTGAAATTGGTCAACTCATCGGTATACGCCGTGAAACGGTAAATCGGCTATTACGAGAACAAATAAAAAACGAGGTAAAATAAATACCTCGTTTTTTTGCTTATTCAAACTACATCTATTGTAAGCTTGCTGCCGGACCGAAAAATTCATAATGAATATGCTCTTGTTTCACCCCTAAATTAGTTAGTGCAGCATTTATATGTTTCATAAATGGTACGGGACCACAGAAATAAAATTCTGCTTCTGTTGTCGGAATAATCGTTTGCAACCATTCAGCGTCAATGAAACCTTCTTTATCAAAGTTTTTCATTTCCAAATCTTTTTCAGTCGGTGCCGAATAGCAAGTGTATGCTTTAACTTGTTCGTATTCATTATCTACTGTCTCAACGTGTTCTTTCATTGCATGTGTATTGCTATTTATCGCTGCATGAACAAAACATACATTACGTTTTGAATGTTGTTCAATTAACGTATTTAGCATACTCATCATTGGTGTAATACCTACTCCACCACTAATTAGTACAACTGGTAATGTTGAATCCATATTTAATACGAAATCTCCTGCAGGTGCACTTACTGGTAATATATCGCCTTCTTTTACATGATCATGTAAGTAGTTAGATACTTTACCATCCGGTGTATCTACACCTTTTTCTTTCTTTACACTAATACGATAATATTCTTTTCCAGGGGCATCTGATAAGCTATATTGACGATTATGTGTATATGTTTCACCTTCAATATTTATTTGAACCGTTACATATTGTCCTGGGATGAATGAAGAAACTTTCCCTCCATCTTCAGGTTTCAAATAAAATGATGTAATAACATCGCTTTCCTTCACTTTTTTAACAACTACAAAGTTACGGAAATCCTTCCATCCGCCCTCTTTATGTGCCGCTTCTTCATACATCTCTGCTTCAATGCTAATGAATGCATCAGCGATGACACCGTAAGCTTCTCCCCATGCGTTTAACACTTCATCAGGTGCACCTGCGACCTCTTTAATTGCACGTAGTAAACATGTACCTACAATCGGATAATGCTCTGCTTTAATACCTAAACTTCTATGCTTATGACCAATTTGTTTTACAACCGGAATAATAACTTCTAAATTATCAATATACGTTGCAGCTGCATAAACAGCATTCGCTAACGCTTGTTGTTGTCTTCCCTTTTTCTGATTTGTATGGTTGAAAATATTCAATAACTCCGGATGTTCCGAAAATAAAATTTCATAAAATCTCGTTGTAATTTCAACGCCTTTTTCTTGTAATAATGGTACTGTTGACTTTACGATTTCAATTGTTTTTTCACTTAACATTGTATCCCACTCCTCTATTTCCTTAACTGTTTTTAGTTTAACTGAATTGTATAATACAGATTGTGATTTTAATCACTATTAACACGGTGTTTTTGTGAAAAATATATGAACATTGTACGTACAAAAGAAAATAAGCCAACTAGAATTCTAGCTAGCTTATTATTTAGACTGAATAGCTTGTTCAATTACTCTTATATCTTTCCCACCTCCAAATTCTGTATACCCCCAGATGTTCGTTTCACCCCTATATTTATTTACGATAATATCTAAGTCATGATATACACGATGTGCGTAAACTACATACTCAATATTTTGAAATTCCACACCTTTTTTTGCAATTTCATAGCTTCTATTTACATCTCGTTTTATTTTTTCATTCTTTATTTCTGTATGTATTTTTTTAAAAGACGATTCTTGTTGTTGAAACCATTTTTTTAATTGGCTCCAGTCCCCTTCTGTATAATTTTCTGCTTTACCATAATTTAAGAAATTATTATAGCTTTCATGTGTCATACGAATAAAATCTAGCACTTTTGTCTCTTCTTGCACATCTTCTTCTATTTGAGCTATCGTATTTACCTTAGCAGGCTTATTCGCATAATGTAACAACACTTTCATAAGACTATAGCTCGCAATGATCATTACAATAATAATCCCGAATACACTTAATAATTTCTTCATATACAGAACTCCTTCTCTATTAAAGATATTACAATGTATGACTATACTTGTAACATTCTCTCGTAGAAATCTAATTCCTGTATAAATTCGTCTTATCATTTCGACAATTTTTTTCTATGCATTTCTCGTCGGCAAATGCTCTTGTAAAACAACATATCCTTCATAAGCTGCGTAACCGAGTATAGCCATTAATCCGATATAACAAGCAAATACTGTCCATTTCGTTTTCGTATCCACTTTGTAATAGTTTTCCTGTTGTCTCTTGTCTGCATCCCATTCCTGTAATTTTCTTTCTGACATTTCAAATGCTTCTCTTATATGAATTGTATGTGTTTCTTTTTCATCTTCATATGGGACGTAATCAAGTGGCTCAAACTTTGGTAAAAGATACTCTAACACTTCAAGCTTTTGAAGTTCTCCTGTTTTTAATTCTTTCTCTCGTTCTTTTTGCCTTAATACATTTATTTCATGTTGCATCATATATATATTTCGATGTACTGCACCAGTTTCTTTTAACTCCTCTTCAAGCCTTGCAACATATTCTTTCATTCCATCAATTCTATATCCTAATTCCTTAATTGGCCCATCTCTCTTTATTACTCTATATAATTCCATACAGCCGATAATAACAATAAACCCTCCCAAAATACTTTTAAAGTAAATAGAATAACCGAGTAATACAATAAGGCCCGCTCCCCAAACCTTTGTACTTACAACTGAAATAATTCGCCCACCATCTAATGGAGAAACTGGAATCAAGTTAAAGAAGTTAATCATACTTCCAAGTAAAATAATTAATGCCCAAAATGGCTCTTTCGTTACTATATAAAGTGGAATTGCCGGTAAAAATGACAACAACCCGAAAAGAGGTCCCATAAAGGCGATGTAAGCTTCATCTTTTGCATTTTTCGGCATCTCTTTCATCCCAATAAGAGCACCCATAAATGGAATAAATATTGCTGGCGATGTTGGTATACCTTTTCTTTTCGCAGCCCATAAATGGCCCATTTCATGAATAAATAACAAATAAATGAGCGCTACCCCAAATTTCCAACCATATATAACTGCGTATGCACCAAGTGATAGAAACATACTAAATACCGTTGAAAACTTTGCTAATTTAAAAATTGCAAATACCCACTTTAACTTAGAAAGTAAAAATAGCCCTATTGCAACAATAATTCCCCATAATCCTTTTTTATTATTTTTCATATTCCTCTCCTTTATCTCTCATGAATGAATCATATTATCAAAGCTTGTTCTTTTCTCTATTATGACATATTTTTTTCTATTGTTAGAAATAATGTTTATATAATCCATTTTTAGCCAAAAATATAAATAAAAGGAGGTGCATACAAATGAATTTACAATCACTTATAATAGGCGCTCTATCGTTTTTAGCTTCAACTCTTATTTTTTATACCGTTAGTTACGTATTATTATTAGATTTGTTGCCGAATCACGTATTTATTGCTCTTATCATCCTGTCCGCCCTTATGATTTCTTGTCTTATTACACGAAAATCAATGAATGAGCCATCTGCAAAAGCAAAGTAATAGAGAGGGGATTTTCCCCTCTCTATTATCATTTCCTAGGAAAGGTCATCTAGACTTTACGAATTGACATTCCCCCTGATCCATAAGGGCTAATTGAAGTTTCAATTTATCCCGCTTTAACGGGCAGTAAGACCCCCACCTCAAAATTCAGCGAAAGCAAAGAAGTTAGGTGGGGGGATCAACTGCCCATAAAAGTCCGATTGGTTCAACTAATAATCAGTGGGGGATGAAGACAACCCCCACTGATTAAAGTTTCACTTTATCTTTGTAAATCCATTTTTTCACCATAATCTTTCACAATTTGAATGATATTTTGAAATACACCTATTTTCTCTTTTTTACTATTTAATATTTTCAAATCATAATTTTCATAATATGTTTCTAATGCCTTTAATTGTGATTCTGAAGCACCTTTTACCTGCACAGTAGCATGTAATTCATACTGTTTATACCCTTCCTTTACCTTTTCACCTAAAATTTCTTCACTCTCTTTTGCTCCAATTAATTTTTGAACTTTTTCCGGATAAATGACTTGCAAATAATACTCTCGTTCCTTCTCTAACTTGTTGTATAGTGATTGTGAAATCGTATACCGTACCGTATAATTCACTTTTTGATCTCCTGCTTTAATATGAAACGCGGTAATCTGCAAATCTTTTTTTGTTACTTCCGTTAAAGGACCTACCTGCTTCTCATCTTCTTTTTGTTCTGAAACATTTGGAAATATAGCCAAAAGCTTTTCCGTATCTTTTTTATTCAGCATATACATAGCTTTCTTATGTTGTACCCAACCTCGTCTGTCTTCTCCTCTTAGCCATGCATAATACGTTTCTTTCTTTCCATCTCTATTAATTTGTATTTCATATTCAGGTTCACCAAAGCTCCCTGTTATTTCTTGTTTCTCCGCTTTCTCCATAATGTCTATTACTAACTTCGCTTCTGATTCCTGTAACTTTTTCTCTTTATGTTTTTTTGGTATAACAGTTACCCCTATTGTTTCTTCCACTTCATTCACCGTCTCTTCTACTTTTTCTGTTTCTTTTTTTGGCTCAGTTTGACTACAAGATGCTAGTAACATAGCAAGTACTAACAATACATATTTCCTTTTCAATTTAATCCTCCCTTTACAATAAGAAATCCTTATAATCTTCATACAAAAAACAAAAACGTGACACACTATAAAATACGCTATACTAAGCATTGAAAGGAGGTCTTTTTCATGTCTATTAATTTTCACGATGCAAACAATAAATACACATACGCACAGCGAAACGCCCATATTTCTTGGGGAGAAATGATAAAAAGTATTACAAATATACAAAACAAGCAAATAATTGATATCGGCTGTGGTGGCGGAATTTATACGAAAGAACTTGCTCTTATGGGAGCAAAAAGTGTTGTTGGGCTGGATTTTTCAAAAGAAATATTACAAGCTGCAAAAGAAAATTGTAGCGCTTTTTCAAACATTTCATTCATTCACGGCGATGCACATAGCACCCCTTATCCTAATGATACATTCGACATTGTTATTTCGCGCGCAGTTATTCATCATTTACACGACATTCCTACATTTCTACGTGAAGCTTCTCGTATATTAAAGAAAAACGGTGTACTTATTGTACAAGACCGGACCATTGAAGATTGCATAATTCCTGGAAGCCCTGAACACATCCGTGGATATTTTTTCTCTATCTTTCCAAAACTCATTGATATTGAATCCAAAAGACGTCCAAAAACCAACACGGTACAACAAGAATTACAAAAATATTTTCTTCACGTATTCCCCGCTCAAACACAATGGGAAGTACGAAAAATACATGATTCTGTAGAGGCATTGCTACAAGATTTATCACCTCGAACAGGTCGATCCATTCTATACGAATTAACAGATTATGAACTTTCTCAACTTCTACACCAAGTACAGACTGCCTTACAAAACGTATCTCCTATTATCGAAAGAGATCGATGGACAATTTGGAGCGCCATGAAATTGTAAGGAAGGAAGCCTCACAAAATAATGTGAGGCTTCCTTCTTTCATAATCTAATTTTGCAACACTCTTGATACCCTCCACTTCTGGCCTGTGCACTTCCACACTTCGGACATACTAAATATCTAGACTGATTTGTCAACAAACTACCTTTTTGAAAGAGTAAAACTTCTGCTTGTTTAAACGAACGCGAATAATATAACCACATAAAACCAATTATAGCAATAATGCCAAATAATACTCCCATCGCAAGCATTTCAGTCACCTCTTTTGGTTTGTTCTTTCCAGCAAGTGGATTGTTGTATTATTCTCTGTAAATTCAAATAATACCTTCTTTACTCCTATAAATATCAACTTTCTCCACAAACTTTACAATTCTCTACAAAATTTCACTCCCCTTTTACAATTCACCATTCCTTTTACTACAACAAATATCACATTCGATATTTCTGGATATAAAGATATCTTTCGAAAAAATATTGACTTTCAAAAAAAAACATGTAACAATACTGTCAGAATACTTGAATAAAAATTCATTGACGAGAACGAGTACGTTATAGGACTGTCCCCCAGAGAGTTGGCGATTTGCTGAAAGCCAACGTTCAGTGCGTAGCCGAAAATCATCTCCGAGAAGTAGAACCGAATGTTACAGTAAGTTCTTACCGGCTGTCCCCCGTTACAAGGAACACGTATCATGTTGTACGTTGTAAAGCCGTATACATATAGACTCATTTCTACATGTATAAATTAGGGTGGTATCGCGGGTAAATATAACTCGTCCCTTTCTTTAGGGACGAGTTTTTTGTGTTCTTACAAATGAATTTAAAAAAGGAGGAAAAACAATGAACACTGTATCAAAAAAACATATTTTTTTCACTGGTCTTATGCTATTTTCTTTATTTTTTGGGGCAGGTAATTTAATTTTCCCTCCCATGCTTGGACAAAATGCAGGTGAAAACTTTTGGCCGGCAATGATTGGATTTTTACTAACAGGAGTCGGTTTACCATTATTAACTGTTATTGCAATTTCTTTATCAGGAAATGGTATGCAACAACTTGCAAGTCATGTTCACCCATTATTCGGAATTTTCTTTACTGTAGTTGTATACATCGCAATCGGTCCTTCTATGGGAATTCCGCGCGTTGCTAATGTCGCTTATGAAATGGGTGTTAGTTCTTTCTTACCAGAAACACTTCGCTCTAGTAGCCTAGCACTATTTTTATACACGGTTATTTTCTTCGCTATCGTATTTTGGCTTAGTTTAAATCCATCTAAACTTGTCGATCGCATCGGAAATATTTTAACACCTATTTTATTACTCTCTATTTTCTTATTATTTGTTAAAAGTGTATTTACACCACTCGGGCAATCAGGAATAGCAATGCAAGAGTATCAAACCTCTCCAATCTTCAAAGGGTTTATGGAAGGATACTTAACGATGGATACCATCTCTGCGCTTGCATTTGGAATTATTGTAGTAAATGCCATTCGTTCTAAAGGTGTAAAGGACCGTAAATCTATTGCCATCGCAACAGCGAAAGCAGGACTTATTGCCGCTACCGGTCTCGTACTTGTATATGGTGCACTTGGCTGGCTCGGTGCGACTAGTGTCTCTCTCGGATATGCCAAAAATGGCGGGCAATTACTTACTGTCATCGTACAGCAATTATTCGGTCCATATGGTCTACTTCTATTATCTCTAATCGTTACACTCGCTTGCTTAACAACATGCGTTGGACTTGTATCTGCATGTAGTCAATACTTCTCAACATTATTGACTACATTTTCATATAAAACGTTCGCTAGCATCATTTGTGCATTAGGATTATTAGTTGCCAACTTAGGTTTAACAAAAATTATTGCTATCTCTGTTCCAATTCTACTTGTCGTATATCCAATTGCGATTGTACTCGTTCTACTATCGTTACTTCATAAATATTTCGGTGGATATCGCTCTGTTTATGTAGGTGCTTTAATTGGAGCAGCAGTGGTGAGCGTATTTGATGGATTAAAACAAGGTGGTATTTCTATTTCATTTATTACGCCATATTTTGAATTTATCCCTTTATATAATGAAGGAATTGGCTGGTTAATACCAGCATTAGCCGGAGCCCTTATCGGTCTTATAATCGCTAAGTTAAGCGGTGCGAAAAAAGTTCCTTTACTGACTGAATCTCCTGAAGTAAAAGCATCCTAAAAAAACTCCCTTTCGGGAGTTTTTTTACATTTGAAAAGCAGTATGATTAAAGCTACTTATTTTATAAGCTTTCGTATAATAGTCGATATTTGTATCCACTGTTTCTACTTTGATAACATCGTAGCAATCTTCTTGTTTCACTAAAAATAAATAGTACTCTTCTGTCGCCTCAACAATTGCAATTTTATCTGTTTCCACATTATATTGTTCACAAAGTGCTTGTAATGCGTTCACATAATCCCCTAATTTTTTAGACTTATCCATGCCAAATATAGTTTGAACTAACATATACATTCTCCCCTTTGTATGTACTGTTAACAATTTAATGATAACGTTTACATTTATTAACGTCAATAAAAAGATTTGGCGCAAACTAATAAGCAGTGGGGATAACTCCCCACCGCTTAAAGTTTCACCTTATCATTTCGTCAATTGATGTCTAAACGCATAAATAACCGCCTGTGTCCGGTCACTTACATTTAGCTTATTTAATATATTACTTACATGTGTCTTTACTGTTTTTAGGGCAATAAACAATTCATCTGCAATCTCTTGATTACTTTTTCCTTCTGCAATTAATAACAAAATTTCAGACTCTCTTTCTGTTAACTCCTCATGCAAAGGTTGTTCCTTCTTCTGACGCATACGAGACATCATTTTACCAGTAACTTTTGGCTCTAATACCGTTTCTCCATCATAAGTAGCTCGTACAGCGTCTGCTATGTCACTCGCTCTTGATGTTTTTAATAAATAACTTGTCGCTCCGGCCTCAATTACTGGGTACAATTTTTCGTCATCTAAAAAACTCGTTACAACTACAATTTTCGCTTCTGGCCATTCTTGAATAATAGCTCGTGTTGCTTCAACCCCATCCATCTCGTCCATGACAAGGTCCATCAAAATAATATCCGGTCTTAATTGCAAAGCTAACTCTGAACCTTTTCTTCCATTTTCAGCTTCTCCAACTACTTCAATATCTGGCTGTGTTGATAAATATGCTGATACACCCATTCGAACCATTTCATGATCATCCACTAGTAATACTTTTATCATGATTCTCCCCCTCTCTCAATCATAATCGGTACTTTCACTTCTATTTGCGTACCTTTAGCCGGAAAACTAAGCACTTTTAATGTCCCACCAATTTCATGAACACGCTCTTGCATGGATCTTAAACCATATGAACCAGCTTTATTAACTCCGACTTCAAATCCCACGCCATCATCAATAATTTTCAATATTGCATATTGATCAATTTTTCGAAGACGTACTTCCGTTTTCTTTGCCTTCGCATGTCGTAAAGTATTAGACAACGCCTCTTGTACAATACGGAATAAATGATCTTCTACACCTTTTTTCAATTCTATTGGCTCAATTAACCATTCAATTTTCATATGTTGCTTTCTAGACAACTCTGTTAAAAGCTCCTCTATACCCTCTGTTAGTTTCTTACCTTCTAACTGCACTGGGCGTAAATGAAGAAGCAATGCTCTCATTTCTGACTGTGCATTTACAACCATATTTTCAACGAGCTGCAACTGCTTTTTCGTCGTTTCTGGAAATTCAGCTACTTGTTCATTAATAGCCGACATCATCATCGACATTGCAAAAAGCTGCTGACTTACAGAATCATGCAGCTCCCTCGCCAATCGATGCCTTTCCTGGGAAATCGCTTCTTGTCTCATCTCTTCATTCCAATGAGCTCGTTCATTCGTTACTTTTTGAAAGAGTCCAGCTTGCTCCTCTAATCGACGCGCGAGAACGATTACTTTTCGTTCCACTTCATGAAATTCATCATCTGCAGTAAACGAAACATCGCTCGGAAAATTCCCTCGCTCTACTTCAAATAAAAACGTATTTAATCCTTGTATACGCTGCTCTATATAGTAACCGATTGCATATCCTACAATTCCCCCGATAAGTAAACTTGTAGTCATAATAAACAAGCCAATTGGAACAGAAGCGATGGATTCTTTCCATAATAAATCATACACTTGTTGCTCGCTCTTCCATACATATACAATTGTACAAATGAGTGCGATACTAATAGAGGACAACATAGAATAACGAATATACATCCACGAAATATTTTTTTGTTTCTTCATTATACTTTCCTCACTTCCGTATCGCCTACGACAAGCGAAGAAATAATTTTAATACGACGAGGAGCCTCTTTATACTGCTCTGTTCTAAATGTAACATTGCGGTTAAACCCTGTCTCTTCATGCCCTGGCAAGAGCACCCGTCCAACAATAACAGAATGATTTAAAGACAGTTCAATATCATATGGCACATATAAACGAATATTACCAACGACACCCCGAATAACAATTACCGTTTCTCCTTCTGGAATCATAGCAGTTGTTAAATCTATTTCTACATCACAAGCACCATATTGAACATTAATATCCTCAAGTTCATAAATATGATCCATCATTCGTACATTACCGACAAACATATTTTTCAAATATGGTTCTGTACGATATATTTGCTTTTCTTCGTCTATAATCCCTTTTTCTTTAATTTCAACCTTCATTGCCTTTTGCTTATGTCCTTGTTGAATCAATTGATAACCAATTAAAGCTAAACAAGCGAATACGACAAGAACAAATGCTGCTGATGAGAATAAGAAGAATAAAAATACGATACCACCAACAAATAAAAATACATTTCCCCGCACATAACGATTCTTTTTACGATAATGCCTTCCAAACATAAGCATAATAAATGCAAAAATAAGACCACCCGGTTCAAAATGTCCAAGTATCATATCAAGAAAAAGACCGAATCCAAATATGATGAGGAGCATCCCCATTAACTGTGTTTTTGAAAAATGTTTCTTCATTTCAGCTCCCCCCTCCTTGTCACATATACATAGAAGAAAAGGCATTGCTTTCCAACACCTTTTCTCCTATCACTATATCATAAGCCTGTTTTATAATATACTACTATTATTTTGTTAATTCTTTCGTTAACGATACATCATTCTTTTCCTTCATATCACGCTCAAGCTTTGCAATCTTCATATCAAATGTGTCGCGTTCATGCTCCTCATTCATACGAGTTTCTAAGTCACGAATATGATCCTCAATTTCCTCAAATCGTAAGAATGGATTATTTTCATCCATTTTATGCATCGCAGTATTCATACGACGATTTGCATGTGCCATATTTTCACGTGCCATTAATTCCATACGCTTTGCGTGCATTTCTTTTAATTTATTTTTCATTTCAGAAAGACGACGCTCTAACTCATCAATTTGCTCTACAACACCTGCATACATTTCTTCTAATCGAGTGACTTGCCCTTCATAATAAGCTACTTCCTCTAATGCACGTTCGTGTAACTGTAATTCGCCTGCTTCTTGAGCGATAATAGCCTGTTTTGATCTTTTATTCACGAAATAACGTGCTTGCTCAAGCTCACGAGCGAAATTAGATTTTAATGTTTTATGACGCTGAATTAACTTTTCAATTTTTGTTATTTCACGCTCACTATCGCGTAAATATTGGTTTAACATAGCAATTGGATTTTTTCTTTCTTTCTCATCTAACACATTATGAAAATCTGCTAAAATTGCATCGCGTACACGTCCGAATAAAGATTGTTTCATTATAATCTTCCTCTCTTCTACTTTATAAATTTGATTTATTTTATATTAGTTTTTCATTAACTTGTTCCACTCATCTTCAAAGTTGCTATATGGTTTAGAACTTTCTGGAGCAGAATCAACAACTACATCTTTTTCTTTTTTCCACTCACGGTATCCGTAGTATAGAACTACTAATGCTGCAATACCGATTAATGCTGGGGAATGAGAAAGGGCGATGGACAAGCCGATTAAACCAACAATACCCCAAGCTAACTTTCCAAAAAATGATTGTGCTCGCACAAATGATTTATAGCTCCAGTACACAACTCCTGCTCCAATTGCGAATCCTATAATACCAGCAAGACTGCCAAGAGCAATTAAAGCTAAAATACCAGCCGCGATAAACGCTAGAAATTGTTTCATCTTGTGCTTGCCTCCCTTCGATTTGATACTCTTATCTTAACTATTTTTTCTTTTTTCCATAACGAGCTTAAGAACCGTTTTCTACTCAGACTTAAGACTGAGTTGCATTCAGCCTTTTGTAAAGACATAAGGTAACATCTCATCATTCACTCTTTTAGCACATATAAAAAGCCGTACAGAGGACATTCTCTGTACGGCTTTCGTTTCATTTCATAAACTTCATTTTTCATTATGCTGTTTTATGATACTCTTTCTTTCCCGCTACTTTAGAAAACCTCGGGAAACCAATTAATATAGAAATTATTCCACATACTCCAACTAAGATCGGATAAAACGCATATGGTAACAATTCAATCGGAGATAACGCCGCAAATCCTGCTGCTGTTAACATTTGCGCGCCGTACGGTATTAATCCTTGTACACAGCATGAGAAAAGATCTAATACACTCGCTGATTTACGGGGATCAATTTCATATTGATCTGCAATATTTTTCGCAAGCGGACCTGTAAAGATAATAGAAATCGTATTATTCGCTGTACACATATTCGTCATACCTACTAAACCAGCGATACCAAACTCCGCTCCTTTTTTTGAACGAATGTTACGCGTTAAAATATTCATTAAATATTGAATACCACCATTATATTGAATTAGTTCGACCATACCGCCAATTAAAATAGCAAGTAATACTAACTCCATCATACCGCCCATTCCAGTCGTTACACTTTTAAAGAAACTCTCTAACGTATAACTTCCATCTAAAAGACCAATAACGCCGGATAGTACAGTTCCACCAGTTAATACAATAAGTACATTCCAGCCAAGTAATGCTGTAATCAGTACTCCTGCATACGGTAAAATCTTTATCCAGTCAAAGCTATGTGCTTTAATTTGCGTGTCGCTTCCTAAAGTAATGATTACTAATAGTACAATTGTAATAATCGCTGCTGGTAATACAATTAAAAAGTTCGTTTTAAATTTATCTTTCATTTCTGTTCCTTGTGAGCGTACAGCTGCGATTGTTGTATCTGAAATAAAGGATAAATTATCACCAAACATCGCTCCGCCAACAACAGTAGCCATCGTAAGTGCAATGGAGATATCAGTTTGCCCACTAATACCTACAGCAATTGGTGCTAATGCAGCAATTGTTCCCATTGAGGTTCCCATCGCCAATGAAATAAATGCCCCTATAACAAAAATTCCAGCTACGATAAATCCTTGCGGTAAAATGGATAACGCTAAGTTAACTGTAGAATCAACGCCGCCCATCCCTTTTGCTGTTTCAGAAAATGCTCCTGCCAGGACAAAAATTAGAACCATAATCATAATATCTGGGTTCCCTGCACCTTTAGCAAATCGTTCTACTTTTACATGAAAGCTTTCTTTACGGTTCATTGCTAAAGCGACCCCTACAGCAATTGAAATTGCTACAAGTATCGGCAATTTATAGAAATCACCTGTAATAATTCCAGAACCAATAAATAGCGCCAAAAATATCCCAAGTGGTAATAAAGCCAAGCCATTTCCTCTCGTTTCTTTCAAAGTACCATCTCTCCCTAGTTTCAACCTTTTTCTAATGAATAACAAAAGACCTCTTCCAATGAGAAGAGGTCTTATACATCTATAAGAAACACTCTTCTCATCTTTCAAGCACATGCTTGCTGGATTTGGCACAGCACTCTGAAATCGAGTCCGCTGCCGAGGCATCGTAGGGCCAGTCCCTCCGCCTCTCTTTATAAGAAGGTTTCATATTTATTTTTTAATAATAATTTCTTCCCTAACTTTACTCGCTTACAAAACAAAAGTCAATTATTTTTTGTATAGATTTTTTTGGTAATTATGCAAAAATTTGAATACAACAATCATTTTAACTTTTTGATTTCTTCTTCCAATATTGAAATCCAATAAAATTCACTATTTTTTATTGCATCTATTATCCATTTCGTAGTATACCAAGCTAACTCATACTCTTCTTTTGTAACATCACCACTTTTATAAGCATCCTCTAACTCATCTTCATCCAATATATACATTTTACCGTTCGATAATAATACTACATCTAAATATAAATCATCAAAATACGGCAAACCACGGTCGTCTATTCCATATTCTTTCGCCACATCGATATAATATTGCACTAATTTTTTCTGATCATTTAACATTGCGGTAATCGCAAAGTTTTTCCCGTTTATGAAATATTGAATCCACGTATATTGATTCCCTGCAATACAAAGTTCTTTACCATCATATTCTTTACAACTCGGTTCTCTCACCTTTTTTATTTCCAGTATTCCTAGCATTCCCTCTTCTATTTGCTTAACCGTATAATCTTTCTCTATTAGTCGCTTCCACGAAGAACCGTCACCATATTTACGTTTCATTACGTCCGCTTCCCTTCTATATAGAAAAGCCCCCACATATTATGTGAGAGCTTGTTCAAATTATAATTAAGCTGCTTGCTTATTAGAAATTTCTTTCAAATAGGCCTGCCCTTTTTCAGCGTCATATTGACCTTCCCACTTAGACATAACTACAGCTGCTAAAGAGTTACCTACAACGTTAACTGCTGTACGAGCCATATCTAAAATACGGTCAATACCAGCGATGAAGGCTAAACCTTCAGCAGGAATACCTACTGTACCAAGTGTTGCTAATAATACAACGAATGATACGCCCGGTACACCCGCGATACCTTTTGATGTAACCATTAATACAAGTAATAATGTAATTTGTTGAGAAATAGATAAATCAATACCGTACATTTGTGCCAAGAAAAGAGCTGCAATTGCTTGATATAAAGTTGATCCATCTAAGTTAAATGAATAGCCTGTCGGAATAACGAAAGATGTAATTGCTTTCGGGCAACCGAACTTTTCCATTTTCTCCATAATTTTAGGTAAAACTGTTTCTGAACTTGCTGTTGAATACGCTAAGATCAGCTCGTCTTTTAAAATTTTAAAGAATTGGAAAATGTTAATTCCAAATATTTTCGCTGTAAGTCCTAAGACAACTACAACGAAGAAAATCATTGCCCCGTATACTACAATTAATAATTTCCCTAACGGAATTAATGAAGCTAAACCAAATGTAGATACTGTAACACCAATTAATGCGAATACACCAAATGGTGCAAATTTCATAACTTGGTTCGTTACGTAAAACATTGCATCAGCTACACCTTGGAAAAATTGAAGAACCGGTCTTCCTCTTTCACCAATTGCTGCTACACCTAAACCAAATAATACAGAGAAGAAGATAATAGCAAGCATATCTCCGTCAGCTAATGACTTCATAATGTTCGTTGGAACAATATTTACAAATGTATCTGCAAATGAATGACTTTGTACTTGCTCTGTCGTATGTGTATATTTCGAAATATCTGTCTTTGTTAACTGCTCCATATTTACGCCTTTTCCTGGTTGGAAAATATTCGCAATTAATAGACCGACAATAATTGCAATTGTTGTAATTATTTCAAAGTAAATAATTGTTTTTCCGCCTAGTCGGCCTAATTTTTTAACATCGCCAACACCAGCAACCCCAACAACAATACTTGCTACAACAATCGGTACAACGATCATTTTAATTAATCGGATAAAAATATCACCAATTGGTTGTAAATAACTCACCACTGCCGGATTGCCAAAGAAAATTGCCCCAACTGCAATACCTAGCGCAAGACCAATTAATATTTGCCATGCAAGTCCTATTCTTTTCATATTTGTTGTAACCCCCTCTTCGATGTGTCACTCTATCTCTCATTCTATCTCTATAAAACTCGAAATTAAGAGTATTACATATTATTCGACAATTCACTACATTTTGTCCCTGTTAAAAATCATAAATCAAAATTTAAAATCTGACAACAAAATAACTTTTCCTGAACACAAATAATTTTCTTGACAAAAACAAAACCCATGTCAGAAAACCTCACATGAGAACGATTCCTTATGAGTGTTTTATAGGGTTTTCATTTGATATTTTACTATATAAAACAAATATATTTTTCCTTTATTTTACAAAAAACTAGAAATATGTCCTTGTTACACGAACAAAAATATGCATCCACCATGACAATTACCGTTGAAAAATGATAAATTCCGACAAAACTTAGCAATTTTATAAATTTTTCTTTACATTATGATTACAACGATAGACACTCTCCTTCTTATGATATATAACATTCATAGGGAAAGGAGTTAGACAACCATGAAAAAGAAATTTGCAGCGTTTAGTGTTTTAGCAGCAGGAACAATTTTTGTTTCTCCGTTACTTTCACCCGTCTACGCTGAAACAAATCAAGATAAATTATCTGATATTCAATCCGAATTAGAAGGAAAACAAAATGACTTACAAAATAAATCAGCTGAGAAAGAACAAATAGAAAAAGAAATTCAGGAATTACAAAAGAAAATTGACGATTTAACTACTTCTATTAATAAAAACGAGGCTGAATTAAACGATACAAAAAAAGAAATTAGTAAAACACAACAAGTAATTACCGAAAAAAAGAAACATATCGAACAATTACAAACAAACATAGATACTCGTCAGGAAGTTATTAAGCAACGACTGCAATCTATGCAAGAAAAACCTCGCACAAATATCATTACAGAAGTAATAACAAATTCTGCAAACATTGCTGATCTTGTTGATAATATGTATTCTGTAAGTTTAATTTTAAATAACGATACTGATATCGTGAAAAAACAAACAACTGATCAAAATGCTGTTACGAAAGAAAAAGAATCTGTTGAGAAAAAAGAGCAACAACTACAAGAAGCTGAACAGAAATTAGTTCAAAAACAACAAGAGTTGCAAACGAACCAACAACAGCAACAAACCTTTATTAACGATCTACATACGAAAGTAGCAAAAGTAGATTCAGAGATTGAAGGATTAGAAGAATCTAAAGGTATTTTAGAAAATCAGCGTCAAGCTGTTCAAAAAGCAATTGAAGAAGAAAAACGAGCAGAAGAAGCTCGTAAAGCTGAAGAGGCACGTAAGGCAGAGGAAGCTCGCAAACAAGCTACCACACCAGCTCAGGCCGCTCCGGTACCGCACGATACAAATATCGGCGGATTTATTAAACCAGCAGCAGGATCAAAAACTTCTGGATTTGGCGCACGTTCTTTAGATAACCATAAAGGAATTGATATCGCCGCTTCAGGAACTGTTCCAATTATCGCTGCTGCAGATGGCGTTGTTATTCGCTCAGAATTATCATCTAGTTACGGAAACGTTGTGTACTTATCTCACCGTATAAACGGAAAAACATATACGACAGTATATGCTCATATGAGCAGCCGTTCTGTATCGAATGGACAAACTGTAAAACAAGGCACTCAACTTGGATTTATGGGAAATACTGGCCAATCATACGGACAACATTTACACTTCGAACTTCACCTTGGAGAATGGAATGTCGGTAAGACAAACGCAGTTGATCCATCTCCTTATATCGGATTATAAAAAACTCGGTGCATACCGAGCTTTTTTATTTTCACTTCACACACCATAGGCAATCCACATAGACTACAACTAAATGCCTATATTTTACGGGGTGAATCATATGAATACACAATTACAACAAAAAATAGAAGAAGCTAGAGAAACTTACATTGGCCGGTTATTTACATTTGGCGGCTCAGCGTTATTTTTAATTGGATCATTTATTGCAGTCGTCACAGCCTATAAAGCCTATAACCGCTTATTAAATACACCTACAACATAATAAAAAGACGGAGAAATCTCCGTCTTTTTATTATGCAAACATTTTAAATACACCTATCGCATTTAAAAATACAATGATTACCGTTACTGGAATAACGTAACGAAGTAAGAAGAACCAAATATTAAATAATGTTTTCCCTTTCGTTTCCGTAACTTCTAATTCTTTCATTAACATTTCTTTACTCATTTTATTTGGTACGAATAGCGAAATGGCTAGTACACCAAGCGGCAGCAATACGTTACTTACCGAGAAATCGACTAAATCAAAGAATGTTTTTCCGAATATTTTCACATCACTCATAATTCCAAACGATAGAGCTGACGGTATTCCAACTGCAAAAATAAGAATACCAATTAATAATGATGCTGACGGACGCTTTTTCTCATTATCTTTTGCAACAGATGCTACTACAATTTCAAGCATAGAAATCGCCGATGTTAATGTTGCAAAGAAGAATAAAACTAAAAACATAATAAAGAAAAATTGTCCAAATGGTATTTTCGCAAATACTGCTGGAAGGACGATAAACAGTAGTCCTGGTCCTTCAGTCGGCTTAACGCCTAATGCAAAAATCGCCGGGAAGATTGCTAATCCTGCAAGTACTGTAATAAAAACAGTTAAACTTACAATAGATGTTGCTGATTTAGCTAAATGCTCTTCTTTCTTTAAATATGAACTATACGTTACCATTACTGAGGCTCCAACTGTTAACGAGAAGAACGATTGTCCCATCGCGTATAAAATTGTATCTGCTGTCAGCTTTGAAAAATCTGGTTTTAAGAAGAACTCTACTCCAGCAAAAGCACCATCGAGTGTTAACGCACGAACAATGATCGCAATAAATAAAATAAATAATAGCGGCATCATATACTTACTTGCTTTTTCTATCCCTTTCTCTACACCTTTACTTACAACAAAAATAGTGCAAAGCATAAAGATAAATTGCGCTCCAATTGCGCTTACTGGATTTGAAATCGTTTCACCAAACAATTGTCCATAATCAACAACACCATTCCAGAAGCTTCCTGTGACACTATAATATAAGTACAGTAAAATCCATCCACCTACAACACTATAAAAAGATAGTACACTAAAACAAGTAACAACACCCATACGACCAATCCAAGGATATAACTTGCTATTTGGCACCAATACTTTATACGCTGTAACTGCCTCTTTTTGCGTACTACGTCCAATAACAAATTCAGCTAAAAGAAGTGGCATACCTATAAATAAAGTTAATAGTAAAAATACAAGGAAGAATGCGCCTCCCCCACCATTACCTGCAACATATGGAAATTTCCATATGGCACCAAGACCTACTGCGGCTCCGGCTGCTGCGAGTACAAAGCCTATTTTCGACGTCCATTGCTGTGTTTCTTTCATCATAAATTCTCCTTTTCTGAATATTTAAACTTTTGTTAATTATACACTTTCATTTCATACTCGCACACCTCCTTTAGAAAATAAAAAAGTCCCCTACACGCAAATATGCATGTAGAGGACGATATATGTAATGTAAATACCGTGGTACCACCTCAATTGGATTGATAAATCCCACTTGTTCAAGTACAGGAAAATTCCGATACTCTATCCTTTTAACGGCGGAACCCGGGTTGCCTACTACAATGTTCAACATACCTCTCGCAAGCCCATTCTGTATATTTTATCGTACCGGGCTCACACCTTACCCCAGCTCTCTGAACGTATCAAATATACATACTCTTCTTGCTCATCGATTTCATTTATTGAAGTTACTTGTGATTATAAATTATATTTTTATAGTTGTAAAGTACAATTTATTCATTATCCTATATGAACTCTTCTCTCTAATTCTCGTAAAAACAATTCCCTTTTTTGTTCATTTTGAACATATACTGACTTTAATACTTCTTGCAACAATATATTTCTCTGCTTTTTCTCTATTTGTAATTCTTTCACTTTTATTCTAACTTCGTATAAAAAATCAAGATACGCTTCATACGCCTCATCATATTTATTTGCGATATCATCACGAATTTTTTTTGCCAGTTTCGGACTCGCTCCTCCAGTAGACACAGCCACATTCAGTAATCCACGATGAATCGCCGCTGGAAAATGAACATTCCCACTTTCCGGGTTCGTAATAACATTTACTAATTGATTTTCTGCGCTATCTTCAGCAATTTGTTCATTTAATACGGCATCACCACTCGCTGCAACAACTAAAAAAGCGTCTTTAATATCACTTTTTTCATACTCCCTTTGATACCAACGAATTTGCTTTTCTTCCACTAGTTTTACTAAATTTGCATCCAATTCAGGACTTACCACAACTATATCCGCACCTTGTTTTAGTAAAGGAATAATTTTAAAACCCGCAACTTTCCCTCCACCAATGACAACAACACGTTTCTTCTCAACTCGCACTGTAAGTGGATACATATTGATCTCCCTTCAATAATTTCTTCGTTTTTTGAATTAACATATATTGAAACGCTTCATTCTTTCCTAAATACGGACTTATTTTTATATCACACAACTCATATTGGCCCACTTCTTTTTCAATATGTTTCATAAGTAAACCTGTAAATAACAAGTAAGGTAGCACAACGATGTTCTTTTCTTTTCGTTTTACAACTTCCTTTAACTTCTCCTCAAATTTCGGCTCGGCAGCCGCTAAATAACAAACCTCTACTTTTTTAATTTTCTCTTCCGTTTGAAATAAAGAAGCGATCCAGTTTATATCTTTTAATACTTCAGGGTCGCTACTCCCTCTTGCAACGAGAAGTAGCGTCACTTCATTCTTATCTTCCTGTTCAATTCCACTTCCGCCATATACCGATTTAACAAGTGTTTCTGATACACCAAATGGGTTACCATAGGTCACTTTAACACTTGGAAATTGATTATTTAACTTTTCCAATTCAAACGGGATATCTTTTTTCACATGACCTGCCGCTAATAAAAAAACTGGAATAACAATAATCTCTGTAGCACCACGCTTCACACATGTACGGAACCCTTCATCAATAGTCGGACTCGCTAACTCCAAAAAACAAACTTCTTGAATACTTGCCTCTACACGGTTCATGCATGACGTAATAAACGAAACCGCTTCTTCTTTAGCTGCTTTCAAACGACTTCCATGACATATATATAAGATGGCTTTCATTTTATAACACTCCACTTACTTGATACGTACTTTCTGTCTGTTTCTCAAACCAATGGATTTTTTCTCTAAAACGAACCACTTCTCCAATTACAATCATGCTCGGATTTTGAATTTGTTCTTTTTTGGCAACATCTACAATTGTCCCTAACGTCCCAACAACTGTGCGCTGCATAGATGTCGTTCCTCGCTCAATAATGGCAGCAGGCGTACTTGTATCTTTTCCATGCTTTATCAGTTGTTCACATATGTAGGGTAAATTACTAACCCCCATATATACAGCTAAAGTCTCTACACCTTTCGCTAAATGTTCCCACTTCACTTCTTCTTCAGCATCTTCTTTCCTATGCCCCGTTACAATAGCAAAACTTGCACTTGCATCACGATGTGTCACTGGAATACCAGCATAAGCAGGAGCAGCTATTCCAGCTGAAATACCAGGAACAATTTCAAACGGTACACCTTGCTTTGCTAACGCTTCAGCTTCTTCTCCCCCTCTACCAAATACAAATGGATCGCCGCCCTTAAGCCTCGTTACAACTTTTCCTTTTTTCGCATATTTAATAAGAAACGTGTTAATTGTCTCTTGCTTCATCGTGTGATAATTTGGTAGTTTTCCGCAATAAATTAAATCCGCTTCAGGCTTTGCATAGGAAAGTAACTCCTTATTTACGAGACGGTCGTACAAAATAACATCTGCCTTCTCAATACATTTCAAGCCTTTCACAGTAATTAAATCTGGATCACCAGGACCTGCCCCAACGATATAAACCTTCCCCATCATCTCTCCTCATTTCTACCATTAAAATGAAACTTCCATCCTTATATATGAATGGAAGTTTTCTTTATTTCGTATCATCTGTTCCCTACTCATGAATAACAAAAGCCGCCCCTTTTCGAATCTTCTTTTTTTCAAATAGGGAAATCTCCTTTACTTCTGGCAACGGTAAAAAATGCTTTTCAAGCTCCATCTCCGCGAGCTTAAATGCCTGTTCTTCACTTTGAGCAACGACAACAATCGGAACAATACTATTTATTAACACAGCTTCAAATCGATATAAATCCATATTGTCCCTCCTAAGACGCTATTACTTCTTCTAGCACGTTATCTAACGCGACTTGTAATGTATCTACACCAATACGACCGACAAAATCATAAAACGTTTCAGCTGGTAATTTATTCTCTTTGAAATAACTTATAAATGAAGCAAGTACATCAGGTAGATCCTCGCCATCTATTTTCCCTTTTAACTTTTGATTATAAGCACCACCATCTAACAACGTTCCACCTACATATATTTCAAATGCTTCAACAATTCCTTTTTCCTTCGTTTTCATTTTCACACCTTGTAATCCAATATCAGCAATTTGACGTTGACCACATGAATTCGGGCACCCGACCATATGAATACGAACCGGAACATCAAGCGCAATCTGTGTATCTAAGTATTCGGCAATTTTTCGCAATCTTTCTTTCGTTTCTACTAAAGCAAGGTTGCAATATTCAATACCAGTGCAAGAAACCGCATGACCAATAAACGATTTCGGACTTGCTGATATCGCTTCAAACAATGGCTCATTTAGTAAACCCGTTACATTCCCTGGCGGAACATTCGGAATAATGAAGTTTTGCGAGTTACATGTACGAATCTGTCCATTTCCATACCGCTTAGCGATTCTTGCAATCTCAAACATTTCTTTTGCATGTAGGCGCCCGACCGGCACATTAAAGCCTACATATTTTAGTCCATCTTGCTTTTGATCTTGAACTCCATAAAAGTATCCAGCATTCCAGCCTTTAAAAGCACTTTCTCCTTTACTTTGCAATGGTCCTGTATATTCTAGTAGTTTCTCTTTGAACTTCTCTGCTCCCCAGTCTGCAACAAGAAACTTCAAACGAGCTAAATGACGTTTTTCGCGATATCCAAAATCACGGAATATCGTAGCAATTGCAATCGCTACCGCCTTCACTTCTTCTGGTAAAACGAATACATCTAATTCATCAGCTAAATATGGACGAGCGGATAATCCACCACCTACTTTTATATGAAAACCAACTTTTTTCTCACCATCTATTTCTTTCGTAGCAGGTGTAAATGCAACACAATTAATCTCTGCGTTTGCTGAATTATGAATATTAGAACTAATAGACATTTTAAATTTACGTGGTAAGTTAGAAAACTCTTCATTATGTTGGAAATAGTCATATACCTCTTTTACAATACTAGTTGTATCAAACAGTTCATTTGCATCAATGCCAGCAAGTGGATTTCCTGTAATATTACGCGTTATATCACCACACGCTCCAGCTGAAGATAACCCAACTCTTGCTAATCTTTTGAAAATATCTGGAATTTGATGAATTTCTAACCAATGAAACTGAATCGCCTGTCTTGTCGTGATATCAATTACGTCACGTCCATAATCCTCAGCGATAGAAGCAAGCACTTCTGCCTGTGCGTTCGTAATAATCCCTGAAGGAATATTTACACGCATCATAAAATATCCAGCTTCTTTCGGTCTTTGTAAATACAACCCTGCCCATTTGAATGCGTCCCACTCTTCTTTCGGAATAGATTCGAAGCCATTCTCCGCATAGTAAGGAATATCATTAAAGATTTCCAATCCATCTTTTTTCAATTTATTTTTCTCAGTTTGATTTAATTTTTCATTGTTAGCCCATACTTTTTCATAACTCATTTTTTAATCCCCCTATATAAAGTGAAACTTTAATCAGTGGGGAGTGTTCATCCCCCGCTGATTATTAGTTGAACCAATCGGGCATTTACGGGCAGTTCATCTCCCACCTAACTTCTTTGCCCTAGCCAAATTTTGAGATGGGAGTTTTACTGTCCGTTAATGCGGGATAAAACTACGCTCATGTAAGTACTTCACGATTTGTTCTGCACATTCTTCAATAGAATACTTGTGTGTTTCTACAATTAATTCCGCTTGCTCCGGTTCCTCATACGGTGAATCAATACCTGTAAACTCTTTAATATCACCTTTTCTTGCTTTTTTATAAAGCCCTTTCGGATCACGCTTTTCGCACTCTTCAATTGGACACTTTACAAACACTTCTATAAACTCATCTGCAGCTAATAAATCTCTAACTTGTTTTCTGTCTACTCGAAACGGTGAAATAAACGCCGTAAGAACAACAGTACCTTGATCTACAAATAGCTTCGCCACTTCGCCAATCCTTCTTATATTCTCCATACGATCACTTTCAGAAAAACCTAAGTCTTTATTTAAACCGTGGCGTATATTATCTCCATCTAATACATAGTTTCCAATATTCTTTTCAAATAGTTTACGAGCAACCGCGTTCGCCACTGTAGATTTACCTGAAGCTGATAATCCAGTAAACCAAACTACGAAACTATGATGCCTATTTTTTATTCTTCTCTCATCTTTTGAAACAGATGCTGTATGCCAAGTAATATTTGTGTCCATCTCATTCTCTCCCTATTCTGTTACTACTTCTTTTTTCAAACCTTTAATTAGCACTTCCACTACTTCTTTACGACTGAATGTACTTGGTGGAACCTCACCGTTTCTTAATAATTCTCTTACTTTCGTACCTGATAAAATGACATGATCTTCTTTTCCGTGCGGGCATGTTTTCGTCGAAGCCATCGCTTCACATTTCGCGCAGTAAAAACTATGTTCAAAAAATAGCGGTGTAATCCCTAACTCTTCCACTGTAAAGTTCGTAAAAATTTCTTGCGCTTCATAAGTACCGTAATAATCTCCTACCCCTGCATGATCGCGCCCTACTATAAAGTGTGTACATCCAAAATTCTTTCTAACTAGCGCATGGAATATCGCTTCCCTCGGTCCTGCGTAACGCATTGCCGCAGGAAATACACTTAAAAAGACACGATCTTTCGGATAATAATTTTGAAGTAATACTTCATAACTTTCCATCCTTACATCAGCAGGAATATCGTCCGACTTCGTTTCCCCAACGAGTGGATTCAAAAAGAGGCCATCTACAATTTCAAGAGCAGATTTTTGAATATATTCATGGGCACGATGTACCGGATTTCTCGTTTGGAATCCGACTACTGTTTTCCAACCACGTTTTTTAAATTCTTCTCTCGTTTCAATTGGATCTAAATGATAAGAAGGAAACGGATTACTTTCAAAACGTTTCATAAGAATAATAGCTCCTCCAACGTAAACATTCGGTCTTTCGTATAATTTTTTCACTCCTGGATGAGCCTCATCCGTCGTTTTATACACTAGTAACGCTTCTTTTTCCTTGTCAGGCACAAAAATATCTTCTATTTGAATGACGCCATATACATTTCCAGCGTTAACAAGTTTTACTTTCTCTCCAGCTATTAAACTCTCTGCTACTTCTTCTGCTACTGGTAATGTAATTGGTATACTCCAAACACTCCCGTTAACTAAACGAAACGTTTCTACGACCGAATCATAATCTTTCTTTCCTAAGAAACCAGTAAGCGGGCTATACCCCCCTGTCGCTAATAGCTCTAAATCACTTAACGCAATGTTGTCTAGTTCAATTTCTTTTTCAATTTGTGATACATCATATGTCTCGTCTATAAGATTTACTAATTCATTTCTTGTACTCATTTTCTATACCCTCTCTTAGCTTTATTTTCAATTTCATCTTATTGGTAATGTAGACCGCATTCAGTTTTCACTTTCCCGGCCCATCTACCATCTCTCGAATCGCCACCCTCACCTACAGGTAACGTACATTTCTCACACCCAATACTTGGATATCCAACATCATGTAGCGGGTTATACGGCAAGCTATGTTTGTATACATATCGCCATACCTCTTTCCACGTCCAATGAATGAGCGGACAAACTTTAATAGATTGAAAGCGATGATCTTGATTTATAAACTTTGTATGCTTACGTGTTTCTGATTGTTCCCTCCTTAAGCCCGATATCCACGCTTTTTCCGCTGCTAATGATTTTTCTAACGGTAAAATTTTTCTAATTTTACAACAGAGATTCGGATTACTTTCCCATAATTTCTCACCATGCAACTTCGCTTGTTCATCAAGTGTAAGCTCCGGCTGTTGTTCTATAATATTTAATGAAGGAAATCGGCTCCGCACTTTTTGAATTAATTCATATGTTTCTTGAAAATGAACATTTGTATCTAAAAATACAACTTTAGCAGATGGATTTACTTGGTTTATAAGATGCAGCAATACCATCCCTTCCACTCCGAAGCTACATGCGTATACAATTTCACTTTTATATTCTTTATAAGCCCAACTTAATACAGATAGCGCGCCTTTCGTTTCATCTTCTTCTGAAAATGAAATGTTATTTTCTTCCCACGTTTCATACGTCAACATGTTCTTTCCCCCTGTAAAAGCAAAAAGACGGTTTTAACCTAATGATATAGGTTAAAACCGCCTCTAGTTTTTCTAGTCAGCGCTTTTTACTTTAAACGTACTTTTTCACTTTTCTCTAATTGAATGACTTTTCCATCTTGCACAACAATTGTAATTGAACCATATTTCATATCAGCAAGCATCGCTTGAATCTTCTCAGATACTTCCTCAAAATGTTCCCGTACGCTCACGCGAACAGCCCCCCTTTTTATTCATAAAAAAAATCTTTCCCATTTCGAAAAGACTGTTCGGTAATATATTTTACCTTATCTTTCAAAATGGATTCCATTTTGCTGGATTTAGCACCTTGCTTTCTATTAGCAGGTTGCCGAGCTTCGTCGGGCCAGTTCCCTCCGCTTCTCTTGATAAGCTTTGTATTTGTATTTTATCACAATTCTGATTTTTTTCAATCCTAGTTTTCCGATATACTTTAATTATTTTATTTTATAAAAAAGGAATTGCCCATCCGAACAACTCCTTTTTCCCCATTTAAACCAGTTCTTTAATACGTATGCGATCGTTCCCAATAATATTTTCATATGTTTCGCGCTCTACAACAATTTGTGATGTGCCACCTTTCGCGAAGACGACAGCTGGTCTACGAATCCGGTTATAATTATTCGCCATCGAGTAACCGTATGCCCCTGTACAAGAAATTGCTAATAAATCGGCAGTAGCAACTTTCGGTAGAGTAATATCCCAAATTAACATATCTCCACTCTCACAACATTTCCCTGCAATCGAAACAACTTCCTCGTTCTCATCGTTCCCTCGATTCGCTAACATCGCTTCATAACGAGCGTTATATAAAGCAGGTCTTAAATTATCAGTCATCCCACCATCCACTGATACATATTTCCGAATACCAGGAATGTCTTTCACAGATCCGACTGTATAAAGTGTCGTTCCAGCATCACCTACAATACTACGGCCTGGTTCAACCCATATTTCTGGCAAGGGATAATTACATACTGTAAATTGTTCCCTCACTGCATTTGTTACAGCTCGCACATATGTCTCAAGAGTTAATGGCGTATCTGATTCTGTGTAGCGTATTCCGAATCCTCCGCCCACATTTAGCACTTTTACTACATAATTTGTTCGCTCTCTCACTTCTTCTAAAAATTGACGAAGAACTTCAATTGCTCGCACAAAACCGGCCGTTTCAAATATTTGTGATCCGATATGTGAATGAATTCCTAGCACATTATAATTTGATTTTTGTAAAGCAAGCTCAATTGCTTGCATCGCTTGACCATTTGACACGCCAAATCCAAATTTCGAATCGTCTTGACCTGTTGTAATATATTCATGTGTGTGCGCCTCTACTCCTGGCGTTACACGAATTAATATGTTCACAAATTTCCCATGTTGCACTGCTAAATCATGCAAAATCTCTAATTCTAAGAAATTATCTACGACAAAACAACCAATATTTGCCTGAAGAGCCATCACAATTTCTTCATCTGTTTTATTATTGCCGTGAAAATGAATACGTGATGCCGGAAATCCAGCTTGAAGCGCAGTATATAATTCTCCTCCAGAAACAACATCTAATGACATATTCTCTTCACGAGCCACTCGGCACATCTCCATGCACAAGAACGCCTTGCTTGCATATGCTACTTGGTAAGAGAAACCACTCTCTTTAAAAGCACGATGAAACGCGCGGCACTTTCCTCGAATAGACTCTTCATCGTATACATAAAGTGGTGTTCCGTATTGTTTTGCTAGCTGCGTCGTATCGCACCCTCCAATTTCTAAGTGTCCTTGCCCATTGATTCGGCTTGTGCCGTGTAAATACATTTGAATTCCTCCCTTATTTCCTCTAAAACTCATAACCCCAATCTTCTATTCATTGCAGCACGCTTTTAGATAGACAAAAAACGCGCGGAACAATGTTCACACGCGTTTCTTATTAGGAAAAATATATATTGAAAAAATAAACGAGTTGTTATCTCCTCAAAATAAGAAACCGCATCAACATCTCCAAATAGCTCTCCATAAAACAAATCTTATGACAGTACTACATTTATTCAATGCAGTCCCAATATATGAATAAGATGGTTATTCTTATATTTCGGCAATAGTCCCTTTCAACCTATGATCACAGATTCCATTAAATCTCCCATAGCTTACTCTTTCCTATCGCGGCCTCTACCTTTGAGAGTAGATGAGGTAAGTCTATTTAATTTTCAAACATCTAATTGTTGCTATTAACAATACCAAAGGACCATTTTATTTGTCAAACAATTTTTTATATTGTTTTTTTACACTTTAATTTCGTATCATTTGGTAATCGCTTTACTAAAACCTTTGTTACTTCCCATTCGCCCTCTTCGTTATTAAATGTAATCGTTACCTTCTCAAATGGTGGAACAATTTTCCCACCAACCTGTTCATACTTCGTCACTTCAATACTCGCTTGAAATAAATATGTACCGCTATACACTTTTTTTAAACTGATGATTTTCGGACATTGATAAGGTTTTAAGCTCCCATATTGTTTTTCAATTGCTTTATTTATTTTCGGAAATAAAACAGAATAAAGGGCATCTTCCATAAGAGGTGCATCATATTGGGCTACCGACACACTCGGTGAAGCAAAAAGTATAACACTACTGCATACTATAAAATATAATAATTTTCGCATTATAACCTCCGTATTGTTACACGATTCTTTCTGCGCACGATAATAATCATACATAGAAACTCCGTTATATTGTCTCCTTCTGCCCTTTTTCTACTCAATTATTATAAAAAAGTCCACAACTCTCTTTTATTTTCGTATAATGATACTCATAGTATAATAAACATAATAATAAAGGACTGTTCGTATATATAAAATGAGGCGCTAATCAAACCGGCTCACAAGAACAGTCATGCTTTTTAGGAGAGGAGTATATTATGCTACAACGTCTGTTTCCAAAACTGCGATTTGCACTCGTTGCAGTCGTTTTATTATGGATAAAAACATATATTGTGTACAAGCTAGCATTTGATATTAAAATTGATAATTTCTTTGAAGAATTTATGCTTTTTATTAATCCAATAGCTGCGCTACTTTTATTTTTCGGTTTTGCTTTATTGGCATCTAAACACCGAAACCGAATTATAGTTGGAATTAGTTTTGTACTATCATTCATTTTATTTGGAAATGCAATGTTTTATGGGTTTTATAACGATTTCGTTACGTTCCCAGTATTATTTCAAACAAATAATATGGCTGATTTAGGGACAAGTATAAAAGAACTCTTTACGTATAAAACATTACTGTTATTTGCAGATGCGATTATTTTAATGTTTCTTTCGCGTAAATTCCCGGCATTTTGTGACAAAACGCCGCTTTCTCGCTCTGAGAAGCGAACTTTCTTTAGTGGTGTAACAGCTCTACTAGCATTACAAATTGTTGTTTCAGTTATTTATAAACCACAAATGTTCTCACGCTCATTTGACCGTCAAACTGTCGTGAAAAATTTAGGTTTATACACATATCATCTATTTGATATTACACTTCAATCTAAATCTTCAGCTGAACGTGTATTTGCAAGTGGTGACGGGTTCTCTGAAATTAAAAACTATACAGACTCAAAAGATAAGCAAGTTGATAAAAACTTATTTGGAGCTGCAAAAGGTAAAAATGTCATTTTGATTTCAATGGAATCGACACAAAGTTTTGTTATTAATAAAAAAATAAATGGAAAAGAAATCACTCCATTTTTAAACGAATTTATTAAAGATAGTTTTTATTTCGATAACTTCTATCATCAAACAGGACAAGGCAAAACATCTGATGCAGAATTTATCGTTGAAAATTCACTTTATCCGTTAGACCGCGGTTCTGTATTCTTTACTCACGCAACAAATGAATACACAGCTACACCAGAACAGTTAAAGAAATACGGATATACTTCTGCTGTCTTCCATTCAAACGATAAAGCGTTTTGGAATCGTGATGTAATGTATCCTGCACTTGGATATGATCGTTACTTTAATTTAAATGATTACGTAGGCACAGAACAAATGTCCGTCGGTTGGGGATTAAAAGATAAAGAGTTCTTTGAACAATCTATTCCAAAGCTAAAATCTTTACCACAACCGTTCTATACAAAATTCATTACTTTAACAAACCATTTTCCGTTTCTTCTAAATCCAGAAGACCAATATGTCGATGAGTTCAATTCAGAAAGTGGTGTTGTAAACCGTTACTTCCCAACTGTTCGTTACACGGATGAAGCTCTTAAACGATTTATTAAACAATTAAAAGAAGAAGGGCTATATGATAATTCCGTTATTATCATTTACGGAGACCATTACGGTATTTCTGAAAACCATAACGCTGCTATGGCTCAGTTCCTTGGGAAAGACGCTATTACACCGTTTGATTCTATGCAATTACAACGCGTCCCTCTCATTATTCATGTGCCTGGTCAAGAAGGAAAAGTCATTTCTAAAGTATCTGGTCAAATTGATATTAAACCAACTCTACTTCATTTACTTGGTATTAAAACAAATCAATCGATTGAATTTGGAACTGACTTATTTATTAAAGAAGAAGACCCACTTATGGTAATGCGTGATGGTAGCTTCGTTTCGGAAGATTATGTGTATACAAAAAACATGTGTTATAAACGAAATACGGGTGAAGAAGCGGACATTACATTATGTCAACCGAATATTGAAAAAGCAAAAAATGAATTAAAACTCTCGGATAAACTCATTTATGGAGATTTATTACGTTTCGATCCTAACAATCGGTATAAAACTGGAACAATGACAACGAAATTTGAATAATACACGAAGCAACTTTATAAAAGTTGCTTCTTTTTTTACTTATTTTTCAAATCATTCTTCTATTAAATCTTTCACAAATTGGGAATTTTTTTCGTATGAGGAAGAAATTTATGGTATGATAAAATAAGTAAACTTTCATACACTAATTAAGAATTTATTACAGAAAGCAAGGGATCAGATTTTGTATAGAGCAGCTATTCCAAACTTATTTACGCTCGGAAATTTATATAGTGGATTCTTGTCAATCGGCTATGCATCTTTAGGATATTATAAATCAGCTGCTATTTTAGTACTTATCGGGATGATGTTAGATAGTCTTGATGGGCGTGTTGCTCGTTTATTACGTGTTGATTCACAAATGGGAAAAGAACTTGACTCACTTGCAGATGTCGTAACATTTGGTGCCGCACCTGCTGTTCTTATGTATTACACATCTTTCTCCAATTATGGAATCATCGGACTATACATAGCGGGACTATTCCCTCTTTTCGGAGCATATCGTTTAGCACGATTTAATGTAACACCATCTTCTACTTCAATGAAATATTTCACTGGGGTACCGATTACAGCAGCGGGAGGGCTTGTTGCTTTCCTAACATTATTTTCACATACCATTCCAAAAATCGTTCTTATTACAGTATTTGTAACGTTCGCATTTTTAATGGTGAGCCGCATTCGTATCCCAAGTTTAAAAGATGTACCAATTCCACGATATAGCATCATCATTACACTATTTTTAGTTGGAATCATTATCACAATGTACCAAACAGGGTTCGGTAATTTTTCTGTTTTCTTATTCATTGCTATTCCACTATATATTTTGTATATGCTATCTCAATTTCTTAGACAAAGACCATCTAAAAGAGCAAATAAAGACAAATAAAAAACCTTCCGATTCTGGAAGGTTTCTTTTTATTTTGTAACGAATACTTTTTGATTTACAGGTGTTACAGGCTCTTCACCGTTTAATACGGATAAAATATTTCTTACTGCCATTTCAGCCATCGCATCACGCGTTTCGAATGTTGCATTTCCTACATGAGGAGCGAGTACTACATTCTTTAAACCTTTTAGCTCTTCCGTAATTTTCGGTTCAAATTCAAACACGTCAAGAGCTGCCCCTTCAATTTCATTCGTTTTTAATGCATGAGCAAGTGCCGCTTCATGCATAATTGGTCCACGTGAAGCATTTATAATATACGCTGTTTTCTTCATCATTTTGAACTGTTCTTCATCAATCATATGATGTAATTTCGGATTATACGCACAGTTAATTGTAATAAAGTCTGCCGTTTGTAATAATTCTTCCAAGGTTACATATGTTGCTTCCAATTCACTTTCAGCTTCAGGCTTTCGATTTGGTCCCGTATATAAAACATTCATCCCAAACGCTTTCGCACGCTTTGCAACTGCCTTACCGATTTCTCCAAGGCCAATAATTCCAATTGTTTTACCATGTACTTCGCGGCCTAAGAAAAATAACGGTGCCCATCCATTAAATCCAGTTGTACGACATAACGTATCACCCTCAGGAATTCTACGTGCAGCTGCTAAAAGAAGTGCAAATGTTAATTCAGCTGTCGCTTCCGTTGATACTTTCGGTGTATTCGTTACCGAAATCCCTTTTTCTCCAGCATACGTGTAATCAATATTATCGTAACCAGCACCATAGTTTGCAACAATCTTTAAATTAGGTGCCGCATCAATCACTTCTTTTGTCACCTTTGTAGAAAGTAGGCTTAACAATGCATCTTTGTCTTTCACACGCTCTGTTAATTCATCTAAAGAAATTAACGCCTCTTTATCGTACATTTCTACATCATGATCCTTTAATAGTTCTAATCCGATTGCTGGAATTTTTCCTGCTACTAATATTTTTGCCACTACTAACACCTCTTCTATAGAAAATAAGATAGCTCTTATCTTTCATTGTAAGAAATCCACATATAAAAACCAAGGAATTTGATTATAGTTTTGAAAATCGACACTTTTCCATGAAAAAAGAGGAGATGCAAGTCTCCCCTCTTCTTATGCTTTCTCTTGCGATTCTTTTCCAAGCTTCACATCGATCGTTCCTTCTGCAACTGTATCACTAATTTGTTCCTCAATAACGGATTGAGATGTAGCATTCGTTTCAGAAGTATACGCTTGTTGCTGTGCACCTTGTACATTTTGTTTATTTTGTTGTTTCGCCATTTCTTTACCCTCCTTTTTATTCTTTCTTATTTTGAACAAAAAGATGGGTTTTCATCAAAAAATCATGATCATTTTAAAATTGTAACTTCTTCTTCAAACAATCTCATCGTTCTTACTCGTTTCGTAAATGTAGCTACATGCGAAATACCATGATTGCGTAACGTCTTTATATTCTCTTCCAGATATTTTCCTAAATGATTCGGATAATGAGCATCTGAAGAGAGTGTAATCGGGACCCCGTGCTTAGCTAATACTTGTAAATATAGTGGACTCGGGCACATCTCGCGCACAGGATAGCGATAGTACAATCCCGCATTTATTTCCGTTGCTGTATTTGTTTCTACTAACGCACGTGCAATTCCCTTATAATAAGAAAGTTGTTCATTCTCATCTAGCCGGTAATTAAATACTTTTATGTTATCAAGATGAGCTATTATATCAAATAACTCAGAACGAACTGCACACTCCACTGTTTTGAAAAACGTATCATATAAAGCATATAAGTCATGTTCCTTAAAATATTCTTTCGTATCTGGATTATCAAATCCCCATCCATTTAAAAAATGAACAGAACCAATTACATAATCAAAATCTCCTAATGCGAGTAAAGATTGTAATTTTCGTTCACCACCAATAAAATAATCCGCTTCAATTCCAAGTTTAAGCGTAACACCTCTTTTACTCCAACGTTCTTTTGCCTCTTCAATTGCCTTTATAAAATCATGTAGTGACGCTACCCTTACTTGGTCTAACCATTCCTTCTGTAAACGACCAAGCCTCGAATCACTAATATCGACATATCTTTCATAGTATTCTTTCGCTTCATAAAAACGGTATAAATGATCGACAATCCCAACTTCTTTTATCCCTTTTCGCAAAGCTTCTTCTAAATATAAATCAATCCATTTCGTTGTAAATGGCCCTTCTTTCACACGTCTTTGCAGGCGTTCTTGTGTTTTCACAAGCCATTCCATAGAATGTTTTTCTTCTTTAAGCGGTTCATAATGTTGCAGTGCTTCATTTATTTTAGCTAGCCATCCTATTGAATACGGCCCTTCTTCTAAATGAATGTGATAATCCACTTTCATACATATTCCCCCTTATAATGTATCTATTTCTCTTCTGCCCCCTATTCTCGAAAGCTTCCCATTTCTTTCTCTTACTTCCTCCACAATATCTTCTAATGATATATTTTTTTCGGCTAATAAAACGAAGCAGTGATACAGTACATCAACCATTTCTTTCACTAACTCTTCTTTATCATTATTTTTAGATGCGATAATTACTTCCGTACATTCCTCACCAATTTTCTTTAAAATTTTATCTTCTCCTTTTGAAAATAAGTAATTTGTATATGATTCAGGAAGTGGATTTCTCTTTCGTTCTTCAATTGTTTCAAATAGTAATGTAAAGGCGTTTTCCATATGTATCCCCCTATATAATTTTGTAGTGAAAACATGTCTTCTCTCCCGTATGACAAGCAGGTCCCACTTGCTTTACGACGACAACAATTGAATCTTGATCACAATCTAAATAAAGAGATTGCACAGATTGGATATGTCCTGATGTTTCTCCTTTATTCCATAACGACCTTCTTGAACGAGAATAAAACCATGTTCTTTTCGTCTCTAGCGTTTTTTCATATGCTTCTTCATTCATATAAGCTAACATTAAAACTTCTTTTGTACCTTCTTCAATTACGACTGCTGGTAGTAGTCCTTTTGAAAAGTTAGGTTTCATAACCGCACCTCAACATTTGCATTTCTTAATTTTCTCTTTACGTCCTGCACTGTCGCCTCACCATAATGAAAGATGGATGCCGCTAAAGCTGCATCAACTGTTGTCTTTTGAAAAACTTCTATAATGTGATCAGCATGACCACATCCGCCTGACGCAATGACTGGTACGGAAACACTTCTTGAAATTTCTTCTGTTAAGCGGAGGTCATATCCGTTTTTCGTTCCATCTGCATCCATACTCGTTAATAAAATTTCGCCTGCTCCTAGCTCGGTAACACGCTTTGCCCAACAGATTGCATCCATTCCCGTATCAACTCTTCCGCCGTTCACATATACATTCCACTTACCTTCGGCTACTTTTCTAGCATCAATTGCGACGACGATACATTGTGAGCCAAAGTGTTCTGCCCCTTCTTTGATTAGCTTCGGATTTCTCACTGCCGCTGAGTTAATTGAAACTTTATCTGCTCCAGCTCTTAGTAAATTGTACATATCTTTAACACTTGAAATCCCCCCGCCAACTGTAAGGGGAATAAATACTTTTGAAGCTGTTTTTTCTACAACATCTATAATCGTTTTTCGTCCTTCATACGTTGCCGTAATATCTAAAAATACTATTTCATCTGCTCCCGCCTCGTTATATAAAGCGGCTATTTCAACAGGATCACCGACGTCTTGTAACCCTATAAAATTTACACCTTTTACGACTCGCCCTTCTTTCACATCTAGACAAGGAATAATTCGTTTCGCTAACATAACTTTGTTACCTCTAGTACTTCTTCTAAATCAATCGTTTTCTCGTAAAGAGCCTTACCAATTATGACACCGTATATATTCATATCATTTAACTTTTTCACATCTTGCATAGTTGCCACTCCTCCAGAAGCAATAAGACGAATAGAAACGCTTTTTTGTAGTAACTCCAATTGCTCTATATTCGGCCCTGCAAGCGTCCCGTCTTTCGAAATGTCTGTAAATACAATCGTTTGAACCCCTACATTCTCCATTTGCTTCGCTAAATCAATGTAAGAAATTTCAGACACATCAAGCCAACCTCTCGTTGCTACGAAACCATTTTTCGCATCAATGCCTACAATGATTTTTTCTTTATATAGAAGAACTGCTTCTTCTAAAAATGCCTTATCATAAAGAGCGGCTGTTCCTAAAATCACTTTGTCTACCCCTGCTGACAATAGCTTCTCTACCGCTATAAGTGATCGAATTCCTCCTCCAACTTGTACTGGAATTCGTACCGCCTTACAAATTCTTTCAATGATGGACAAGTTTAACGACTCACCAGCAACTGCACCATCTAAATCAACAATGTGCAACCTTTTTGCTCCAAACTTTTCAAATATAATCGCTTGCGCAACCGGGTCTTCATTCATTACTGTTTCTTTACTAAACTCTCCTTGATACAGTCTAACGCAGCGGCCCTCTTTTAAATCGATAGCTGGGAAGATTTCCATGCTTCTACCACTCCTTTGAAATTTTTCAACATTTGCATTCCTATATCACCACTTTTTTCAGGATGAAACTGTGCGCCATATATACTTCCTTTTGCTACAAAACCAGGTACGTTCACTCCATATTCACTTATTCCATACACAATTTCATTTGGACAATCTGCGTAATAAGAGTGGACATAATATACGAAAGAACCATCCTCCACTCTATTCCAAAGTGCCATTTCTCCCTCTTTCTTTAACTCATTCCATCCCATATGTGGAATCTTATAAGGAACCTTTAGCTGTCGAATAACACCTGGCAATAAACTTAATCCGTTACAGTCTTGTAGTTCCTCACTTTTTTCAAATAAAAGCTGCATTCCTAAGCAAATGCCTAGAAGTGGTTTTCCTGAACGGCCGACTTCTTGTAACACACGCACTAAATCTTTTTCTTCCAATTCATCCATTGCTTTTGGAAATGCACCTACTCCTGGTAAAATCACTCCATCACTTCTAAAAATCTCTTCCTTCTCACTCGTTACGATGTAATCTGCTCCAACATACTTTAAGGCTTGTTCTACACTACGAATATTTCCCATTCCATAATCTATAATGGCAATCAATTACAACATCCCTTTCGTTGAATTTACACCAGTAATGTTGGCATTTCTTTCGATTGCTTCTCTAAGCGCTCTACCAAACGCTTTAAATAATGCTTCAATTTTGTGATGTGTATTGCTTCCGTATAAGATACGAGCATGTAATGTAATATTGGCAGCATGAGCAACTGCTCTAAAAAACTCTTCCGTTAATTCGGTATCAAAATCCCCAAGCTTCGGATTCGTTAATTCTCCTTGAAATACAATATACGAGCGTCCGCTTATATCAATTGCAACAAAACCTAAAGACTCATCCATCGGTACATATGCGGAGCCGTATCTATTAATCCCCTCTTTATTTTGCAATGCTTCTTTCAAACAATTTCCGAGTACAATTCCAACATCTTCAACTGTATGATGCGCATCAACGAAAACATCGCCTTCTGCCTCCACTTGCAAACCGAATCTTCCATGCCTTGCAAATAAAGTTAGCATATGATCAAAAAATCCAACTCCCGTTTGTATAGAAACATCCTTTCCTTCATCAAGCTGTAAACTTAATTTTATTTTTGTTTCTGTCGTCTCACGTATTTGACTAGCCTCTCGCATCATTCTTCCTCCTCAAATCTTATTTGAATTGCTCTCGCATGCGCATGTAACCCTTCTTTATTGGCAAGTTCTACAATATGATGTTGTACATCTCTTAACGCCTCCTCTGTATAAGACAAGAAGCTTGATTTTTTCACGAAATCATCGACTGATAACGGTGAGAAAAATCTTGCTGTTCCACTTGTCGGTAACACATGATTCGGCCCTGCTAAATAATCACCGAGCGGTTCTGGTGCATATGGCCCAAGAAAGATTGATCCTGCATGTTTCACATAAGCTAGTGCATTCATCGGTTCTTTTATATGTAACTCTAAATGTTCCGGGGCGATTTCATTCGATAATTGCAGTGCCTCATCTAAAGAAGGAACGATAAAAACAGCTCCATTTCTATTTATTGATTCACGTGCAATTTCGCTTCTTGGTAATGTTTCTAACTGTCTTTCTATCTCTTTTTCTACCTCTTTTGCTAACTCTATATTCGTTGTAATACAAATTGCTGTTGCTCTCTCGTCATGTTCTGCTTGTGATAATAAATCAGCAGCAATATATTTTGCATTTCCTGTTTCATCAGCGATAACTACAATTTCTGACGGTCCGGCAATCATATCAATATTCACTACTCCGTATACTTCTCGTTTCGCCAGAGCAACGTACAAATTTCCCGGTCCAACTATTTTATCCACTTTCGGAATCGATTCCGTCCCGTATGCTAATGCAGCAATTGCCTGCGCGCCACCTATCGTATAAATTTCATCTATTCCTGCAAGGCTTGCAGCAACTAAAATATGCGGATCAATTCCTCCTTCTCTCGGCGGTGTTACCATTACAATCTTTTTCACACCAGCGAGTTTTGCTGGCAATACATTCATTAATACTGACGAAGGATATGAAGCAGTTCCGCCTGGCACGTATACTCCTACATTCTCTAACGGCCGAATGATTTGTCCTCTAATGATGCCTTCACTCTCGCAATCGAATATAGATTGCCTTTTTTGCTTTTCATGATACGAAATAATATTTTTTTTCGCCTCTTGTAACGCTTCTAAAAATGAATTTTCGACAAACATACTGGCTTGTTTTATTTCTTCTTCACTTACGCGAAATTCTTTAACCTTTACACCATCAAACTTTTTTGTATAAAAAGATAGGGCCTCATCCTTACTCTCCCTTACATTTTGAACGATTTCACTTACACTTCTTTGAACAGTTTCTTCTATTATATTAGCGTTTTCTCTTAGCAATTTTATTTTTGATAACGCCTCTTTGAAATCTTCATAAACGATTTCCATGTTAATCCCCCTATTTTCCTGATAAAATTTCTTGTTCCATCATATTTATAATACTGAATATTTCGTCTTTTTTAGTTTTTAATGCAGCCTTGTTTACAATCATTCGAGCGGATATAGAATACATTTCTTCAAATACAATGAGCCCGTTTTCTTGTAATGTTTTTCCTGTTTCAACAATATCAACAATCGCATCTGCCAATCCAAGAATAGGCGCAATTTCTACGGAACCTTCTATTTTTATAATTTCTACATCTTCTCCTTTATCATGAAAATAGTTAGAAGTAATATGTGGATATTTCGTCGCAATACGTTTCTTCCGGTAGCTCTTCGCATTATAAGTAGGAATAGAAGCAACACAAAACTTACACACACCTACTCCTAAATCTAACATTTCATAAATATCTTTCTCGTTTTCCATTAAAACATCTTTTCCAACAACTCCAATATCAGCTACTCCATGTTCCACATAAGTAGCAACATCTACTGCTTTCACTAAAATAAATGAGATATCTGTATTTTTACTTTGAAAGACAAGCTTTCGTCCTTTATTTTTGAGTTCTGAACAATCAATTCCAATTTGCTCAAAGAGCGGAATCACATGTTTTTCTAATCTTCCTTTCGTTAACGCAATTTGAATGTTACGCATGAGGTTTCTCCTTCTTTCTGGACTACCCATTTTTCTTTCCACACATATTCTACTAATGATTCGTTCTTTGCCTCAATGACCGTTCCGATTTGATTTTTTCTTGCAAATTGAAAGGTGTCATTTACATTAGAGAATAAAGATAGCTCTACTTTTTTTCCGTCCTTTTGAAGTAAACTACGTAATCGTTCCGCTTCTGCTAATCTATTTAACTCATAATGGATTATCATATCTATTCTTTTCCGTTCATATGGCTCTTGTTGCTCTTGTAGCGCCTTCACAATTTGATTGACTTGCACCGCGAGTCCGACAGCCGGCCGCATTTCTCCAAAATTTCCAATTAACTCATCATATCTTCCGCCACTAACGATTTCTTCTCCAATTTCATATATATACCCTTTGAAAATAACACCTGTATAATAATCCAAATGTTGAATCATCCCTAAATCAATTGATATGTAAGATCCATAGCCTAGTTTTTCAATCGCTTCATATATTTCTTTCACTCTTGCAATAGCCATTTTCATTTCATTACTTGATGCGAGTTTTTCTGCTTCCTCAATTACTTCTAAATTCCCAAAAAGCCTTGGTAATTTCTCCAGCAATCTGACTGTTTCATCACATCGATCTAATTTCTTTTCTCTCATAAAATTTGATAGAGCAGCATAATTTTTACTTTCAATATACGTTCTAAGTACTCTCTCTTCTTCCTCATGAATAGAGAGCTTTTTTACAATACATTTATATAACTGCACTTGCCCAATCTCTATTGTAAAAGATTGTACTTTCAACTTTTGAAGTGATTGAATGACGCTTATGACACATTCAATTTCTGCTCTTACATTATCAATCCCAATAATTTCAATACCACTTTGTACAATCTCATTATATTTTCCAGCAAGAGACTCATTTGCTCGAAATACATTCCCGCTATACGTTACTTTAAGTGACGTATCACATCTCTGCGTTCCAATCACTCTCGCTAAAGGAATTGTCATATCTGGACGCAAGACGATAATCCGTCCCTTTTCATCAAAAAATTTATACATCTTTTCTTCATCTATCGGTCTATTTTGAAAGGCAAACACATCATAAAATTCTATTGTTGGTGTCCTTATTTCTTCATAACCCCTCTCTAAAAAAGTACGCCTTAATTTTTGTTCCACTTCTTCAATTAACGTACATTCTTCGAATAAATAATCTCTCGTTCCATTTGGGTTTGCACGTTTCCATTTTGTCATCTAAATTCTCACACCTTTCTTTTTCTAATGTATGCCTATTTCGTGCTCTTAAACCGAAAATAAAAAGAGCCTTGTAGGTAAAATATACCTACAAGGCTCTTTATTAGAGTGTAGGTACAACGGGAATAACCCTTGCACCTACACGTTTTCACGCTAGGTTCAAGGGCTTTATGTATGATGATGTAGTTGTGTAAGCATTTTAATAGATTGCATTGTTTTCATAATACTTACTCCCTTTCTCCTCTAATTTTTACATAGTATATAATACTTAATTCTGAATGTAAATACATTTTAAATATTCCGTTATCTCTTAATATACTGCTACCCTTCTTTCATACTCTTTTATTTCTTGTTCATACTGCATTGTAATACTAATTTCATCTAAACCATTTAATAATTTTTCTTTCCACATTTTTTCGATTGTAAAATGAAACCTGTGCGTACTCGTTGTAATGACTTCATTCTCTAAATCTACTTCTATTTCTTCTTTTGCATCCGTTTTCGCAAGTTTCTCTCGCATTTCTTTATCCATTACAATTGGTAACATACCATTCTTCATACAATTCATATAAAAAATATCTGCAAACCCTCCGGCAATAATTACGCGGAAACCATAATCAGCAAGTGCCCAAGGTGCATGTTCTCTTGAAGAACCGCAACCAAAATTATCACCTGTAATTAATATACTTGCCCCTTTTCTTTCGTGTGCATTAAGCGGGAAATTAGGGTTTTCTTGTCGTTCATTATCATATCGCCACTCATCAAATAAATATTTTCCAAATCCCGTCCTTTCAATTCTCTTTAAATATTGCTTCGGAATAATTTGATCTGTATCAATGTTATCATTCATAAGTACTGCGGCAGTACCTTTATGAATACGAAATGGCTCCATCATAACTCTCCTTTCTAGTATCAACAAAATGCCCATATAACGCAGCTGCTGCCGCCATTGCTGGGCTAACTAAATGTGTTCGTGCCCCTTTTCCTTGTCTTCCTTCAAAATTTCGATTTGAAGTGGAAGCACAATGTTCTCCTTCAGGTACTTGATCTGGATTCATTCCAAGACACATGGAACATCCAGGTTCTCTCCATTCAAATCCTGCTTCTTCAAATATGCGGTGCAGTCCTTTTTGCATCGCTGCTTCCCTTACTCTTTTCGATCCAGGCACAACAAGGGCTCGCACACCTTCTTTTACCTTTTTCCCTTTCACAACAGATGCAGCAATTTCTAAATCAGAGAGCCTGGAATTTGTACAAGATCCAATAAAAACATGCTGAACTGGAATGTCATACGTGCTTTGTCCAGGACTTAATCCCATATAAGAAAATGCTCTTTCGTCATTTACATCATGCTTTTCTGGCAATTTTTCATCAATACGAACACCCATACTCGGATTTGTTCCCCACGTAACGTACGGTGCTAAATTCGTAACGTCAATTGAAATATGTAAATCATACATTGCATCTGCATCTGTATAAAGTTCAGACCATTTTTTCTCGAAAGTTTCATAGTCTTTCGGTGCATATTTACGCCTTTTTACGTAAGCAAATGTTTTTTCATCTGGCGCGATAATACCTGCTTTTGCTCCTCCTTCAATTGCCATATTACAAAGCGTCATTCTCTCTTCCATCTCCATAGCTTGAATCGTCTCTCCGTAAAATTCCATTACGTATCCAGTTCCAACTGCTACACCATACTTTGAAAGGAGATGCAAAATAATATCTTTTGCGTAAACACCTTTCTGTAATTTCCCTTTTAACTCAATGCCCATCGCTTTCGGTTTTCTTTGCCACAGCGTTTGCGTTGCCAATACATGTTCCACTTCACTCGTACCAATGCCGAATGCTAGCGCACCAAACGCACCGTGCGTTGCCGTATGACTATCACCACAAACAATTGTTTTGCCTGGCTGCGTAAGCCCAAGTTCTGGTCCGATAACATGAACGATCCCTTGCTCTTCATCTCCGATATCCGCTAATGGCACCTGAAATTGTTTACAATTTTCCCGAAGTGTATCTAGTTGCTGCTTCGCAATGCGATCGGTAATATTCCAAACATCTTTCGTTGGGATATTATGATCCATCGTTGCGAATGTTAAATCTGGTCTACGGACTGTGCGATTTGTAAGCCGCAAGCCTTCAAAGGCTTGCGGTGACGTTACTTCGTGAACAAGGTGCAGATCGATATATAATAAATCCAATCCATTTTCGTTTGTCGTAACTACGTGTCTTTCCCAAAGTTTATCTAGCAACCTTTTCCCCATTATCTCCCTCTCCCTACTAACGCTTGCTCTTCCATTTCTTGCATAACTGCCTTCGTAAATGAAGTTGTCGTTTCAGTCCCGCCGATATCGGCTGTACATTTTCCAGATTTAAGGACCGCTGAAATGGCTTCTTCAATTGCACACCCTTCTCTCGTTAATCCGAACGATTGCCCAAGCATCATCGCAACAGAGCGCATCATGGCAATTGGATTCGCCTTATTTTTTCCGGCAATATCTGGCGCTGACCCGTGAATAGGCTCGTATAATGAAGGTCCCTTTTCCGCGTGACTTGCTGATGGAAGCATTCCTAATGATCCAGCTAATACTGAGGCTTCGTCGCTCAAAATATCTCCAAATAAATTTTCCGTTACAATTACATCAAACCGTCCTGGATTCCGAATTAACTCCATCGCAGCGGCATCTACTAAAATATGTTCTAGTTCAACGTCTGGATAACGAAGTGCTACTTCTTCTGTCACATTTCTCCATAATTTACTAGACTCTAAAACATTCGCCTTATCAATCGATGTTACTTTGTTCTTCCGCTTACTTGCTAGTTGAAAAGCATACGAAACGATACGTTCAATTTCATGGCGATGATACGTAAGTGTATCTGTTGCTACTTCGTCCGTTCGTTCTTTCGGATAAGAAAAATAAATCCCACCTGTTAACTCACGAACGACAACGAAATCAATGTCATCAGCCTTCTTTAATGGCGATAAATGCGCCGTTGTGCTTTCTACTGTTACAGGGCGAACGTTCGCAAATACACCAAGCCCTTTTCTTAAAGCTAATAATCCTTTCTCTGGTCTTTCTTTCGCACCATCCCACCTTGGTCCACCAACTGCTCCTAGTAATACCGCATCACTTGCTAAACAGGCGGCAAGCGTCCGTTGTGGTAATGGTTGCCCATTTAAATCGATAGCACTCCCGCCAAAGTACTCATCTTGCAAATGAAAATGATGCCCATATAGCCTCTCTACCATATGCAATACTTCCTTCGCACTTTCCATAACTTCCGGGCCAACACCATCACCAGCTAAACACACGATACGTTTTTCCAATTTCAACACTCCTTTTAACTGAATTTTCAGATCTTTAATTAGATAGATGAGAAATGCTTCTCTCACCTATCTAAAACTTATTTCACAAGCTGGATAAAAGATTTCAATTTCCCCGCTGCATGGACATATGCTCTCGCCGACGCTTCCAACACGTCTTGCGCAACACCAAAACCTGATACTTGATGTGTCCCTTCTTTTAATTCAACATGTACATGAGCCAGTGCATCTTGACCTTGTGTAATAGATTGTATGCGATAGTCTGCCAATTCACATTCTAATCCTAAAATTCTTTGGATTGCATTGTAAATCGCTTCAATGCTACCAGAACCAGTAGCTGCATCTTCGTATACATTTCCTTCCTCATCTTTTAGTACAACTGTCGCGCATTGTGTACTATTTGATACGAAATGTACTTGCAGTTGCGTAATGTTATATTGCTGAGCCGCAAATGCTGCTTCCCCAAGCATAAGCGCACGTAAATCTTCCTCCGTAATTTCCTTCTTACGATCAGCTAATTTTTTAAACGCTTCAAACACCGCATCTCGTTCTTCCGCTGTAAATTCATAGCCAAGCTCTTTCATTTTTTCTGTAAACGCGTGACGGCCAGAATGTTTCCCAAGTACAAATAAGTTTTGAGATTCGCCTACTAGCTCCGGTTCAATAATTTCATACGTTGTCACTTCCTTTAGAACACCGTCTTGATGAATTCCTGACTCATGAGCGAACGCATTTGCTCCAACGATCGCTTTATTTTTCGGTACAACCATACCTGTTAATCTACTTACTAATGTACTCGTCGCTTTAATTTCTTTTAGCGTCATAGAAGACTCTGCTTTATAGACATCTTTTCTAATATGAAGAGCAACTGCTACTTCTTCTAGCGCTGCATTCCCTGCTCTTTCTCCAATTCCATTAATTGTTCCTTCTACTTGCAACGCTCCCCCTTCAACCGCAGCTAATGAATTGGCTACAGCCATCCCAAGATCATCGTGACAATGACAAGAGAAAATTGCTTTTTCATATGAAGGAACGGATTCTTGTAAGTATTTAAAAAGAGAATAATATTCTTCTGGATTCGTATATCCAACTGTATCTGGAATATTAATTACATTCGCTCCTGCACGAATCGCAACTTCTACTGCTTCAGCTAAAAAATCTCTTGTTGTTCTTGTCGCATCTTCTGCAGAAAATTGTACTGTCGGAAATAATGATTTCCCGAGTGTAACCGAGCGGTGAATACTATCTAATACATCTTCTTTAGACATACAAAGTTTATATTTCATATGAATATCACTCGTAGCTAAAAATACGTGTAGACGGGGAGATACAGCTCCTTTCACCGCTTCATATGCTCTTCGAATATCACTTTCTTTCGCTCTAGCTAAACTCATAACTGTAGCATTTTGAATCGTATTTGCGATGCGTTTTACCGATTGAAAATCACCTTCGGAAGCTGCTGCAAAGCCAGCTTCCATGACATTAATCCCTAGTCTCTCTAATTGCCTTGCGATTTGCAATTTCTCTTGTTCATTTAAATTCACTCCTGGTGATTGTTCGCCATCACGTAGCGTCGTATCCATGAACAAAATCTGCTTCATATTATTTGACCCCTGCCTTTACTCGTGGCTGTACGAAAGGCATCATTTCACGTAATTTACGCCCTACTACTTCGATTTCATGCTCATTTTCTTTCTCATTTGTCGCATGGAAATTTGGTTTTCCTGCCTTATGCTCTGCAATCCAGCCTCTTGCAAATGTACCATCTTGAATTTCTGCTAGCACTGCCCCCATCGCTTTCTTCGTATCTTCCGTTACAACTCGTGGTCCTGATACGAAGTCACCCCACTGCGCTGTATCTGAAACTGAGTATCTCATATTTTCAAGTCCACCTTCATACATAAGGTCAACGATTAGTTTTAGTTCATGTAAACATTCAAAATATGCAAGTTCCGGCTGATATCCGGCATCAACTAACGTTTCAAATCCAGCTTTTACTAGCGCAGTTACTCCTCCGCAAAGTACAGCTTGCTCTCCAAATAAATCTGTTTCCGTTTCTTCTTTAAATGTCGTTTCTAGTACACCAGCTCTCGTCGCTCCAATTCCATCAGCATAAGAAAGTGCCTTCTCAGTCGCAACTCCTGTTGCATCTTGATATACTGCAAATAATGCAGGAACAGCTCCGCCTTCCGCAAATGTACGGCGCACAAGATGACCTGGACCTTTTGGTGCTACTAGAAATACATCTACATTCGCTGGCGGTTTCACTTGATCAAAGTGAACGTTAAATCCGTGTGCAAAAACGAGAGAATTTCCGGCCTTTAAATTTGGCTCAATTTCCGCTTCATATACTTCTGGCTGCAGTTCATCCGGTAGTAAAATCATTACTACATCAGCCTGCTTTGCTGCTTCTGCTACTGTATATACAGAAAATCCATCTTCTTTCGCTTTATCCCAAGACTTCCCTTTTCTTAAACCTACTACTACATCAAATCCGTTATCACGCAAATTTTGCGCATGCGCATGACCTTGTGAGCCGTATCCGATGATTGCTACTTTCTTTTCTTTTAATACATTTACCGTTACATCTTTCTCATAATAAACCTTTGCCATTTTCATTTCCCCCTATATTTAAATGATTATTGAATTAACATCACTTGCTTATCTTGCTTCTTCATACTGCGTGTAAATGCTGTTACACCTGTTCTAGCGATTTCTTTCAAACCGTATGGACGAAGTAATTCAATTAATGCCTCTACTTTCTCCTGCGTACCTGTTACTTGCACAACTATGGAATCCTTTCCAACATCTATTACAGTGGCTCGAAACGGCTCAATTAAACTATATAATTCTGCTCTTGCTACTGATGTTGCTACTTTAATAAGTGCGAGTTCTCTTGCAATCATCGCTTCTTCTGTAATATCTGATACTTTCAGAACATCAATTTGCTTATGAAGTTGTTTAATTAACTGCTCCACTTGCTGTTCATTTTCAACGTGTACAACAATCGTCATCCGCGATATGTCCGATGATTCCGTATGGCCTACTGAAATGCTTTCAATATTAAAATGTCTTCGCGTCATAACACCTGTAATTCGGTTTAACACACCGCTTTGATTTCGAACTGTCGCTGTAACAATTCTCTTCACCTTTTTTCCACTCCCTCCATTTGGTGAACACCTTTCCCTGGCGCAACCATCGGCATTACCTTTTCTGATTGAAGGACACGACAATCAATTACGACCGGCTCTTGTAATTCAATCGCCTGCTGTATTTGCTTCTTTGCAAGAAGTGGATCATCTATACGAACTCCTTTTATGCCATATGCATTCGCAAGAGCAACGAAATCTGGTTGACACGATAGTAAAGAGTGCGAATATCTTTTGTTATAAAATTCATCTTGCCATTGTCTTACCATTCCTAAAGCTTCATTATTTAAAATGAATACTTTAACAGGTAAAGAGTGTTCTTTTAATACACTTAATTCTTGCAGCGTCATTTGAAATCCAGCGTCACCGACAATTGCAATAACTAGTTCTTCAGGCTTTGCAATTTGCGCACCAATTGCTGCTGGAAATCCAAATCCCATCGTCCCTAATCCTCCTGAAGTTACCCATTTGTCTGGGTTTTTCAGCGGATAATATTGTGCTGCCCACATTTGATGTTGCCCAACATCTGTTGTTACAATCGCTTCTCCTTTCGTAATTTCATATAACATATCAATTGCGTATTGAGGCTTAATACTTTCAGCGTTTCGTTTATACGAGAATGGATATTGTTCTTTTCTACTCTTTAATAAAGAGATCCATTCATCATGATTTTCTTTCCTTCCTTCTGGTTGAAGTAATACTTCCAATGCCCGTTTAGCACTTGCCACAATAGGAATTTCAGTCGGGACATTTTTTCCGATTTCTGCTGGGTCGATATCGATATGTGCGACAGTCGCTCCTTTAGCAAAATAAGCTAAATTTCCAGTAAGCCGATCATCAAATCTCGCGCCTACATTAATGAGTAAGTCGCATTCATATAACGCCATATTGGCTGTATAAGAACCGTGCATTCCTCCCATCCCTAGAAAAAGTTCATCATCTGGCGGAAAGCCACCAAGACCAAGTAATGTATGCACAACAGGAATTTCATATTTACGCGCAAAACTTGTTAATTCTTTTGATGCTTTCGCATGCAATACACCTGCTCCAGCTAAAATTAACGGCTTATTTGCAGCACGAATTGCTTGTAATAATTTGTTTATTTGGAGTAAATTCGGTTCATAATTTGGGTTGTATCCTGGTAAATCCATTTGTACATCATTACATCGTTCTCCTTTCTCTACTACCATATCTTTCGGAAGATCGATCACGACTGGGCCTGGTCTTCCTGTTCTAGCAATATGAAATGCTTCTTTAATAATTCGAGGTAAATCTGAAGCCTTTCGCACTTGATAGTTATGTTTTGTCACTGGCATCGTAAGCCCCATAATATCAGCTTCTTGGAAAGCATCACTTCCAATTAACGTTGTTGCTACTTGCCCTGTAAATACAACAAGCGGTAACGAATCAATCATGGCATCTGCAAGACCCGTAATTACATTTGTAGCACCTGGTCCACTCGTTGCAATGACAACCCCTGGATTTCCAGTAATTCTGGCATATCCTTCAGCAGCGTGAATCGCTCCTTGCTCATGCCTTGTTAAAATATGCGGAATTTCACAGTCATAGAGTGCGTCATAAAGAGGTAAAACAGCACCACCAGGATAACCGAAAATTACTTCTACTCGTTCCTTTTCTAGCGCTTCTAACAATAGCTGTGCACCAGTCTCCAGTTTCTCTTCCGTTTTTGAAGACATTGTTCTTATAAGCCCCCTTTTTGAAAACATTTATCAATAAAAAAAATCCTACGTCCACACTCCAGCTATGTGCTGAAGGGACGAAAGATTTCGCGGTACCACCCTTCTTTGCAAGAATACTCTTGCCTCAGTGACCCATAAATGAGTCTAGCTAATAACGGAGCTACCGTCTAAGCCTAGACAAATGCTTCAGCTTAGCACTCAAGGGCGATGTTCGTCGACGTGAACCATCGGTTTTCAGCAACCACCGACTCTCTGTGAGGCTTCACAATCAACTACTCCTCCCTCTCAACGCTTTCTTATGTTATAAAAAGTTGTTATCCAACTTTATTTTCTTCGTAAATCTTCTCTCCATCAGTTATAACTAACTTTCGGAATTCTTCTAATAAACGATTCGTATGTGGACCCGTTTGCCCTAAACCAATCGTTCTACCATCTACTGTTGTAACAGCAATTACTTCAGCTGCTGTTCCTGTTAAAAATACTTCATCAGCTACATATACATCATGTCTTGTAAATAACTCTTCTCTAACGTCATATCCAAGTTTTTCACCAATTTCTAAAATAGCGTTTCGTGTAATACCTTCTAATGCTCCAGCAGAACTTGGTGGTGTAATTAATTTATTTCCTTTTACAATAAATACGTTATCCCCTGAGCCTTCAGCTACATATCCTTGATCATTTAACATAAGCGCTTCTTGTACTCCAGCCAATTTCGCTTCGATGCGAACTAAAATATTGTTTAAGTAATTTAAAGATTTTACTTGAGGCGACAATACATCTGGACGGTTTCGGCGCGTTGCAACTGTTACAACTGGAATCCCTTTTTCATAATATTCTTGCGGGAATAAAGATAGTTGCTCTGCAATTACTACTACATTCGGTTTCTTACAAGAATCAGGATCTAATCCAAGATTTCCTGCTCCTCTCGATACAACTAGGCGAATGTATCCATTAGATAATTTATTTTGTCGAATCGTCTCAACAACAATATTCGTTACTTCATCTAAAGAATATGGAATTTCTAACATGATGGATTTTGCTGATTCATATAACCGGACAAGATGCTCTCTCAAACGGAAAACATTACCGCTATAAACTCGAATCCCTTCAAATACTCCATCTCCATATAAATAACCATGATCATATACTGAAACTTTTGCCTCGTCTTTTGGAACAAATTCTCCATTTAAGAAAATCCATTGCTCGTTCACTGGAAAGCGCCTCCTATGTTCTATGAATTTTTTATTGTTTCCTAGTTTACTCTCCTTTCTAAATAAATCAAGTTAATTTTTAGAAAATTTATAATTTTTAATCGTACGTACATCTTTGATTATATTGATTTAATAACGTTGTTAACGTTTACAACAAGTCAAAAATTTTTTTTCGCCAATTTTCACTAAAAAAATATTTGTTTAAAAGAAGGATTTTCATCAATTGATACGAATCTATTGTATTCAATAAACGGACGTCCGTTTTTATAAATTCGGGAATATACAACGACTTTTGCTGAAAAAGGGGGAAAATAATAAAAATAACGCTGTCTAAAAATAACATTCATATTTTTCATTTCGGAATCATAATCCTATTTTTAAAAAACAATTTGTCAAAATGAAGGAGGAAATCAATATGGCGTGTGTACAAATTAAAGGAACGAGACAAGAGGTAGTAGAAATGCTTCAACTATTTGATCTAATGGATACGAAAGGTTTTTGTAAATTCGATAACTATGTAGAGGTAGAACCAAATATTAAAGAACATAATAACTTTATTGCTTCAATCGATATCCATTCAAATACTTCTTCTACTCAAGATACTTTAAACGATCAATTCGTAAGTCAAATGCTTACTGGTGTATATAACGACTAAATAAAGTGATACTTTATAATCAAACTATCTGTAAATAACAGACAAATATATGTTTCCTACTATCTTTGCATAAATATATGCGATGTACTTGAGCATACTAGCAACTAGATGGTAGGAGGTGAGAATTATGGCTAGAATTGGCGTTGAAAACTCATTAACAGATGTTCAGCAAGCCCTTCAGCAACAAGGACATGAAGTTGTTACCCTTCACTCCGAACAAGATGCACAAGGATGCGATTGTTGTGTTGTAACTGGGCAAGATTCCAATATGATGGGGATTGCAGATGCATCAATTAAAGGATCGGTAATTACAGCTCATGGTTTAACAACAGATGAAATTTGTCAGCAAGTTGAAAGTCGCACTTAAATTTCATATATAAAAAGAAAGAGGACTCCTTTTGAAAAGGAGTCCTCTTTTTTATATTCACCTAACGGGAAAGTAACATATATACTGGATGAAAGCCCTACCTCTCTCTCATCATTACGGTTCCACTGACCGCTCCTTGATTCACTAGTATACATATAAAGCTTACAAGCACAATTTATAGGGTTTGTTCACAAAAGTTGTTGGTAAAATTACCCGATCTTTCGCAAACTTTTCGTATTGTATTCATAAGAGTTATCTACTTTACACTAGCTGTAACCGAGACACGAATTAAAATTTTAACACCAATACAATAACTTGTCAACATTTTTTACAAATTAAAAACAGACAGTAACGGTTTGTCTGTTTTAGAATGGAGCCTTTTCTTTTATTACATATACAACAAAGCCGCTTACTAACATACATAAGCCAACTACTAAGTTTTTGATATTAATCATAAATTCCTCTCCCTTATTCCACACATCATATATATTTAAAGTTCAATTATTCCGATCATCCTAAAGCGCACTTTTTCTAATATATCATAATCCCTAAAAAATGCAAGTTCACTTTTGACGATTATTTACAAATTTATCTACAGTGCTTGGTACAGTATTTAAAGCCTTCTCAATTAAATGCGTGCTACTATTGAGGTGCAGTACTTGCACTCCGTTAGAACCAACTACTAAAAAAGCAACTGGGCTAATCGAAACCCCAGCCCCGCTCCCACCTCCAAATGGATGACTTTGCTTGTGCTCTTTATGCTGCCCTTGTCCATTATTATGTTTTTCAGAAATAAAATCACCTTTAAAGTCACTTCCGCCAGCTCCAAAACCGAAAGCCACTTGTGATACTGTTAATACTACATTTCCGTCAGCTGTTGAAACTGGGCTGCCCACAATTGTATTTACATCTACCATCTCTTTTAAATTTGTCATTGCTGTTTTCATTAAATTTTCAATTGGATGTTCCATTATGTATTGCACCCTTTCCTCATTATTCTTTTTTATACTTTCCAAAATAGAGGAAGTCATACTAACTTTTCCTATTTCAAAAAAACAATTTCCACCTTTTAAATGGATATTACTCCCTGTACATACTCGGATAAAAAGGAAAAAGAGATACATACTACTATTGAACCTTGTTATGAAAGGAGTCATGACTTTGACTGAGAAATTTGATGAGTACAAAAAAAGAGATAGAATAGATAGTGATTATAGTGACTATAAAGAAGAATATGCAGCTGAGGTTGCACCACAGCGCATTGATTATGATTACGACAAGGAAGATCATAAAGATGATGTAAGATCGTCCGCCGCTGGATCAACTGCTGGTTTTATCGCTCTTGCCTTATCTATCTTATCGCTCTTTACCTTCCCAACATTATTTGGTCTTGTTTCTGTATTACTAGGTATTTACGCTTATAATCGCGGAGCTACTGTAACTGGTGGTATCGCTGCGATTGTTGGCGGAATTGCAGCACTCATTGCAATTTTATTCCGAGTAGCGCTTATCGGATTATTGTTCTCCCTTTTTTAAAAAGAAAAAGGTATCTCGCTTATGCGGGATACCTTATCCTGTAAATACATCTTCCGATGGATATTTAATTTTTTGCTTTGCTGGTCGCGCTAAAGAAAAGACAAGTGTTAACGGACCAATTAATCCGCAAAACATAACAAACATAATAATACATTTTCCAAACGCTGATAACTTTGCAGTAATCCCCATCGTTAATCCTACTGTACCAAATGCTGAAATTGTTTCAAATAATAACTGAATAAAACTAAAGTCTTCTGTAAGCATTAATACAAATACCGCTGCAAAAATGAGTATTTGACTGGCAACAGCAATCGCTAACGCCCTCGTTACTGTCGACATTTTTATTGTGCGCTGAAATAATACGATTTCCTCTTTCTTTCTAAAGAAAGAAAGGACAGATGTAACTAAAATAACAAACGTTGTTAATTTAATCCCTCCACCTGTTGATACACTTCCTGCACCAATAAACATTAAAACCATTGTAAATAATATAGATGATTCTTCCATTCCCCCATAGTCAATTGTATTAAATCCAGCAGTACGAGGAGTAATACCTTGGAAGAAAGAAGCCCATAACTTTTCATTTAAAGGTAAATTCCCTAACGTCTTCACATTATTATATTCCAATACAAAAATCACGATCATCGCTATCACATTTAGCGCTACTGTTCCAACAATCATGATTTTGGAATGAAGTGATAATTTTCGAAAACTACGGCTATACCATATATCAATTAATACAGTAAAACCGAGACCACCTATTACAATTAAAGAACAAATCCCAATGTTAATAATAGGATCTCCTACATACCTTGTTAAATTATCTGGCCATAGAGCAAATCCAGCATTATTATAAGATGCAATAACGTGAAAAACACTATAGTATACACCTTTTCCAAAGCCAAACTCTGGAATAAAGCGAAACGATAAAAAGATGACCCCAATAAGCTCAATACAAATTGAAAATATAAAGACACGTTTTACTAATTTTACGAGACCACCTATATTTGTCTGATTAAATGCCTCTCCAATTAATAAGCGATGGCGTAATCCGATTTTTTTACCTAATACCCAAACAATTAAAATGGCAATTGTCATAAGACCTAGACCGCCTGTTTGAATTAAAAACATAATTACGATTTCGCCAAACATCGTAAACGTACTCGCAGTATCTACTACTCCCAATCCCGTTACAGTTGCTGCTGACGTTGCCGTAAAGAAAGCATCTACCCAACTAATATGTACTTTCGTTGCAAATGGTAACTTTAATAACAAACCGCCAACCACAATTAAGCAGAAAAAACCTAATGCTAATATTTGTGGTGGATTTAATCGTATAAAACGATTATACAGACCTTGTCTTTTTGTTACTTCCATTTTCACTAACTCCCTTTTCCCCTTATAAATAAAAGCTTATAAGAAACCTTAAACAGCGGGATAAACCTTATATTCTTATAATATAGTTGAGCATAATCCTTTTTTTCCTAGTTTTCAACTTTTATTTATACTCGAACTTCATTTCATTTATGACAAGGCACTTTCTATTACACTTCTTCTTACTCTACAACTCTTGTAATAGTCATTTTATATGTATCATTTCTCAAATTCTCATATCTTTCACTCTATGTTCACATGAGGGTCACATCCACCTTTTATAGTATATGTATCGGAGCTGTTCCTCCCTAATTTATAAGACATTCCCCAGTGTCTTTGAATAGCTTCCATCCCTAATTAAATTGACATAAATTGTCCCCTTCCTTAGGCCATCATTTGCGATGGTCTTATTTTTTTGT